>CAYGGX010000029.1:0-27681 GCA_964349585.1 uncultured Actinotalea sp.
GCCACATCCCGAACGGCCCTTTCGAGCCGCGAGTACTCTACCGCAGCGGCTCAACGGCGACCGCACGCTCCATCTGTTGGAGCTCCGCCGCGATGAGTCCCAGCACGACCAGGTCGATCACCAGTCCGGTGACCGCCGACCACTCCTCGATCCGGAACACGAAGACCTGGGTGACCAGGAGGCTGACCAGGACGGCGCGCCGGAACATGAGATACGCCCGCATCCGCCGCCGGCGCAGCAGAGCAACCATCCCCAGCGCGGCGAACGTCGCCGACACGGCACCGCTCAGCAGCAGCCCTCCGACGATCCACCTCGGCACGTCGGCGCCACCGAGCCACGCGGCGACGCCCGCGCCGACCGTGCCGACGAGTGCGGCGAGGAGCACCCCGACGGTCACCCACGGCACCCACCGGGCGGTCACGAGCCAACGCATCACGCGCACGACGGCGGCCCCGAGGACCGCCACCCTGGGCAGTTCCGCCTCGTCCTCCTCGACCGCGTCGAGGACGGCCCCGACCTCGGCGGCTCCGGCGACCTTGCCCGCGCGGGCCAGCATCGCCTGGGCCTCCGCCCGCGCCCTGGGCGTGAACCCGCCCGCCAGACCGGCTACCGCGTAATCGGCCGCGCCCGCCAGGTACTCGCTCGGATGGTGCGGTCGCCGACCGTGCAGGATCTCCGCCGTGAGCACCAGCGCCACGACGACGACGTAGATGAGCGCCGCCGTCGGCTCGTAGAAGTAGTCGTTGTCGGCGGTGACGAACTTGCCGACCTCGTCGACGAAGAGGCCGAACCCCACTCCCCCGACGACGGCCCCGATCGGTCGAACCACGGGGCCGGCGAACGAGAGCAGCAGCACGAAGGCAACCGCCATCAGCAGGCCGCCCCACAGCACGTGGGCGATGTGCAAGCCGTCGCTGCCGATCTGCGGGTACCCGGCGGCCGCGAGGAAGGCCCGCGTGAGCAGGACGGCCGCCACGGTGGCCACCACGAACGTGGCCAGGTGCGACGAGGCGGCCGGGTCGCGCGGCAGGCCCCAGCGCAGCAGGACCGTGCGCTGGCTCGCCTCAGGACTCATCGCTTCCGCTTCTCCCGGACGCGCACCGAGATCGACAGCGGCGAGCCCTCGAACCCGAACGTCTCCCGGAGCTTCCGCTCGATGAACCGGCGGTAGCCCGCCTCCAGGAACCCCGACGCGAAGATGACGAACCGCGGCGGCCGGATGTCCGCCTGGGTGGCGAACAGGATCCGGGGCTGCTTGCCGCTGCGCACGGGGTGCGGGTGCGCCGCGACCAGCTCGCCCAGGAAGGCGTTCAGGCGCCCGGTCGGCACCCGGGCGTCCCAGGAGGCCAGCGCGCGCTCGAGGGCGGGCACGAGTCGGTCGCGGTGCCACCCGGTGCGGGCTGAGATGTTCACCCGCGGTGCCCACTGCACCTGGACCAGGTCGCGCTCGATCTCCCGCTCCAGGTACTTGCGGCGCTCGTCGTCGAGCAGGTCCCACTTGTTGTACGCGATCACCAGGGCCCGGCCGGCGTCGACCACCTGGGCGATGACCCGCATGTCCTGGACCGTGATGGAGTCGCTCGCGTCGATCAGCACGACCGCGACCTCGGCCTTCTCGATCGCCGCCTGCGTCCGCAGCGCGGCGTAGAAGTCGGCGCCGTGGGTCTGGTGCACCCGCCGCCGGATCCCTGCCGTGTCGACGAACCACCAGGTCCGCCCGCCCAGCTCGACCAGTTCGTCGACGGGGTCCCGGGTGGTGCCCGCCACGTCGTCCACCACGACCCGCTGGGCGCCGACGACGGCGTTCAGCAGGCTCGACTTGCCGACGTTGGGACGACCGACGAGCGCGACCCGGCGGGGTCCGCCCTCCTCCAGCACCCCCCCGAAGGCGGAGACCTCCGGGAGCACCGCGAGGACGGCATCCAGCAGGTCCCCGGAGCCCCGTCCGTGGAGTGCTGACACCGGGTACGGCTCGCCGAGGCCGAGGCTCCACAGCGCGGCCGCCTCCGCCTCGAGAGCGACGTTGTCCACCTTGTTCGCGGCGAGCACCACCGGCTTGCCCGCCTTCCGCAGCAGCCGCACGACCTTCTCGTCCGTCGCGGTGGGGCCGACCGTCGCGTCCACCACGAAGAGCACCGCGTCCGCGAGGTCGACGGCGACCTCCGCCTGCTCGGCGACCCGCGCGTGGATACCGGCGACGTCCACCTCCCAGCCGCCGGTGTCGACCACCGTGAAGCGCCTGCCGGCCCACTCGGCGGGGTAGCTCACTCGATCCCGGGTCACCCCGGGGGTGTCCTCGACGACGGCCTCCCGCCGGCCGAGCACCCGGTTGACCAGGGTGGACTTGCCGACGTTCGGCCGCCCGACGACCGCGAGCACGGGGAGCGGCCCGTCCGGTCCGGTCCGGTGCCCCTCGATGCCGCGGCCCTCGAGCAGGTCGACGTCCTCGGCGGCGAGCTCGTACTCGGCGAGGCCGGCGCGCAGGGCGCGCTCCCGCGCCGCCTCCTCGGGCGTCTCGGGTGCTTCGGGGCCTGGGGTCCCTGGCGGGGTCTCTGCGGGCGCGTCGGTCATGGGCCCATCCTCCCGTGACCCACCCCTCAGGGACGAACCGGTTACTCCGGCCCGTCCACGGGCAGGTCGAAGCCGGTCCTCGCGGCGGCGCCGACCACATGCTCGGCCAGCGCGACGCGCAGGTGCTCCTGGGCGAGCCCGACCGCCTCCCGCTGCGGCAACCCGGCGAGTCCCTGCAGCTGCAACGGCTCGCCGAACTCGACGAGGAGCCTGCGCCGGAACCCGGGGATGCGCCGCACGCTCTCGCCGGTGCGCCGGGTGCCGAGCATCGCCACCGGCACCACGGGTGCCCCGGACCGGACCGCCAACCAGGCCACCCCCGCCCGGGCGCTCGAGGCGTCACCGCGACCCCGGTTGCCCTCGGGGAAGATCCCGACGACGCGCTGCCTGCCGAGCAGGGCGAGCGCCGTGGCGAGTGCGGGCCGCCCGTTCCGGCGGTCGACCGGGATCTGACCCGACGCCCGGAAGAGGAAGCCGATCGGACTGCGGAACAGCTCGACCTTGACCAGGATGTGTGTCCCCCGCGGGCAGCAACCGATCATCAGCGGGCCGTCGGCCAGCCCGAGATGGTTCGACGCGATGATCACCGGGCCGGTCCGCGGAACCCGGTCGGCACCGACGATGCGCGTGTTCCAGAACGCCCGGGCGATGAAGCGGCCGACGAGGCGGGCCCAACCGGGGCCGATCCGTCGGGGGATCCTCGGTGCGTCGCTCACGGTCGGCTCAGCCCGGCATTGACGATGGTCACCAGCGCCTGCACCGTCTCGTCCAGGGTCAGCGCGGACGAGTCGAGCGTGACGACACCGTCGGCCGCCGTGCGGAACTCCACGACGGTCGAGTCGTCGTCGTCCCGCCGCAGGACGTGGTCCCGGGTCGCTGCGATGCTCGACGCGTCGGCGCTGCCGTGCACCTCCAGGGCGCGACGCGCCAGCCGCGCCTCCTCGCTCGCGGTGAGCAGGACGCGGACGTCCGCATCCGGTGCGATGACAGTGGTGATGTCGCGCCCCTCGGCTATCACGCCCCGGCCCCCGCTGAAGCCGCCAACGCACTCGGCAGCGATCAGCGCCCGCTGCCGCGCTCCGAGGTTCGCTCGGACGTCCAGGTTCACGGCCACCTTGCTGACCACCGCCGAGATCTCGGGTGCGCGGATGGCGGCCGCGACGTCGGCCGACCCGACGTGCACCGTCGGCCCCGCCGGGTCGAGACCCATCCGCAGATCCATCCGGGCGACCGCATCCGTCACCACGTCCGTCCGGTCGAGGTCGATGCCCTGCTCCGAGCACCACCAGGCGGCCGCCCGGTACATCGCGCCCGTGTCCAGGTAGGCGAGGCCGAGGCTGCGCGCCGCCGCCCGGCACACGCTGGACTTGCCGGAGCCCGAGGGGCCGTCGACGGCCACCACAAGGCCCCGCTGCGGGACGTCGGGAAGCGTCATCCGGCCAACCGCCAGCCTCGGGCCTCGAGAACGGCCTCGAGCTCCTCGCGGAGTCCGCGCAGCACGGAGATCGCCGCCAGGCCGACGGGTTGACGCGGCGCGTGATCCAGCGCGAGCTCCTCCAGGTTGATGCCCGCGGCCCCGACGTCCGCGAGCAGGCGCGCCAGCTCCCCGGGGGTGTCCGGGACCAGAACGGTGACCACGTCGTACTCCCGCCGTGCGCCGCCGTGCTTGCCCGGGATCCGGCTGACTCCCGCGTTCCCGGCCGCGATCGTCCCCGCGATGGCGCCTAGGGCGCCCGAGCTCGCTGGGTCGGAGTCCCCCGTCGGGGCGGCCTCGAGAGCCTCGATCAGGGTCTCGAGGTCCCCGCGCAGGGCCTGCAGCTGAGGGAGCACCGCAGCCGCGTTCGCGGTGAGGATCGAGGTCCAGAGCGCCGGGTCGCTGGCGGCCACCCGGGTGACGTCCCGCAGCCCTTGGCCGGCCAGGTCCAGGGCCTGCGGCTCGGCGTCCCGCAGCCGGGACGCCACCAGGCTGGCCGCGATCTGCGGAAGGTGTGAAACCAGGGCCACGGCGTCGTCGTGGGTGCGCGCGTCGAGCAGCACGGGCGTCGCCCCCAGGTCGGCGACCAGGTTCCGCACCGCGAGGATCGCCGGTCCGGTCGAGCGCCCACCGACCACCACCCAGGGGCGACCGGTGAACAGGTCGGGTCGAGCCGCCGTCGGGCCGGTCCGTTCGGAGCCCGCCATCGGGTGCGAGCCGACGTACCGGGTGAGGTCGGCGCCCGTGGCCTCGAGGGCGCCGACAACCGCTCCCTTGACGCTCGCCACGTCCATCACCACGGCGTCCGGGTTGGCCTTCAGCTCCGCCGCGACCACCTCGCCGGTGACATCGGGCGGTGCGGCGACCACCACGAGTCGCACCGGTTCGTCGTCCGGTCCCGGTAGTCGGCCGGCGCCCACATCCCGCGCGAGGAGGACGGCGGTGCGCGACGGGTCGTGCAGCACCACGTCGACGCCCAGGCCGCGCAGGGCGAGCCCGATGCTGGCCCCGAGCAGGCCGGTCCCGACGATCCGCACCGGGCCCTGGGTGGCGGCATGACGCGTCCCGCTCATTGGGCGAGGTCCTGCCGCAGCACGGTCGCCCCGTGCAGGTAGACGTGCTGAACCTGCTCGCGGGGCACCTCGAGGTTCGCGTGGGCCATCAGGCGGACCACCCGGGGCAACGAGCCCGGCACGTCCATCTCCACCGAGCAGATGAGCGGGACGTCGCCCAGTCCCATCTCGCGCGCGGCCGCCGCCGGGAAGTCGCTGCGCAGGTCCGGTGTGCAGGTGAAGAGGATCGAGATCAGGGCGTCCTTCGTGATCCGGTTGGCGCTGAGCACCGCCTGCACGAGCTCCGCCGTCCGGGCGAAGAGGTGGGCGCGCTCGTCGACGTCCAGCTGCGTGGCGCCCCGGATCGCGCGGACCGTCATCTGCCTCCCCGTCCCTAGGTACCTCGACCGGAGGTTACCCGCCCGTGGGGTTGTGCGTGCACCGTCTCACAGACCGACGGCCGCCATCAGGGCACCGAGCTCCTCGCGCCCGAGCTCCCTGGTCTGCCCGGGCCGCAGCCCACCGAGGCGAACCGGCCCGACCTGGGTCCGGACCAACCGGGTGACCGGATGGCCGACCGCATCGAACATCCGGCGCACGATCCGATTGCGACCTTCATGCAGGACGACCTCCACGAGCGTCGCGTCGACCGTGGCATCCACCACCCGGTACCGGTCGAGGGCCGCTGGGCCGTCGTCAAGCTCGACCCCCGCACGGAGCCGGGTGCCGACCGCCGGCTTCGGCCGACCCTCGATGGTCACCAGGTACGTCTTGGCCACCTCGTACGAGGGGTGGGCGAGCCGGTTCGCCAGTTCGCCGTCGTTCGTCAGGAGGAGCAGCCCCTCCGAGTCGGTGTCCAGCCTGCCGACGTGGAACAGCCGTTCGCCCCTGTCGGCGGCGTACTGGTCCAGGGCCGGCCGGCCGTGCGGGTCGCTCATCGTGGAGACCACGCCGCGGGGCTTGTTCAGGGCGAGGGTCACTACCGACCGGTCCAGCTGCAGGCGCAGACCGTCGACGTGCACGACGGCGGTTCGCGGGTCTACCCGGGTGCCCAGCTCGCGCGCAACCACACCGTCCACGGTCACCCGGCCGGCGGTGATGATCTGCTCGCAGGCCCGCCGCGAGCCGAGCCCGGCACCGGCGAGGACCTTCTGCAGGCGAACCCCCTGCGGGTCGTGGGCCGGCTGCTCCTTCGTCACCGCAGTCCCTCGTCGAACCGGTCCGGGTCGAGCGTCTCGAGGTCCGGCAGGTACGGCGCCAGCGGCGGCAGCTCGTCGAGGCCGGCCATCCCCATCCGCTCGAGGAAGTACGGCGTCGTGCCGTAGAGCACGGCGCCCGTCTGCTCGGTGCCGACCTGGGCGATCAACCCCCTGGCGAGCAACGTGCGGACGACCGACTCGACGTTCACCCCCCGCACGGCAGAGACCTGGCCGCGGGTCACCGGCTGCCGGTAGGCGATCACCGCGAGCGTCTCCAGGGCTGCCTGCGTGAGCCGGGCGGCCTGGCCCTCGAGCACGAACCGACCGACGACGTCCGCGTGCGCGGGCGCGGAGTAGATCCGCCACCCGCCGCCGACCTCGCGTAGCTCGAAGCCGCGCGGCCGCCGCCCATCACCGCCGCGGTACTCCGCGGCGAGCTCGGCGAGGATGGCAGTCACCCGGGCGGTCGGCAGGCCGAGTGCAGCTGCCAACTGCAACGTCGGAACCGGCTCGTCGGCGACCATCAGCACCGCCTCGAGGGCCGCGGCGGCCCCACCCGGCAGGTCGGCGACCTCGAACGCCAGCTCGTCGGGTCCCGGTGGCTCTTCGATCGTCACGTGCGCTCCTCGTCGTCGTCGGGCACCGGCGCGTCGTCGTCGGGCGCCCGACTCCCGGGCGGCGCATCCTCGGGCGTGCCGGCGTACCCGTCGGCCACGGTCACCTCGGCGTCGCCGCCGGTCCAGCGGATGGTGAGCTCGCCCAACGGACTCACCTGGTCGAAGGCGACGGCGCCCTCGCGGAACAGCTCCAGGAGCGCCAGGAACCGCGCAACCACTACCGGCGTCCCGTCCGCATCGTCCACCAGGGTCCGGAAGGAGCCGGAACCGATCCGGCGGAGCCGGTCGACAAGCACGGCGGCCTGCTCCCGCACGCTGACCGCGGGTGCGTGCAGGTGTCCGAGGGCCACCGTCGGCGCCGGGCGGGGCCGCAGTGCATGCGCGGCGAGCACGGCAAGCTCGCCGGGACCGATCTCCAGCACGAGCTCGGGCAGCAGCGCCGCCAGGTGGGGCTCGAGCTGAACCTGCCTCGGCAGGCTACGCGCCTGGTCGTGCAGGCGGGCACCGAACGTGCCCGCGACCTCCTTGAACGCGCGGTACTGCAGCAGCCGGGCGAACAGCAGGTCGCGCGCCTCCAGCATGGCCAGGTCCTCGGCGCTCTCGACGTCGCCGGACGGGAGCAGGCGGGCGGCCTTCAGGTCGAGCAGCGTCGCCGCGACCACCAGGAACTCGCTGAGCTGCCCGAGGGTCCAGGGCGCGCTGCGGGCCTCCGCCGCGCGAACGGCGCCGATGAACTCGTCCGTCACCTGGGCCAGCGCGACCTCGGTGATGTCGAGCTTGTGCTTCGAGATCAGGCTGAGCAGCAGGTCGAACGGCCCCGAGAAGTTGTCCAGGTGCACCTCGAAGCCGGTGCCCTCGCCGGCGACAGGCCTGGTCGGCTGCTCAGGCGGCATCGCCGCGGGCAACCAGCTCTCGCGCCAGTTGGCGGTAGGCATCGGCGCCCGGATGCGTGGGCGCGTACGTCGTGATCGGTTCCGCGGCCACCGACGAGTCGGGGAACTTGACAGTCCGGGCGATCACCGTGTGCAGCAGCTGATCGCCGAAGGCCTCCCGGACCCGCTCCAGCACCTCGCGGGAGTGCAGCGTCCTCTGGTCGTACATCGTCGCCAGGATGCCGTCGACCTCCAGCCGCGGGTTGAGCCGGTCGCGCACCTTCTCCACCGTCTCGATCAGCATCGCGACGCCGCGCAGGGCGAAGAACTCGCACGCGAGCGGGATGAGGACGCCGTGCGCGGCCGTCAAGGCGTTGACGGTGAGCAACCCGAGCGACGGTTGGCAGTCGATGAGGATCACGTCGTAGTCGTCCTCGGCAGACCGCAGCACCCGGGCCAGGACGGACTCCCGGGCCACCTCGCCGACGAGCTGCACCTCGGCGGCCGAGAGGTCGATGTTCGCCGGGAGCAGGTCCAGCCCGGGGATCGCGGTGGGCCGGACGGCCTCGGAGAACTTCGTGTCCCGACTCATCAGCAGGGTGTACACCGTCTGCTCGAGGTCATTCGGGTTCACCCCGAGCCCGACCGACGCCGCACCCTGCGGATCGAAGTCGACCACCAGAACTCGTCGCCCGTAGTCCGCCAGGGCCGCGCCGAGGTTGATCGTCGAAGTGGTCTTGCCGACGCCGCCCTTCTGGTTGCACAGGGCGATGATCCGGGCGGGCCCATGGCCGCTCAGCGGCGTCGGATCGGGGAAGTCCGGCAGCACGCGCCCGGCGGGGTCGACGGCGGCGTCCGCCCCGGGCTTGGTCACGGGCCGAGGCTACCGCAGCCCGCCCGCGCCGGCTCAGCCGAGCGCCCTCGGGTGCGCCGTCGCGTAGACCTCGCGGAGCGAGTCCGGGGTCACGTGGGTATAGATCTGCGTGGTCGTCACCGACGCGTGCCCCAGCAGCTCCTGGACCACCCTGATGTCTGCTCCGCCGGCGAGCAGGTGCGTGGCGAACGAGTGCCGCAGCACGTGCGGGGAGACCTGGTCCGCGCCGGCGATCCCCGCCCTGCGCGCGGCCTGCCGGAGGACTGCCCATGCGCTCTGCCGGCTCAGCCGGCGACCCCTCGTGTTCAGGAACACCGCCGGCGTCCCGACGCCCGCGGTCGACAGGGCGGGCCGGCCCCGGACCAGGTAGGCGTCGACGGCCTCGCGCGCGAACGAGCCGACCGGCACCACGCGCTCCTTGGATCCCTTGCCGAGGAGCTTTGCGGACCCGGTGTCCGCACCGAGGTCGAGATCGTCCACATCCAGTCCGACGATCTCGCTGATCCGGGCGCCGGTCGCGTACAGCAGCTCCAGGAGTGCCGCGTCCCGCAGCGGCACGGGACCGTCCCCGGTCCCCGCGGCCGCCAGGACGCGCTCGACGTCCTGCACCGACATGGCGCGCGGCAGGAGCCGGGCTTTCGCGGGCGGGCGCACGCCGTGGGCCGGGTCGGTCGGCGACCAACCCTCGAGGGCACAGAACCGGTGCCAGCCGTGCACCGCCGCCACGACGCGGGCCGTGGACGACGCGGCGAGGCCCGGTGCCTGATCGTCCCCGGTGCGCAGCCAGGTCACGAAGGCTCGCACGTCTGCCTCGTCGATGCCCGCGGGTGCGGTCCGGCTCCTCGTCGCGAGGAAGCCCGCGTACCTGACCAGGTCGCGGCGGTAGGCGCTCAGGGTGTTCCCGGCCAGGCCGCGTTCGACCGCCAGATGGTCGAGATAGGCCTGAATCGCTTCATCGATCGGCGTGACCGCCCCCCCGACGGGCGCCGGGGAGGAGGCACCCGGTGGCGGAGCGCTCACATCAGGAACGGGTCGATGGCGACGGCGGCGAAGAGCAGCGTCAGGTAGGTGATCGACCCGTGGAACACGCGCATCTCACCGAGCTTGCGCCGCGGGCGCGGCGAGCGGGCCCTGAGCCAGAGACCGACCGTGGTGCCGACGAACCAGAGGCCGAGCACCAAAGCGACGCTCAGGTACACCCAGGACATCCCCGCGAGCGGCACCAGCACCAGGGAGCTGGCGACCATCGCCACGGCGTAGCCGATCATCTGCCGGCCCACGGTCACGTCGTCGCACACCACCGGAAGCATCGGAACACCCGCCGCGGCGTACTCCCGCCGGAAGCGCATCGACAGCGGCCAGTAGTGCGGCGGGGTCCAGAAGAAGATCACCAGGAACAGTGCCACAGGCGGCCAGGCCAACGACCCGGTCACCGCGGACCACCCGATCAGCACCGGCATGCAACCGGCGATGCCGCCCCAGACGATGTTCTGCGGGGTTCGCCGCTTCAGGAGCATCGTGTAGCCCACGACGTAGCCGACGATGGCAAGCAGCGTCAGCGCCATCGCGACGAGGTTCACCAGGGTGGCGAACCAAACGAGCGAAGCCACGCCCAGCACCCCGCCGAACACCAGGGCGGCCCGCGGCGAGATCTCGCCGGTCACCAACGGCCGCCGACGAGTGCGGTTCATCAACTCGTCGATGTCCCGATCCAGGTAGCAGTTCAGGACGTTCGCCGAGCCCGCCGCCAACCCACCACCGAGGAGCGTCGCGATCACCAGCCCAGCCGGAGGGAACCCCCGCTCGGCGAGCAGCATCGTAGGCAGCGTCGTCACCAGCAGCAGCTCGATTATCCGGGGCTTGGTCAGCGCGAGGTACCCGCCCGCCACGCGGACGGCACGCGCGGCCGACAGCCGCACGCCCGCGGCGCGCCGTACCGGCTGCGCACCGGCGGATGCGACTGTCGCGGTGCGCACGTCGGTAGGGCTCCGTTCGGTGAAGGTAGGCGACCATCGTACGTCTTGGCCGCCGCGCACGTTCGGCAACGGACCCCCGGGCGCCGGTAGGCTCGGGCAAGGCAATCGGCCCCGCCCCGCGCCATCGCGCACCCGGACCACCTCCGCTCTCGTGCCGCGGGAGCACAACCCGAGACCTCGGCGTCCGCCGCCGGGAAGGAATGAGGATCGTTGAACACCATCGCGTCCCAAGACACCGCACCGATCGAGTGGAGCGACCTGGATGCCCGGGCCGTGGACACCCTCCGTGTCCTGGCCGCCGACGCGGTTCAGAAGGTCGGCAACGGGCATCCTGGGACGGCGATGAGCCTCGCCCCGGCCGCGTACCTGCTCTTCCAGCGCTTCCTGCGCCACGACCCCCGTGACTCCCGCTGGGCGGGCCGGGACCGGTTCGTGCTCTCCGCCGGGCACAGCTCGCTCACCCTCTACCTTCAGCTCTATGCCTCCGGGTACGACCTGTCGCTCGACGACATCAAGTCGCTGCGCACCTGGGGCTCGAAGACCCCTGGCCACCCCGAGTACCAGCACACCGACGGCGTGGAGATCACCACCGGGCCCCTGGGCCAGGGCCTCGCATCGGCGGTCGGCATGGCGATGGCCGCGCGCCGAGAGCGCGGGCTGTTCGACCCCGAGGCCGCGCCCGGCACCAGCCCGTTCGACCACCACATCTGGGTGATCGCCAGCGACGGCGACATCATGGAGGGCGTCACCTCGGAGGCGTCGTCCCTCGCCGGCCACCAGGAGCTGGGCAACCTCGTCGTGATCTACGACGACAACAAGATCTCCATCGAGGACGACACCGACGTCGCGTTCAGCGAGGACGTCCTTGCCCGGTACGGCGCGTACGGCTGGCACACCCAGCGGGTCGACTGGACGAGCGAGGGTGGTTACACCGAGGACATCGGCGCCCTCGCGACGGCCCTCCGGGCCGCGAGGGCCGAGACCGGCAGGCCGTCCATCATCGCGTTGCGCACGATCATCGGCTGGCCGGCCCCCGGCAAGCAGAACACGGGCGCCATTCACGGCTCGGCCCTCGGCGCCGACGAGGTCGCCGCGGTCAAGCAGGTGCTCGGTTTCGATCCCGAGGCTTCCTTCGCCGTCGACGACGACGTCCTCGCGCACGCCCGGGCCGTCGCCGACCGGGGGGCACAGGCCCACGCCGAGTGGGACGAGGCGTTCACCGCGTGGCGCGCCGCAAACCCCGAGCGCGCCGAGCTCTTCGACCGGATGTCGACCCGGACCCTGCCGAGCGGCTGGACCGACGCCCTTCCCGTCTTCCCGGCCGGCAAGGCGGTCGCCACGCGGTCGGCGTCGGGCAAGGTGCTGTCGGCCCTCGCCCCGGTGCTGCCCGAGCTCTGGGGCGGCTCGGCGGACCTCGCCGGCTCGAACAACACGACGATGGACGGCGAGCCGTCGTTCCTGCCCGAGGGGCGCAGCACCAAGGCGTTCAGCGGCAACCCTTACGGGCGCACCCTGCACTTCGGCGTCCGCGAGCACGCCATGGGGTCGATCCTGAACGGGATCACCCTGCACGGTGGCACCCGCGCCTACGGTGGCACTTTCCTGGTCTTCAGCGACTACATGCGGCCCGCCGTTCGGCTCGCCGCGCTGATGCAGATCCCGGTGACGTTCGTCTGGACGCACGACTCGATCGGCCTCGGCGAGGACGGCCCGACCCACCAGCCGATCGAGCATCTGGCCGCGCTGCGGGCGATCCCGGGCCTCGACGTCGTGCGCCCGGCCGACGCCAACGAGACCGCCTGGGCGTGGCGGACCATCCTCGAGCGCACGAACCGGCCCGCCGGGCTCATCCTCACCCGGCAGAACCTGCCGACGTTCGAGCGTGGGGACGGCGCGGCCGAGGGCGGCACGCTCGCCGCCGCGAGCGGGACCGCGCGGGGCGGCTACGTGCTGGCCGAGGCCGACGGGGGCGCACCGCGGGCGATCCTGCTCGCGACCGGCTCGGAGGTGCAGATCGCGCTCGAGGCCCGCGAGGCACTGCAGGCCGACGGCGTCCCGACCAGGGTGGTCTCGATGCCCTGCCGCGAGTGGTTCGACGAGCAGGCCGACGAGTACCGCAGCCAGGTGCTGCCTGCCGACGTCCGGGCGCGCGTGTCGGTCGAGGCGGCCGTCGCACTCGGCTGGCGCGAGTTGGTCGGCGACGCCGGACGCTCGATCTCGGTGGAGCACTTCGGCGCGTCCGCGGACTACGAGCGGCTCTACGCGGAGTTCGGCATCACCAGCGAGGCTGTGGTGACCGCCGTCCGGGAGTCGATCTCCGCCGTGGAGTCCGCGGCGCCGGGGGCTCCCGCGAAGCCGACCGAGGGCGGCACCGCCGACGTCTAGCCCCAGGTAAGGAGCGCCTTGATCCCCACGTCCGAGAACCTGCCCGGCCCGATCTCGCTCCTGCGCGACGCGGGCGTGGCGATCTGGGTCGACGACCTCTCCCGTGACCTGATTCGCTCCGGCGAGCTGCAGCGCCTGGTCGCCGAACGCGGCGTCGTCGGAGTCACGACCAACCCGACGATCTTCGCGGCGGCGCTCTCCCAGGGCTCGGCCTACGACGAGCAGCTCGCCGAGCTCGCGGGTTGCGAGCCGCACGAGGCGGCGTTCCGGATCACCACGGACGACGTCCGCGACGCCTGTGACGTCCTGGAGCCGGTGTTCCAGGCGACGGAGGGCCTGGACGGAAGGGTCTCGATCGAGGTGGACCCCGGCCTGGCCCGGGACACGGATGCCACCGTCGTGATGGCCAGGCGGCTGTGGTCGACCGTTGGTCGACCCAACCTGTTCATCAAGATCCCCGCCACCCTGGAGGGGCTGCCCGCGATCACGACCGTCCTGGCCGAGGGCATCAGCGTGAACGTGACGCTGATCTTCTCCCGGGAGCGATACCGAGCGGTACTGGAGGCCTTCCTGACCGGCCTGGAGCAGGCCCGGAACGCCGGCCGCGACCTGGAGCGAGTCGCATCTGTTGCGTCTTTCTTCGTCTCGCGGGTGGACTCCGCGGTCGACGCCCGGCTCGACGCCCTCGACAGCCCGGCTGCCGCGGCGTTGCGCGGCAGCGCCGCCATCGCCAACGCGCAGCTCGCCTACCAGGTGCACGAGGACGTCGTCGGCTCCGCGCGGTGGGGATCCCTGGCGGCGTCGGGGGCTCGTCCGCAGCGACCACTCTGGGCGTCTACCGGGGTCAAGGACCCCGGCTATCCGGACACCCGCTACGTCGACCCGCTGGTCGCCCCGGGTGTGGTGAACACGATGCCGCGGGCGACCCTGGAGGCCGTCGCTGACCACGCCGAGATCGGGCAGGACATCCGGCGCTGCTACGGGCACGCGGCGATGCAGCTCCGCGGGTTGGCGGACCTGGGCGTGGACCTCGACGAGGTCACCCGCGACCTGGAGGTCCAGGGCGTCGAGTCGTTCGTGGCAAGCTGGCACGAGATGCTCCGGACGATCCGCGCCGGATGGGCGAAGTGAGCCCCGGAAACCCCCTTCGGGACGCCCGGGATCGCCGTCTGCCTCGGATCGCCGGCCCGTGCGGCCTGGTGATCTTCGGCGTCACCGGGGACCTCGCCAGGCGCAAGCTGATGCCGGCCGTCTACGACCTGGCGAACCGGGGCCTGCTGCCACCGGGCTTCGCGCTGACCGGGTTTGCCCGGCGGGACTGGGACGCCCAGGACTTCGCCCAGGTGGTGCACGACGCCGTAAAGGAGAACGCTCGGACCCCGTTCCGGGAGGGCACCTGGGCACAGCTCTCGGAGGGGATCCGGTTCGTGCAGGGCGAGTTCGACGACGACGGCGCGTTCGACCGGCTCAGCCAGACGGTCCGGCAGCTCGACGCCGAGCGTGGGACGGGCGGCAACCATGCGTTCTACCTCTCGGTGCCGCCGCGGTCCTTCCCGCTGGTCTGCCGCCAGCTCGCCCGCTCGGGGCTGTCCGAGGAGCGGGCGGGTGCCTGGCGGCGCGTCGTGGTGGAGAAGCCCTTCGGGCACGACCTGGTCAGCGCGCGCGAGCTGAACGACGTCGTGAGCGAGGTGTTCACCCCGGAGTCGGTGTTCCGGATCGACCACTACCTCGGCAAGGAGACGGTGCAGAACATGCTGGCGCTGCGGTTCGCCAACCAGCTGTTCGAGCCGATCTGGAACGCCAACTACGTCGACCACGTCCAGATCACGATGGCCGAGGACATCGGGATCGGCGGCCGGGCCGGCTACTACGACGGGATCGGGGCGGCGCGCGACGTCATCCAGAACCACCTGATCCAGCTGCTGGCCCTGACGGCCATGGAGGAGCCCGTCTCCTTCGGCGCGGACGACCTGCGGGCGGAGAAGGAGAAGGTGCTCTCCGCGGTCCGGCTGCCCAAGGACCTGACCCGCTACACCGCCCGTGGCCAGTACGCCGCGGGCTGGCAGGGCGGCGAGGAGGTGGTCGGCTACCTGGACGAGGAGGGCATCGGCCCGGACTCGCAGACGGAGACCTACGCGGCGATCCGCCTGGACATCGACACCCGTCGCTGGGCGGGCGTGCCGTTCTACCTCCGAACGGGTAAGCGGCTCGGGCGCCGGGTCACGGAGATCGCCGTCGTGTTCAAGCGGGCGCCGCACCTGCCGTTCGAGTCGACGGCCACCACCGTCCTCGGAGACAACGCCCTCGTGATCCGTGTTCAGCCCAACGAGGGGGTGACCCTCAGGTTCGGCTCCAAGGTGCCCGGGACGTCGATGGAGGTGCGCGACGTGACGATGGACTTCGGGTACGGGCACGCGTTCACCGAGTCCTCCCCCGAGGCGTACGAGCGACTGATCCTCGACGTGCTGCTCGGAGACCCGCCGCTGTTCCCCCGGCACGAGGAGGTCGAGCTCTCCTGGCGGATCCTCGACCCGATCACGGCGTTCTGGGCGGCCAACGGGGCGCCCGAGCCGTACCGCTCCGGCACCTGGGGGCCGCCCTCGGCGGACGCGATGCTGGCCCGCGACGGCCGAGCGTGGCGGCGCCCGTGAACCTGGAGGCGCGATGATCCTCGACCTGCCGGACACCACGACGGCAGAGGTGACCAAGTCGCTCGTGCGGCTCCGCGACGAGGGGGGCGCCGTCGCCCTGGGCCGGGTCCTCACCCTGGTGATCGATGCCGACGTCGGGGACGTTGAGGAGTCCGTCGCGATCGCGAACGACGTGAGCCGGGAGCACCCGGCGCGGGTCATCGTCCTCGCGCGCGACGCGAGCCGGACCACCCCCCGGCTGGACGCCCAGATCCGGGTGGGCGGTGATGCAGGCGCCAGCGAGGTCGTGCTGCTGACCGCGTCCGGCCAGATCCTCGCGCACAGCGACACTCTCGTGATGCCGCTGCTGCTGCCCGACGCCCCGATCGTCGTCTGGTGGCCGCACGAGATCCCGGTGCGGCCGGCCCTCCATCCGATCGGACGGATGGCACAGCGTCGGATCACAGACTCGGCCTCCTGTCACGACCCGCTCGGCACCCTCGCCCGGCTGCGGGACGGCTACTCGGCCGGCGACACCGACCTGGCCTGGGCTCGGCTGACGATCTGGCGGGCGCTCCTCGCCGCGGCGCTCGACCAGCCCCCGCACGAACCGGTGCTCCGCGCTCGGGTCACCGGGCACGGCAAGCACCCCGCGGTCTTCCTGCTGGCCGCGTGGCTTGGGCACGCCCTGGGCTGCCCGGTCGAGGTCGTCCGGCAACCAGACGCCCGCGGGATCACCGGGGTCGTGCTCGAACGCGCCTCCGGGCCGATCGAGATCGAACGCCCCGACGGCCGGATCGCGACCCTGCGCCAGCCCGGTCACCCCGATCAGCGAGTGGCGATGCCGCTGCGCGAGCTGCGGGAGTGCCTGTCCGAGGACCTGCGCCGGCTCGACCCGGACGAGGTCTACGGCGAGGTGCTCCGGCACGGACTGGAGAGGATCGCCTGATGAACCCGAGCACGGTGATCGTGCACCCGGATGCGGACACGCTCGCGACTGCCACCGCGGCGCGGCTCCTGCTGCACCTGATCGACGCCCAGTCCACCCATCACCCGCTGCACGTTGCCCTCACCGGCGGCGGCCTCGGCACGAAGGTCCTGGCCGAGGTGGCGGCGTCGTCGCTCCGTCACGCGGTCGACTGGACGGGGGTGCACCTGTGGTGGGGCGACGAGCGGTTCCTGCCGCACGGCGACCCCGAGCGGAACGAGACGCAGGCCAGAGCCGTGCTGATCGACCTGCTGCCGATCCCCGCGGAGCACGTGCACGCCATCCGGGCCGCCGACGCGGACGGCATCGCCTCCCCGGAGGACGCCGCGGCCGCCTACGCGGAGGCGCTGGCCGCGTACGCCCCGGCGCCCCTCGACGACGCCGGCCCACCGGTTCCCGCGTTCGACCTGGTCCTGCTCGGGGTCGGACCCGACGGCCACGTAGCCTCCCTCTTCCCGGGGCACGATTCCCTCGAGGTGACGGACCGCGCCGTCGTCGGCGTGCGCGGCTCCCCGAAGCCACCGCCCGAGCGAGTGAGCCTCACCTTCCCCGCCCTGGAGGCCGCGGCGGAGATCTGGCTGGTGGTGGCCGGCGCCGACAAGGCCGACGCCGTCGGCCGCGCACTGGCCGGCGACGAAGTCCACCGGACCCCCGCGGCCTGGGCCAAGGGACGGGCCCGAACCCTCTGGCTGCTGGACTTGACGGTGGCGGCCGAGGGATGAGCGAGTCCACCTGGCGAGCCGTCGATGCGTACCTCGAGGCGGTGGTCCACGCAGACGAGGCGCTCGAGCTCGCGAATCGCGAGGCCGCCCGTGCGGGGATGCCCCCGATCCAGGTCTCCCCGGCCGAGGGCCGCCTGCTTCAGCTGCTCGCCCGGGTCCAGGGCGCCCAACGCGTCCTGGAGGTCGGGACGCTGGCCGGCTACAGCACGATCTGCCTTGCCCGCGGGCTGACCGGGGACGCGCACCTGACGACCCTGGAGATCAACCCCCGGCATGCCGACGTCGCAAAGGCCAACGTGGCACGGGCCGGACTGGCCGATGTCGTCGAGATCCGGCTCGGTCCCGCCTCGGAGAGCCTGGCGGCGCTCGCCGCCGAGGGCGTCGCACCGTTCGACATGGCCTTCATCGACGCCGACAAGCCCTCGAACACCGCCTACCTGGACTGGGCGCTGCGGCTGTGCCGGCCCGGCGCCCTGATCGTCGTCGACAACGTCGTGCGCCAAGGCGCGGTGGCCGACGCGAGCAGCTCCGACCCGGCGGTGGTCGGCGCGCGGGAGGTGATCGAGCGGGTCGCGGCGGACCCCTCCTTGGTCGCGACCGTGATCCAGACGGTCGGCGTCAAGGGCTACGACGGGATGCTGCTGGTCCGGGTGCCGGACTGAGCCGTCAGCCGCCGCGCCGCGCGCGCAGCGAGGCGAGGGCCTCGTCGAGAATCGCGGCGCCGTCCTCGTCGCTGCGACGCTCCTTCACATAGGCGAGGTGGGTCTTGTACGGCTCGTTGCGCACCGGCTGCGGCGGCGCCTCGCGGTTCTGCCCGGCCGGGAACCCGCACCGCGGGCAGTCCCAGACCTCGGGTGCGTCCAGCCCGGCCTCCTCGGAGAAGCTCGGCCGCGTCTCGTGGCCGTTGGCGCACCAGTACGAGACCAGGAGGCGCGGGGCCGACTCGCCCCGCTCGGCCTCCCCCATCGGTCCGGCACCGACGCGTGAACCCCGGATCGCGCTACCGCTCGCCATAGCCCGCGCCTCTCAGCTGACCCGCTGGATCAGGCCCAGCAGGATGATCACGAGGGTCCACACCAGGGCCAGGCCCACCGTCAACCGGTTGAGGTTCCGCTCCGCCACCCCGGAGCTGCCCGCGCCGCTGGAGATCCCGCCGCCGAACATTTCCGACAGCCCGCCGCCCTTGCCCTTGTGCAGCAGCACGAGCAGCACCACCAGCACGCTGGTGAGCACCAGCAGGACCTTCAGGATGACGCTCAGTACTTCCACAGTGCTGCTTCCTCACTCACGAGTCCGATGGGCCGGGGCCGGGCCGCTGGCGGTGCGGAGCGCCGGGCGCCCGCATCAGGATAGGCGACGGGCGGCCGTTCCGACGACCACCCGAGGGCCCGCCTGGCCCCGTTTGCGCCTGGGGGGCGTGGGGCGGACCGGTTCCGGTCCGCCCCACGCGGCCTACAGGCCGACCTGGTGCGACTGGTAGCGCACGATCCGGGCGAACTCCTCCGCATCGAGGCTTGCGCCACCGACGAGGGCTCCGTCCACGTCGGGCTCCGCCATGATCGCAGCGATGTTCCCGGACTTCACCGAGCCGCCGTAGAGCACCCGCACGCCGTCGGCGAGCTCGGGGTCGTAGAGCTCCCCGAGCCGGGACCGGATCGCGCCGCAGACCTCCTGGGCGTCCGCCGGGGTGGCGACCTCGCCGGTGCCGATCGCCCACACCGGCTCGTACGCGATCACGACCCGTGCGGCGTGCTCGGCGGGGAGTCCCTCGAGCGCGCCGTCCAGCTGCGCCAGGGTGTGCGGCACCTGGTCGCCGGCCCTGCGGATGTCCAGGGCCTCACCGATGCACACGATCGGCACGATGCCGTGCGCGAAGGCGGCCTTCGCCTTGGCCGCGACCAGGGCGTCGTCCTCCGCGTGGTACTCGCGGCGCTCGGAGTGCCCGACGGCCACGTAGCTGACGCCGAGCTTCGCGAGCATCACCGGGGAGATCTCGCCCGTGTAGGCGCCCTCGGTGTGCGCCGAGACGTCCTGCGCGCCGTACGCGATCTCCAGGTGGTCCGCCTCGACCAGGGTCTGCACGGACCGGACGTCGGTGAAGGGCACCAGCACGGCGACCTCGACGGACGAGAAGTCGTGCTTTGCGTCCTTCAGGGTCCAGGCGAGCTTCTGGACCAGATGGGTGGCCTGGTGGTGGTCCAGGTTCATCTTCCAGTTGCCCGCCATCAGGGGCGTGCGCATCAGTCCTCCAGCACGGCGATGCCGGGGAGGGCCTTGCCCTCGAGCAGCTCGAGGCTTGCCCCGCCGCCCGTCGAGATGTGCCCGAAGCCGGCCTCGTCGAAGCCGAGCTTGCGCACCGCGGCCGCGGAGTCGCCGCCACCGACGACCGAGAACGCACCGGTGGCCGTCGCGTCGATGATCGCCTGGGCGACCGCGCGCGTCCCGTCCGCGAACGCGTCGAACTCGAACACCCCGGGCGGGCCGTTCCACACGATCGTTCGGGCGTCGGCGATCCGGGCCGCGAACAGCTCGGCCGAGTCGGGGCCGATGTCCAGGCCCATCCGCTCGGCCGGGATCGCGTCGACCGGGACGACGTCGTGCGCCGCGTCCGCAGCGAACGAGTCGGCGGCCACGATGTCGGTCGGGAGGACGATCTCGACGCCGCGCTCGGCCGCCTGGTCGAGGTACCCCTTCACGGCCTCGATCTGGTCCTCCTCGAGCAGCGACTTGCCGACGCTGTACCCCTTGGCGGCGAGGAATGTGAACACCATGCCGCCACCGATGAGCAGCCGGTCCGCCTTGGTGATCAGGTTCCCGATCACGCCGAGCTTGTCGGACACCTTCGAGCCGCCGAGCACGACGACGTACGGACGGGCCGGGTCCTCGACGGCCCGGCGCAGGGCGGAGACCTCGCCGAGGACGAGGTGGCCCGCCGCGTGGGGCAGCCGCAGCGCGACGTCGTACACGGACGCCTGCTTGCGATGCACGACGCCGAACCCGTCGGACACGAACACGTCGGCCAGCGCGGCGAGCTCGTCGGCCAGCTCGCCCCGCACGGCGTCGTCCTTGGACGTCTCGCGGGCATCGAACCGGATGTTCTCGAGCAGGGCGACCTCGCCGTCCCCGAGCGCGGCGACGGTCGCCTTGGCGCCCTCGCCGACCACGTCGGCGGCCAGGGTCACCGGACGACCGAGCAGCTCGCCCAGGCGCAGCGCCACGGGCGCCAGGGAGTACTTCGCCTCCGGCTCGCCCTTGGGGCGACCGAGGTGGGCGGTGATGATCACCCGCGCGCCCTGGTCGAGGAGGGCGTTGAGCGTGGGCAGGGCGGCCCGGATCCGGCCGTCGTCGGTGATCGTGGTGCCGTCCAGCGGCACGTTGAAGTCGGAACGGACGAGGACGCGCTTGCCGCGCAGGTCGCCCAGGCTGTCGATGGTCTTCACTGGCGTTCGCCAATCTGTAGCGGGTGAACATGGCTGCGTCCGCGTGCGGGACCGCCCCGCAGGGCGGCCTGCGCACGCGGACGCATGGTGGTCTGGGCTCAGAGCTTGGAGCCCATGAGCACTGCCAGGTCGACGAGGCGGCACGAGTAGCCCCACTCGTTGTCGTACCAGGCGACGATCTTCACCTGGTCGCCGATCACCTTGGTCAGGCCGGCGTCGAAGATCGACGATGCGGGGTGGGTCACGATGTCGCTCGAGACGATCGGGTCCTCGGTGTAGGCGAGGATGCCCTTGAGCTCGCCCTCGGCCGCCGCCTTCATCGCGGCGTTGACCTCCTCGACCGTGACCTCGCGCGAGGCGGTGAAGGTCAGGTCCGTCGCCGAACCGGTGGCGACCGGGACGCGCAGGGCGTAACCGTCCAGCTTGCCCTTCAGGCCAGGCAGCACGAGGGAGACGGCCTTGGCGGCGCCGGTCGTGGTCGGGACGATGTTGATCGCGGCCGAACGGGCGCGCCGCAGGTCCTTGTGCGGGGCGTCGAGCAGGTTCTGGTCCATCGTGTACGCGTGGATCGTGGTCATCAGACCACGCACGATGCCGAAGCTCTCGTCCAGGACCTTCGCGACCGGCGCGAGGCAGTTCGTGGTGCAGGACGCGTTCGACACGATGTGGTGCTTGGCCGGGTCGTAGTCCTTGTGGTTGACGCCCATCACGAACGTCGCGTCGATCTCCGTGCCGGGGACCGACAGGATGACCTTCTTGGCGCCCGCGTCCAGGTGCGGCTGGCACTTGGGTCCGGTGCGGAACACGCCGGTGCACTCGAGCACGATGTCGACCCCGAGGTCGCCCCAGGGCAGCGCGGCCGGGTCCTTCTCCGAGAACGCCTTCATCGCCTTGCCGTCGACGGAGATGGAGTCGTCGTCGTAGGTGACCTCGCCGTTCAGGCGGCCGAGGACCGAGTCGTACTTGAGCAGGTGCGCGAGCGTCTTATTGTCGGTCAGGTCGTTGACGGCCACGATCTCCAGGTCGAGGTCCGACTCCTGGATGACGCGGAAGACGTTCCGGCCGATGCGGCCGAAGCCGTTGATTGCCACGCGGATGGTCACAATGCCTCCTCGGGCGCGCCGGTTCGACGGCACGCAAGGTTCCTGGTCATGGTTGCGTACGGCGCTGTACGCGCCTGGCCGGACCGTGAGTTCTCGATCCCCAGATGGTTCCAGGCTACACGGGAGAGCCTCCGACGACGGCGGGACGTTCGTCCAGCGGATGGTCAGGTCAGACGTCCAGCATGTCCAGCGTGAGCCCGGCCTCGGTGTCCGGGATGCCCAGGTCTGCGGCCCGCTTGTCGGCCGTCGCCAACAGGCGGCGGATCCGGCCCGCGACGGCGTCCTTCGTGAGCGGCGGGTCGGCGAGCTGACCCAGCTCCTCCAGGGACGCCTGCTTGTGCTCGAGGCGAAGGGTGCCCGCCTGCCGCAGATGATCGGGGATGTCGTCACCGAGGATCTCGAACGCCCGCTCGACGCGGGCGCCGGCGGCGACGGCGGCCCGCGCCGACCGCCGCAGGTTGGCGTCGTCGAAGTTGGCCAGGCGGTTTGCCGTGCCACGGACCTCCCGCCGCATCCGGCGCTCCTCCCACACCATCACGGCGTCGTGCGCGCCGAGCCGGGTCAGCATCGCCCCGATCGCGTCCCCGTCGCGGATCACCACGCGGTCCACCCCGCGTACCTCCCGCGCCTTCGCCGAGATCCCCAGCCGCCGAGCCGCACCAACCAGGGCAAGGGCCGCCTCCGGCCCGGGGCACGTGATCTCCAGGGCGGCCGACCGCCCCGGTTCGGTGAGCGACCCGTGCGCGAGGAAGGCGCCGCGCCAGGCGGCCTCGGCCTCCCCCATGCCCGCGGAGACGACCTGCGAGGGAAGGCCCCGCACGGGCCTGCCCCGACTGTCGAGCAGGCCGGTCTGCCGGGCCAGCGAGTCGCCGTCCTTCACGACCCGCACCACGTACCGCGTGCCGCGTCGCAGCGCGCCCCCGCTCACGACGACGACGTCGCTGCTGTGTCCGTAGACCTGCGAGATGAACTGGCGCAGCCGCCTGGCGGCCGCGCCCGTGTCCAGCTCGGCCTCGATCACGATCCGTCCCGAGATGATGTGCAGCCCGCCGGAGAAGCGGAGCATGGCGGACACCTCGGCCTTGCGCCACGACGTCTTCTCAACGGGCAGGCGGGCCAGCTCGTCCTTCACCTGTGCCGTCAGCGCCATGGCGCTCATCCTGCCATCACATGTGCGGGCCGATGTCGCCCAGGTGTCCCTCGAAGGCGTCGCGATAGGCGGCACCGAGCCGCAGTGCGTCGTGCCGAGGAGTCCCGTCACCCACCCGGACCTGGCGCAGGAGCAGCTGTGCCCCCATCTCGTCGGCCTTGCCGTGCATGGCGCCGAGATCATCGATCGCGCTCGGGTCGGCGATTATCACGTCGATCCGAAGGTCCGGGGCGTGGTCGGTCAAGGCGCAGAGGTGCTGGAGGGTGGTCATCCCGGTCCGTGGCCCGGTCGCCGGGTAGAGGTTCAGGGTCACGCAACGCCGGGCCGCCGTCCGGTGCAGCGCCCCCGCGAGGTCGGGGACCAGCAGGTGCGGCAGGACCGACGTGAACCAGGAACCGGGGCCGAGGACCACCCAGTCCGCCGCCTCGATCGCCGCGACCGCCTCCGGGGGGGTCGGTGGGTCGGTCGGAATCAGCCGGAGGTGCTGCACCGTCCCGTCCGCGACCGCGACCGCGCTCTGACCACGGACCACGTGGGCACGGTCGTCGGCCGGCGCCAGGATGTCGGCCTCGATCTGCAGCGGGACCGACGCCATCGGGAGCACCCGGCCCCGGGCACCGAGCAACCTGCCCACCCAGTCCAGGCCGTCCACCGGGTCGCCAAGCAGCTCCCACAGCGCCACGATGAGCAGGTTTCCCACGGCGTGCGAGTCCATCGCGCCGTCGGAGTGGAATCGGTGCTGCAGCACGTCGCGCCAGAGCCGCCCCCAGTCGGACTCGTCGCACAACGCCGCCAGCGCCATCCGCAGGTCCCCGGGCGGCAGCACATCCATCTCGTCCCGCAGCCGGCCCGAGGAACCGCCGTCGTCAGCGACCGTGACCAGGGCGGTGAGCCGATCCGACATCAGCCTGAGGGCGGAGAGGCTGGCCGACAACCCGTGGCCACCGCCCAGCGCGACGATTGCCGGGCCAGACCCCGCACCCCGCTCCGGACGCCCCTGCACCGTCACTCCCGGCCCAGGTCCCGATGGGTCACGACGACCCGGAGGCCGGACTCGCGCAGTGCCTCCGCGAGGGCCTCGGCGAGAGCGACCGACCGGTGCTTCCCGCCCGTGCAGCCCACCGCGAGCGTCACGTATCGCTTGTCCTCCTTGGCGTACCCGGCGAAGACGGGTCGCAGCGCGTCGACGTAGCGCTCGATGAAGTCATTCGCGCCGGGCAGCCCGAGCACGTAGTCCCGGACGTCGCTGTGCCGGCCGGTCAGGTGCCGGAGCTCGCTGATCCAGTAGGGGTTCGACAGGAAGCGCACGTCCACCACGTGATCGGCGTCCAGCGGCAGGCCGTACTTGAACCCGAAGGAGAGGACGTGCACCTTGAGTGCCTGCTCGTTGCCCCCCGTGACGGCCGTCCGGACCGCGCGGGCGAGGTCGTGCACAGTGAGCTCGCTGGTGTCGATCACGGTGTCGGCGCGCTCGCGGATCCCACGCAGCAGCGCACGCTCCTCGGCGATGCCGTCGAGCAGGCGCCCGTCCCCTTGAAGCGGGTGCGGGCGGCGGACCGCCTCGAACCGCTGCACCAGCACCGCGTCCGACGCATCCAGGAAGAGCACCCGGTGGGCAACGCCGGCCTGGCTCAGCGAGTCGATCACGTTCACCAGGTCCGCGAAGAACTCCCGGCTCCGGACATCGACGACCGCGGCCAGGCGATGGACGCCGCCCGGGCCCGTGGAGAGCATCCCGGTCAACTGGGTGAGCAACCGCGCCGGCAGGTTGTCCACGACATACCAGTCGAGGTCCTCCAGCACCGCCGCGGCCTTCGTCCGGCCCGCGCCCGACATGCCGGTGATCACGAGCAGCTCGCGCGGCTCCTCGGCCGGCGAGCGGGTTGTCGCCTCGAGCGCCGGGATCCCGTTCGGCATGGTGTTCGTCGGGGGCTCGGCGCTCATGCCTCCAGCATGCCAGGGGCACCGAGCGCCGACAGCACCGACTCGGCGGTTCGCCGCCCGATTCCGGGCACGGCGGCGACGTCGTCGACGCTCGCCTCCCGCAGTCGCTTGACCGAGCCGAACTGCTCCAGCAGTGCGGCGCGGCGCACCGGACCCAGGCCGGGGATGTCATCGAGCGCCGAAACGGTCATGCCCTTGCTCCGCCGGGTGCGGTGGTGCCGCAGGGCGAACCGGTGCGCCTCGTCCCGGACCCGTTGGAGCAGGTAGAGGCCCTCCGAGCCGCGCTGCAGCACGAACGGGTAGTCCTCGCCGGGGAGCCAGACCTCCTCCAGCCGCTTCGCGAGCCCGCAGAGCGCCACATCCACGACGCCGAGCTCGGACATCGCCCTGGCGGCTGCCGCGACCTGGGGCGGGCCGCCGTCGACCACCACGAGGCTCGGTGGGTAGGCGAACCGGGTCGTCCGGCCGGACTCCGGCCCGACCTCACCGCCGGGCGGGCCGGCTGCCGCCTCCCCCGCACGCTCGAGGTCGGCGCTCACCCGGTCGGTCAGGTAGCGCCGGAAGCGCCTGGTGAGCACCTCGTGAATCGCCTCGGTGTCGTCCCGCGCCCCGTCGCCGTCGGCGCCCCGAACCGAGAACTGCCGGTACTCGCCCTTCCTGGGCAGTCCGTCCTCGAACACGACCATCGACCCCACCTGGTACGTCCCCTGGGTCGTCGAGATGTCGTAGCACTCGATGCGCAACGGTGCGTCCGCGAGGCCGAGCGCCTCCTGGATCTCGCGCAACGCCTGACTGCGCGTGGTCAGGTCGCCGGCACGCTTGGTCCGGTGCACGACGAGCGCCTGCTCGGCATTGCGTCGGACGGTCTCGGCGAGCGTCCGCTTGTCCCCGCGCTGCGGCACGCGGATGGCCACCCGAGCCCCGCGCAGCCCGGACAGCCAGGCGCTCATCTGCTCGACGTCCGGTGGGAGCACCGGGACGAGCACCTCGCGCGGAACCGGACTGTGCGCCGCGACGGCCCGCTCCGGACGGGCGGCACCACCCGAGGCTCGTGGGGGCTCCGGGGCTTCGGCCCCGCCGTAGACCTGGGCGAGCAGGTGCTCGACGAGCTCACCGTCGGTGAGTGCTTCGACCTTCTCCACGATCCATCCCCGCTGGCCCCTGATCCGCCCGCCCCGCACGTGGAACACCTGCACGGCCGCCTCGAGGTCGTCACCGACCAGCGCGAAGACGTCGGCGTCCGTGCCGTCGGGAAGCACGACGTCGTTCTTCTCGGTGGCGCGCTCGAGCGCGGCGACGTCGTCCCGCAGCCGGGCCGCCGTCTCGAAGTCCAGTGCGCGGGACGCGTCGCGCATCTGCTTCTCAAGACGACGGATGTGCGCGGCGGTCTCCCCCGCCATGAAGTCGCAGAAGTCCTCGGCCAGCGCGCGGTGGTCCTCCGGGCTGATCCGGCCCACGCACGGAGCGGAGCACTTGTCGATGTACCCCAGCAGGCATGGTCGGCCCGACTGCGCGGCGCGCTTGAAGACGCCGGTGGAGCAGGTGCGCACCGGGAAGACGCGGAGCAGCAGGTCCACCGTCTCCCGGATGGCCCAGGCGTGCCCGTACGGGCCGAAGTACCGCGTGCCCGGCCGCTTCGCGCCGCGCATCACCTGGACTCGTGGGAACTCCTCGCCCAGCGTGACGGCCAGGTACGGGTACGACTTGTCGTCCCGGTACTTCACGTTGAACCGCGGGTCGAACTCCTTGATCCAGGAGAACTCGAGTGCAAGCGCCTCGACCTCGGTGCCCACGACCGTCCACTCGACCGCCGCCGCAGTCGTCACCATCTGCTGGGTCCGGGGGTGCAGGGCGCCGACGTCCTGGAAGTACGAGGACAACCTGGAGCGCAGGCTCTTCGCCTTGCCGACGTAGATGACGCGGCCGTGCTCGTCCCGGAACCGGTAGACCCCGGGCGAGTCGGGAACATGTCCCGGTGCGGGTCGGTAGGTCGCCGGATCGGCCATGGAACGAGCCTAGATGAGCCCGCCGACCCCTCTCGGTACGGTGGGGCATGGGCATCCTGCACAGGTACGAGGCTGCGCTCACCTGGACGGGGGCGGGCTCGGCGGGCACCGCGAGCTACACGTCGTACAGCCGCGACCACCTGGTCGAGTTCGCGGGTAAGCCACCACTCCCCGGGTCGGCCGACCCCTCCTTCCGCGGCGACCCCGAACGGTACACACCGGAGGAGCTGCTGCTGGGCGCCCTCTCGCAGTGCCACATGCTCTGGTTCCTGCACCTTGCCGCCGTCGACGGCGTCGTCGTCGTCGCGTACACGGACCGGGCGACCGGGACGATGCGGGTCGCGGCCGCAGGGCACGGGCAGTTCGTCGACGTCGTGCTCCGACCATGCGTCACCCTGGCGGGCTCCGTTCGCGCCGACGGGCGGGCCATCACCGACGAGGACCTCGCCGCGCTGCACGCCCGAGCCAGGGAGCACTGCTTCATCGCGCGATCGGTCAACTTCCCGGTCCGCCACGACCCCGCGCCCCTTCGCGTGGCGCAGGCGGCAGCCGGGCCCGACTGAGGTCCGCCCGGTCCGGCGATCAGGCGCTGACGCGGGCCGGCAGCTCCTCGGCGCGGAGCGCGGCGGCGATGAACTGACCGGTGTGACTGCCCGCCACGGTCGCGACGTGCTCCGG
>CAYGGX010000030.1:0-7662 GCA_964349585.1 uncultured Actinotalea sp.
CCCGGACGAGCACCTCGCCGTCACGCGGGGCGGGCGCGGGCACCTGCTCGGCGGCGAGCACGTCGGGCGGGCCGTATCGGCGGTAGACGACGGCGCGCATCGTCGGCGCGTCGGCGGCGAGCGGGACCGCGGTGGCGGGCTTCGTCGGCCGGTCTGCGGACATGGGGGCTCCTTGAGGGTGTGCGAGGGGAAGGCCACGTGGCGGGCGCCACGCGGACCGAGCGAGGTGGGAAGGTCTAGCCGTCGGCCTCCGGGTAGGAGAAGACGTCGTCGAGCGGGACACCGAACACCCGCGCGATCTGGAACGCCATCTCGAGCGTCGGCGAGTACCGGCCCTGCTCGATGGCGATGATCGTCTGCCGGGTGACGCCGACGCGATCGGCGAGCTCGGCCTGCGTCATCTCGCCGTGCGCGAAGCGCAGCGCGCGGATGGCGTTGGTCACGCGGGTGGGCCGGCCCATGGCTAGAGCCCCCGGCGGTACGCGACGAGCTTGACCGCGGCGCCGATCATCGTGGAGACCAGCGCGATGAGGTAGATCGAGTTGGCGATCCAGAAGTGGTCCGCCTCGAGCATCGCGAGCGCCAGCGGCAGGATCATGCCGAAGCCGAGCACCGAGCCGCCGACGTACTCACCGAGCCGGTTGATCTCCTTGTCCCGAACGTCGCGCTTGTCGGCCTCGCTCGGCTTGCTGATCGCCACCGCGATGGTGGCCAGGATCGAGGCGAGGACGGCGATCCCGATCGCCCACAGCAGCACCGGCGCGTAGTTGACGTCGGTCAGCGGACCGCCGTCCGCCCGCCGCAGGATGACGGCGGCGTAGCCGATGAAGGTCGTCAGCCCGATCCCGACGAACGCCCAGATGCCCTTCTCGTCGAACGACATGCCCGCTCCCGGTGTCTAGAAAACTTGACATGGCGAATGTAAGGCAGAGCAGACGCCATGTCAAGAACTCTTTACCTCGCGGAGTTGGGCGGAGCGAAACGGTCGCCATTCGGCGGTAACGCTCCGGCCGGGCCGTCAACCGAGGCGGGCCTCCACGGAGGCCGTGCCGTCGAGCGCGAACGCGGCGGTGGCGCCGCCCGCGCTCACCTCGTAGTCCCCCAGCCAGCCGCTCACCGCGACCCGGCCGGCACCGTCGGTCCGCATGGTCGTCGGCGCCAGCCACCACTCGCCCTTCACCAGCGAGCGCAGCGCGTCGTAGGAGGGCTTGGGCGTGCCGTCCTTGCGCACGAACCCGCCGGGGGCACCCAGCCACGAGCCGTCGTCGGCGATCCCCCAGTAGGTGATCGTCTGGACCGAGGGGTGGGACAGCAGGGTCTTGTAGTGCCGCACCATCTCGTTCGCCTGGCGTGCCTCGCCCTCCGGCGTGGAGGGCCAGTCGGGCACCTGGTAGTCGTTCAGGTCCACGATCTCCGGCGGCATGATCTCGCCGGACAGCAGGGTGGACTCGGTGAAGTGGATGGGCAGCCCGTAGCGCGAGAAGCGCTCCAGGATCGCCAGCGTCTTCTCCTCGCCCCAGTAGCCCTGGTGCATGTGGCTCTGCAGCCCGAGCACGTCGATCTGGATCCCCGCCTCGAGCACGCCCTCGATCAGGCACTCGTACGCCGTGGACATGTCGAAGTCGTTGAGCAGCAGCGTCGCCGCGGGGTTGGCGGCACGCGCCTCCTCGAAAGCCATCCGGATGGTGGCGATCCGGCCCATCGCGCGGGCCATCGGGGTGATCCCGTTCGGCTCGGCGGTGAACACGGGCATGATCACCACCTCGTTGATCGCGTCCCAGGTGTCGATCAGCCCCGCGAACTCGGTCACGTCCCGGCGGATCCGCTCGCGCTGCACGCGCTCCACCTCGTCTACCGGCAGGTCGAGCAGCCAGCGCGGCTGCACCGTGTGCCAGACCAGCGGGTGGCCCTTGACCGACACGCCGCGGTCGACGAACCACTGCGCGGTCCGCCGCAGCCGCTCGGTGTCCGGCTTGCCGCGCACCGGCTCGAACCGGCCCCAGTAGAAGGGCAGGGTGGACACGTTGAACAGGTCCAGCCACAGGTCCGCGAGGTTCTCCAGCTGGTCGATCGACGCGCCGCCGAACGTCTCGACGTCAGTCGTGTCGGCCGAGCCCTCGCCGTTGGCCAGGGGGATGAAGTCGAAGCCGATGTTCCCGAACCCGAACGCGTGCCGACGCTGGGCGACCACGACGTCGGCGTCGGCGAGCGGCTGACCGTCGGGCCCGAGGACGGTCAGGGTGGTCTCCGCCACCCGGTGCCGCAGGGAGGGGTCGGGCGACGGGGACTGGTAGGT
The DNA here is from genome assembly GCA_964349585.1 of uncultured Actinotalea sp. Taxonomy (GTDB): domain Bacteria; phylum Actinomycetota; class Actinomycetes; order Actinomycetales; family Cellulomonadaceae; genus Actinotalea. Next base: position 2,297 of record CAYGGX010000030.1, read on the forward strand.
GGTTGGGGACGCGTTCATCGTGCCTCCTCGGTGGGTCCTCCGAGCCTGCCACGTAGTGGGGGCCGATTGGAAAGCCGCGCGTCGGACGCGCCCGAGGCGCCGGTCGGCGAGGGCGTCGCGGCCAGCACCAGCGCGCCCAGGACCAGCCCGCCCCTTCGGGTCAGCTGCCGCTCGCACGCCGCGAGGGTGCTGCCGGTCGTGACGACGTCGTCGACCAGGAGGTGGTAGCGCCCGGCCGGGTCGGCCGCCCGGCGCCGGACCTCGAAGCCGCCAGAGGTGTTGGATCCCCGGGCCCTCGCCCCGAGCCCCACCTGATCCCGGGAACGACGCCGGCGCAGCGCGGGAACGACGAGCGCGCGCAGGCCCGAGTCGCTCAGCCCCTCGGCGGCGCCCCGGGCGAGCAACCCGACCAGGTCGGCCCCGCGGCGTCGTCGGGCCGCTCCCGTGGAGGGCACCGGGACGAGCCGCACCGGCTCGCTGCCGAGGGCGGGCGCGAGGGCGGCGCCGACGTCCCGCCCGGCCCGGCGCGCTGCCGCGACGATGGGCGCGGTGAGGTCCGCCCGGCCGCGGTCCTTCCAGGCGACGACGACGCCGCGCATCGCGCCGAGGTACGGGCCGACCGCCCAGACGGGCAGCGGCGGGATCCCGTCCATCCGATCCAGCCGCGGGACGTCCGCCTCGCAACGCCGGACCGGTTGCGCGAGGACCCGGGCACAGGCGGCGCAGAGCGTCTCGTCGCGGCGCCCGCAGCCGGGGCACTCGACGGGGATGACCAGGCGGGCGATGTCCCGGGCGGCCGTGACCACCGCGCCCCGAGGGTCCGGCATCGTGCCAGCGTGCCGCAACCGGGTCGTCGAAGACCGCGATCCACAACTCAGCCGGGGAAGACGACGTCGCTCACGCCGGTGGCCACGACCTCCCAGGCGGACGCTTGTCGCAACCACAGCTGGTCCTCGGAATCCAGCACGTACAGGGCGCGGAGACCCCGCCCGGTGGCGATCTCCCTGGCGTTCTCGACGATCGACAGCGACGAGGTGGGGCCGCTCAGGGACACGAGGTGCATGCCTGGCGAGCCGCCTGAGCCGGTGGTCCCGAGCACCGCGACCGTCACCTCGTCGACCCAGCTCACGTCCGACGCGGTGACCAGCGGCGCCCCGATCTGCCACCGCTCCCCCAGGCGCAGCGGCCGGTCGAACTCGTCCCGGACCACGCCCGCGACGTCGACGCTGACCCGCCCGGTGCCGTCCGTGGACACCACCGCGACTCGGGTACCGTCCCGCGCCACCCGGAGCGACTGGATCTCGCTGCCCTCCAGCCAGCCGGCGGTGATCTCGGTCGGCACGCCCTGGGGGGTCACTGCGAGCAGGATCCCCGCGGAGGCGCGCCGGCCGCTCCAGACCCAGCCGAACCTGTCGATGGACGGGGGGATCAGGTCCGGTTCACGGAGGGGGAGCTCGACGGGCTCGGACCCATCGGTCGGCAGGAGCAGGATCCTGGACGTGCCGCTGCGAACCACCCGCACCTGTCCGTCCGGGCTGACCGCCGGGTTGTTCGGCGCCAGCCCGTCCATGGACGCAACGTCCGCCAGCGGAACCGTCTCGCCCTGCTCGACGACGGCCAGCCCGCCGTCGAGCAGCACGTACGGCCCGGATTCCGGCGCCGGGTTCACGATCAGCTCGCCGAGGCCGCCCGGCTGGTCTATCCAGGGCAGCCCTCCCACGGTGACCAGCACCTCGGTGATGACCGTCGGCAGGTCCCGCAGGGTGGCCTCGAGCTGCACCTGGAGCAGGCTCCGGTCGGTTCCGGAGGGGATCGCCGGGGCCGCCAGGTCGACCGTGGCCACGCTGTCCACGACGGTGACGGCCGAGACGGTCAGCTGAGCCCCCTCGGGGATGCCGCTGCGAACTGCGTCCCGTAGCCAGAGCGACGGCCCGGCGAACAGGGCGCTCACCGCCAGAGTCTCGACGTTCCGGGCAGGGAAGTGCCGCAGGTCCGCCACCAGGTGGGTGCGGTCGGGACTGGCGAAGTACACCGGCACGTCGCGGTAGAGCTGATCGAAGTCGCGCGGCGACATCACCACGCCCTCGGGTGCGGAGGAGATCCGCCACTGGTTGGTGGCGTCCTGGACCAGCTCGAACTCCAGGGCCTGCGGGGTGCGAGCCGCGACCTCGATGTAGACGCCCGTCCGGTCCACGATCCCCGCCACCGGGACGGTGACGACCACGGTGCCCGCGCCGTCGTCCCGATACTGCGGGCCCGATCCGCCGTAGATCAGGACCTGGGCTCGTGGCTCCCACTCGGCCCCGCTGGTCATGTGCGTCCGCGCGGCGCGGAACTCGTCGGAGAGCCCGGCGGCGCCCGCCCGCAGGAAGCCCTGCACGATCTCCTCCGGCGTGCCGTCGGGGATCGGCTCGGCCGGCAGCGAGAGGGGCGGCGCGGGCTCCCGCTCGGGCACGTCGCCCTGCCGCACAGGACCGGAGGTGGGGATCCCGACGCAGCCGGCCAGGCCGAGCGCGGCGACCAGCGCGACGACCCCGAGTCGGGCACTCGACGCGCGCATCACGCCTCCAACCTGTCCAGGTCGGGCACGGTCGCGGGGTCGTGCTCCCGCTCCTGCGGCTCCGGGGCCGGCCCGTCGGCGTCCTCCGGAACAAGAGGGAGCGGGGAGCCGGTGAGGGTGATCCCCGCGCGGCGCGGGAGGGTCAGGCGGAAGCACGCGCCGTGGCCCGGCCTCCCCCACGCCTCGAGCCAGCCGCCGTGCAGGTGGGCGTCCTCGATCGAGATCGCCAGCCCGAGCCCCGTTCCCCCGGTGCTGCGCGCCCGGGCGACGTCGGCGCGCCAGAACCTGTCGAAGACGTGCTCCGCCTCCCCAGGGGTCATCCCGATGCCGTGGTCGCGGACGGTGACCGCGACCGCGCGGGCGTCCATCGCCACCCGCACCTCGACCGGTCGCTCCTCGGCATGCTCGATCGCGTTCAGCATCAGGTTGCGCAGGATGCGCTCGACCCGCCGCGGATCGATGTCGACCACAGTCGGCTCCCCGGGAAGGTCCGCCGCGAGCCAGACCCCGCGACGCGCGGCGATCGGAACGGCCTGGTCGATCACGGCGACGACGACGTCACGAAGGTCCCGGCGCTCCGCGTCGAGCAGCGCGGCCCCGGCGTCGAACCGGCTCATCTCCAGCAGGTCGGCGAGCAGCGCCTCGAACCTGTCGAGCTGGGTCCTGAGCAGCTCGGCCGAGCGGGCCGCGCCGGCGTCCAGGCCGTCCCGGGACGCGTACAGGACCTCCGAGGCCATCCGGATGGTGGTCAGCGGCGTCCGCAGCTCGTGGGAGACGTCGGAGACGAAGCGGCGCTGCAGCCGGGAGAGGCTCTCCATCCGCTGGATCTGGTCCTGCAGGCTGTCGGCCATCTCGTTGAACGACGCGGCAAGCGTTGCCATCTCGTCCACGCCGCGGACAGTCATCCGCTCCGACAGGAGGCCGTCGGCGAGCCGCTCGGCCACCCGGGCGGCGCTGCGCACCGGCTGCACCGCCTGCCTGGTGACCAGCCAGGTCATCGCGCCGAGCAGGAGGACGAGCCCGCCGGCGGCGAGGGTGAGGACCCGCTGCACGAAGGTAAGCGTCTGCTGCTCGTAGGACAGGTTGTACAGGTAGTAGAGCTCGTAGTTGCCGGCCTGCGGCAGGAGCACCCGCGATCCGACGACGACGCCGGGATCGAACCGGTCCGGGTCCAGGGGATCCCCGGGCACCGGGATGGCCACGGGCATCCACTGCTGCACCTCGGAATCCCGGACCGCGGCGCGCAGCTCCGGGGAGATCAACCTGGCGTACTCCGCATCCACCGTCGCGCGGTCGGACACGACGAACTGCGGGAGGTTGCCCGGAGACCTGAGCAGGACCACGCCCTCGCCGACGCCCGCCCGGCCAACCGTCTGCAACGAGATCAGCTGAATGACTAGCTGTTCCACCTCGTCAGGTGTGGACGCGCTGAAGTTGTTGAAGGTCGACTGGGCACTGCCGGTGTTCGCCGCGCTCTCGCTGAGGAGCTGGTCGACCCGCTGGTCGTACATCCCGGCGGCGATCCAGTTGGACAGGTAGACGCCGAGGACCGCCAGCGCCCCCGTCCCGACGACCAGGGTCGAGGTGATCACCCGGACCTGGAGCGAGGCGCGCCAGGCATGGATCACCGAGCCGACCGAGCGGGCCACCCGGACCCAGCCGCGAAAGGCCACCACTCCCGCTTGCGCGACCGCCGATCCGCTCCCGGCCTGCAGGTTCACGACGTCCCGGAACCGGCCTTGTATCCGACGCCACGCACGGTCACGACGATCTCGGGGTTCTCCGGGTCGTGCTCGATCTTCGAGCGGAGCCGCTGGACGTGCACGTTCACCAAGCGGGTGTCGGCGGCGTGCCGGTAGCCCCAGACCTTCTCGAGCAGCACCTCACGGGTGAAGACCTGCCATGGCTTGCGGGCGAGCGCCACCAGGAGGTCGAACTCCAGCGGGGTCAGCGAGATCAGCGTGCCGTCCCGGGTGACCCGGTGACCGGTCACGTCCACCTCGAGGTCGCCGATCGTCAGGTGGTCGGGCGTCGGCTCGTCCGTCCGGCGCAGGCGGGCCCGCACGCGGGCGATCAGCTCCTTGGGCTTGAAGGGCTTCGAGATGTAGTCGTCGGCGCCCGACTCGAGGCCCACGACGACGTCGACCGTGTCGCTCTTGGCGGTGAGCATCACGATCGGCACGCCCGACTCGGTACGGATCAGGCGGCAGATCTCGTTGCCGTCCTTGCCCGGGAGCATCAGGTCGAGCAGCACGAGATCAGGTTGACCCGCGCGGAAGGCCTCCATCGCTTCGTCACCGTGCGCGCAGAACAGGGGCTCGTAGCCCTCGGAGCGCAGCACGATGCCGATCATCTCGGCGAGGGCGAGGTCGTCGTCGACCACGAGGATGCGACCCTTCATGTCCCACATGGTGTCACTGCCGGGCCTCCCGGCGCACATGCCGCCCCGGCCGGGCCGCCCGGGCGCACACGTCACCGGGTTCGGGGCCACGCCGATGCGTGCGACCGTGGCACGATGGGCGCCGACTCGCAGTAGTTGGTCAGGCGAGCACCGACGGCAGGAGGGCAGAGGTGTCCGAGCCTCAGGAGTCAGGTCAGACGGGCGACCGGTCACCCGGCGAGGCGGCTCGCCCCGAGCAGGAGCCCTCCCCGTGGGGCCCTGGCCTGACCCAGCCGCTCGGCTACGGCCCAGCCGCGCCGGGCGCCCCGGGCGGTTACGGACAGCCCCAGTACGGCCAGCCCCAGTACGGGCAGCCCCAGTACGGGCAGCCCCAGTACGGGCAGCCCCAGTACGGGCAGCCCCAGT
>CAYGGX010000030.1:7892-14276 GCA_964349585.1 uncultured Actinotalea sp.
CAGCCCCAGTACGGGCAGCCCCAGTACGGGCAGCCGCTCCCCCCCGGCTACGGCCCGCCGGGGTACGTCGCGCCGGTGCAGCGTGGGGTCGTCCCGCTCCGCCCGCTGAGCCTCGGTGAGATCTTCGACGGCGGGTTCCGCTCGATCCGCGCAAACCCGCGGGTGATGTTCGGCTTCAGCGCCATCGTCGTGACGTTCTCGGTGCTCATCTCCTCGCTCATCCAGTGGTACAGCTTCTCCTGGTTGGGCGACGCCATGAGCGCGCCGGTGGCACCGGGCGAGGACCCCTTCGCGACCCAGGACCTGACCTCGATGGCGGTGGGCTACGTCGCCCTCATCCTCGTCAGCCTGGCCTCCACCACCGTCCTCACCGGCGTTCTGATCCTGTCGGTCAGCCGGTCGGTTATCGGCGAGACCGCCACGGTCGCCGAGATCTGGCAGCGCGCCCGCAAGCAGATCTGGCGCCTCCTGCTGCTGACCCTCCTGGTGATGCTGATCCTCGTCGCCGGCCCGGCCGTGTGGCTCGCCGCGTTCATCGGCGCCATGTTCCTCGACAACCCGGCACCAGCCCTGCTCGTCTTCTTCGCGGGCGGTCTGGGCGCGCTCGCCTGGGCGGCCTGGATCTCGACCCGGACCCTGCTCTCCACGCCCGCGCTCATGCTCGAGAGGCTGGGCGTGATCGGTGGGCTCACCCGGGGCTGGCGCCTGTCGCGCGGCAGCTTCTGGCGGTTGTTCGGGATCTACCTGCTGACGACCGTCATCGTCGGCGTTGTCGCCTCGATCATCGTCGGGCCGGCCACGATGATCGCGACGTTCATCTCCCTCAACCCGTACGCGGACCCGGTGGCGCTCGCGATAACGGGCGTCGGAACCGTCCTGGGATCGGTCCTCACCACGCCGTTCACCGCCGCGGTCGTCGCCCTGCTCTACATCGACACCCGGATCCGCCGTGAGGGCCTCGACGTCGAGCTCACCCGGGCGGCGGAGGCATCCGCTGCGCAACCCGCCGGACAGGCGTGGCGCTGAGGTGCGGCTCATCGCGCTGTGCGGCACCAGGCTGGCACCTACCGAGGTACCGGTCGTGCCCGACGCCGAGACGGCACGCCGCTGGGCGGTCGCGGAGCTCGCCGACCCGATCTACCACCGCAGGGAGAGCCTGCTGGACCTGGCCCTGCGGTGGTTGCTCGAGCGGTTCGCGGAGATGCAGAACGCCATCGGCGGCCTCGACGTTCGGCTCGCTGCGCTGGTGCTCGCGGTGGTCGTCGTCGCGGGGGTGGCGATCGCGCTCGCGGTGGCCGGCCCGGTGCGTCGCGCCCGGCGGGCCCGCCAGGGCTCGGCCGAGGTGTTCGTCGACGACGAGCGGACCGCCGCCGAGCTCCGGGCCAGCGCCGACGCCCTGGCCGGCGAGGGGCGATGGAGCGAGGCGGTCCTCGACCGGTTCCGCGCGATCCTGCGTTCGCTGGATGAGCGCGCCGTGCTCGACGACCGGCCCGGCCGAACGGCGCACGAGGCCGCGGTGGAGGCTGCCGGCGCCCTGCCGTCCTGCGGGACCGACCTGATCCGGGCCAGCAGGCTGTTCGACGACGTCTGCTACGGCGACTCCCACGCGACCGCCGACGACGACGCCTGGCTGCGCGAGCTCGACGCGACGGTCCGGAGGGCCAAGCCCGTCGGGCACCGCGCGGCCGCTCTGGCGGTGCCACGGTGAGCATGTCCGTTCCCGCGATGCGCCATCCCGGAGCGCCGGCCGGCGCGCCCACGCTCAGCGAAGCGGAGGTCGTTGGTGACGGGACCACGGCCCGGAGCCGGGCCGCGCGGCGGTGGCGCTCGGCGCGGTTCCCGGTGCTCCTGCTGCTCGTCCTGCTCGGCGCCGCGATCCTCAGCTCGCTGCTCACCGCACGGACCTCGGCCGTGCCGTTCGCGCCCGACAACCCGCGGGAGGGCGGCGCCCGGGCCCTCGCCGAGATCCTCCGGGACCAGGGGGTACGGATCGAGTACGTGCGCACGACCGCCGAGGCCCTCACCGAGGCGCGCGCGGGCACGACGCTGCTCGTCGTGGGGACGATGAGCCTGTTCGGGGATCAGATCACCGACCTGCGGGACGTCGCCGCCGACCTCGTCGTCGTCGGGCCGAACTCGTACGACGTGCCAACCCTCACCGCGGGGGATCTGGACGTGGGCGGGTGGGAGGACGTCCCGTCGGCCCTCAGGACGGCGTCCTGCGACGACCCGGACGCGACGGCGGCGCAGGCTATCACCACCGACGAGTACTCGGTCGTCGCGGCGACGCCCGCCGCCACCACCTGCTTCCCCCCGGGGGCCGACGCGTCCACCGGCGCGTACGGGATCGCGGAGCGGGACGGCCGACGGGTGGTGGTGATCACCGACGCCTCCCTGATGACGAACGCGCGGCTGGCCGAGGACGGGAACGCCGCCCTCCTGCTGCGCGCCCTCGGACACCACGAGCGCCTCACCTGGTACATCCCGTCGTTCAACGAGACGGGCCTCGAAATCCCCCGCGGCCCCGCCATCGGCGACCTGCTCCCCCGGGGCGCCCTCGTCCTCGGTGCGCAGCTTCTCGTGGTCGTGCTCGCGCTGGCCCTGTGGCGTGGCCGCAGGCTCGGTCGCGTGGTCACCGAGCCGCTGCCGGTGACGGTGCGGTCGTCCGAGACCACCCGGGGGCGCGCCCGGCTGTACCGCAGGTCCCGCTCCCTGGGGCACGCGGCGGCCGCGCTGCGGGCGGGCGCCGCCCGACGCGCCGCGACCCGCCTCGGCCTGCCGCGCTCGGCGGGCGCCGAGGACGTCATCGACGCCCTGGCCAGGGCCACCGGGCGCGCCACCGAGCAGGTCGCCGGCCTGCTGTACGGACCCCCACCCACCGACGATGCCGCGTTGCTCGACCTGGCCCGGCACCTGGACGATCTCGAGAGCGAGGTTCACCGAACGTGACCGATCCCACCGCGCCGCAGGCGCAGGACCAGCCAGCATTCCCGCCGACCGCCGGCTGGCAGGGCGCCCCGCCGACGGCATCGCCGCCCGTGAGCGCCGGTGCGGAGCCCGCCGCGGGTTCCGACGACCTCTCGCCGTCCGCCGAGCTGCGGGCCGGCTTCGCCGCGCTGCGTACGGAGGTCGGCAAGGCCGTCGTCGGGCAGGATGCCGCGATCACGGGCCTGGTGATCGCGCTGCTCTGCCGCGGGCACGTGCTGCTGGAGGGCGTGCCGGGCGTGGCGAAGACCCTGCTGGTCCGGGCGCTCAGCCACTCGCTCGCGCTGGACACCAAGCGGGTGCAGTTCACCCCGGACCTGATGCCGGGCGACGTCACCGGGTCCCTGGTCTACGACGCCCGCACCGCCCAGTTCTCGTTCCGGGAGGGGCCGGTGTTCACCAACCTGCTGCTCGCCGACGAGATCAACCGCACGCCACCCAAGACCCAGGCGTCGCTGCTGGAGGCGATGGAGGAGCGCCAGGTCTCGGTCGACGGGACCCCGCGCCCGCTGCCCGACCCGTTCCTGGTGATCGCCACCCAGAACCCGGTGGAGTACGAGGGCACCTACCCGCTGCCCGAGGCCCAGCTCGACCGGTTCCTGCTCAAGCTCACCCTGCCCCTGCCGGAGCGCATCGACGAGATCGAGGTCATGCGGCGGCACTCCGCCGGCTTCGACCCGCGCGACCTCGCCGGTGCGGGCCTGCGGGCGGTCACCGACGCCGACCAGCTGGCACGGGCCCGCGCCGAGATCGCCCGGGTGCAGATCTCGCCGGAGGTGCTCGGCTACGCGGTGGACATCTGCCGGGCCACCCGGCAGTCCCCGTCGCTGTCCCTCGGCGTCTCGCCGCGCGGTGCGACGGCCCTGCTGGCGGCCTCCCGCGCGTGGGCCTGGCTGTCCGGCCGGGGTTACGTGACACCCGACGACGTCAAGGCCCTCGCCTACCCGACGCTGCGCCACCGCGTGCAGCTGCGGGCGGAGGCCGAGCTCGAGGGCGTCACCGCCGAGAGCGTGCTCGACACCGTCCTCGCCGCCGTGCCCGTCCCCCGCTGAACTGTGACGATCACCTGGCGGGCCGCAGCCCTCACCGCCCTCGGGCTGGTGCCGGTGCTGCTCGTCCCGGTGACGCTCACCGTGATCGCGTGGGCGCTCCTGGTGGTGGTCGTCTGCGCCGTGGACGCGGCGCTCGCCGCGCCGCCCCGCGAGGTGGTCGTCCGCCGTTCGGTGCCGCAGTCGGTCCGGCTCACCGAGCGCACCCGCTCGACCGTCACGCTCACCAACCGCTCGCCGCGACGCCTGCGCGTCCTGGTGCGCGACGCCTGGCAGCCCTCGGCGGGCGCCCAGGCGAACCGCCATCGCGTCGACCTGCCGCCCGGTGAGTCGCGCCGGGTGGTCACGGTGCTCCGGCCCACCCGGCGGGGCGACCGGCTCGGCGACCAGGTGACGCTCAGGTCCTTCGGGCCGCTCGGCCTCGCCGCCCGGCAGGTGAGCCTGGACGTGCCCAACCGCCTGCGGGTGCTGCCGGAGTTCGCCTCGCGGCGCCACCTGCCGAGCCGGCTGGCCCGGCTCCGCGAGCTGGACGGCCGGACGACGGTCCAGGTTCGGGGGGCGGGCACCGAGTTCGACTCGCTGCGCGAGTACGTGATCGGTGACGACGTGCGGTCGATCGACTGGCGGGCGACCGCCCGGCGGTCCGAGGTCGTGGTCCGCACCTGGCGGCCGGAGCGGGACCGCCGGGTCATGATCGTGCTGGACACGTCCCGGACGTCGGCCGCGCGGATCGGCGACCTCCCCCGGATCGACGCCTCGATCGAGGCCGCCCTGCTGCTGTCGGCGCTGGCGTCCCGGGCGGGCGACCGGATCGACCTGATCGCCCACGACCGCCGGGTTCGCGCCCAGGTCGCGGGGATGAGCGGGCCCCGGCTGCTGCCCGCCCTGGCCGACGCCCTCGCCCCGGTCGAACCCGTGCTGCTCGAGGCCGACTGGCCGGGCGTGGTGGGGGCGATCCGTCAGCGGCTCTCCCAGCGCGCGCTCGTCGTCCTGCTCACCACGCTGGACCCCGCGGCGGTGGAGAACGGCCTGCTGCCCGTCGTCGGCCCGCTGGCGAAGGACCACACGGTGGTGATCGCGTCGGTGGCCGACCCGGACCTCGCCGAGATGCGCACCCAGCGCGGCTCGGTGGCGCAGGTGCTGGACGCCGCGGCGGCGGAGCGTACGGAGCTGGAGCGGGCGGCGGTCACCATCCGGCTGCGCCAGCGCGGCATCGAGGTCGTGGACGCGCTGCCGGACGACCTCGCGCCGCGGCTCGCGGACACCTACCTGGCACTCAAGGCCGCGGGCCGGCTCTAGCCGCGCCGACCGGCGGCGGTCACCTACGCGGCCAGGGGGACGACGTCGACGTCGTGGTCGGCGCGCAGCCCGCCGGTCTCCCCCGACCGGACCGCACGCCTGCCGAGCACCAGGGCGTAGACCCAGAACGCCGCAAGGACGACCGCGCCGATGACGATCTTCAGCCACCAGGGCAGCGGCGACGGCGTCACGTAGCCCTCCACGACGCCCGAGACGGCGAGCACGAGAACCAGCCCGATGGCGACGGAGAACAGGGCCCGGCCCTCCTCCGCGACGGCGCGACCGCGCGGCCGGCCGCCCGGGTCGATCACGGTCCAGAACAGCTTGAGCCCGGTTCCGCCGGCGACGAAGATCGCCGTCAGCTCCATCAGGCCGTGCGGCAGGATCAGCTGGAAGAACACGTCCAGACCACCGTGCATCGCCATCACGCCGCCGATCGAGCCGACGTGCACCGCGTTCTGCACGAGCACCATCACCGGCCAGAACCCCGTGATGCCGAACGCGACGCACTGGGCGGCGATCCACGCGTTGTTGGTCCAGACGAACGCCGCGAAGCTGCTCGCCGGGTGCTCCGAGTAGTACGCCTCGAACGCCTCGTCGGCGATGTGTCGCAGCTCGCTCGGCGTGCCGACGGCCGCCTGCGCCGTCGGGCTGTTGACCAGGTACACCCCGGCGACCACCGACAACGCGACGAAGCACACCATCACGGCCACCGTCCACCACCGGACCCGGTAGAACGCGGCCGGCAGGGTGAGCACGAAGAACCGGGCGACGTCGCCCCAGGCCGGCTCGTGCGCCCCGGCGATCGCCGACCTCGCCCGCGCCAGGATCTCCGACAGCCGGGAGACCACCGCAGGGTCCGGCGCGACGGATCGCACGGTCGACAGGTGGGTGGCCACCTCCTGGTACAGCCGGACCAGCTCGTCGGACTCCGCGCCGGTGAGCCGGCCCTGCCTGGCCAGCTCGTCGAGCCGCGACCACGCCGGGGCGTGCACTGCGGAGAAGGCGTCGAGGTCCACGGCCGCCAAGCCTGCCACACACCGCCCCGCCG
>CAYGGX010000030.1:14376-15967 GCA_964349585.1 uncultured Actinotalea sp.
CCGCCGCGGTCGAGGCCCGGGCTGTGACAGGATCCACCCGTGCGCGACGAGATCCTGCTCGGCGAGGGGGTCGTCATCGACGCCCGCCCGGCATCGTTCGCCACCCGGATGGTCGGCGCGGTGATCGACATCACGGCGCTGGTGCTGGTGGGCTGGCTGCTGAGCGTCCTGATCGTGGTGATCGGCATCCGGCTCGACCCCGCGGCCGGCCAGGCGCTCCTGCTGCTGTCCGTGGTTTCCCTACTGGTCGGGGTCCCCGCCACCGTGGAGACGCTCACCAGGGGCCGCTCGCTGGGCAAGCTCGCCATGGGGATCCGGATCGTGCGGGACGACGGCGGCCCGATCCGGGTTCGGCACGCGCTGATCCGGGCCCTGACCGGGGTGCTGGAGATCTACCTGACCACCGGCGCGGTCGCTCTGATCGCCTCGCTGGTGCACCCGCAGAGCAAGCGGCTCGGCGACATGCTCGCCGGGACCTATGCCGTCCGGGTCCGCGGCGGCCAGCGCGCGCTGCCCCCGATCGTGATGCCGCCCGAGCTCGCGACCTGGGCCCGGCACGCCGACATCCGTCGCCTGCCCGACGGCGTCGCCCTGGCGGCTCGCCAGTTCCTCGGCCGGGCCGCCCGGTTGCACGTCGCGTCGCGAACGCGGCTCGGCAACGAGCTGGCCGCCGAGATCGAGGGCTACGTCGCGCCCGGGCCGCCGATCGGGACGCACCCGGAGCGATTCATCGCCGCCGTGCTCGCCGAGCGCCGCGACCGGGAGTACGCCCACGCCGTCCGCGCGTCGCAGGCTGCGGCGGCGGAGGCCGCCCTGGTGCACCGCCTCCCGCACGCCGTGCCCGACCCCGTCGACTGAGCCGGTCCCGGCGCGCCAACCCGCGGAGTGCGCTCCGGCCCTCAGCGACCGGTCGCCGAGAAGTGCTGGTAGTCCAGCGCGCGCGGGGGCTGCCAGTGCCCGCCCCAGGACCAGCCGATCGCGGCGAACGCCCGCACGACGACGTCGCCGTCGTGCACCACCCCCGGTTCGTCGGGCCGGTCCACGTACGCCCGGCCGTCCCGCGGCGCGACGTGGCCGCCGAGCACGTACGGGTTCTCCACCGGGTTGATGTCGATCGCGCGGCCGTAGGCGTGCTCGGACCAGGTGCTCCCACCGGTGATGAGCCGGCAGTTGAAGGCCGAGGTGTTGTCGGCCGCCATCGACGCGGAGTCGTCGGCGCCGAACTCGTCGACCAGGCGCATCTGCCGGATCGGGAAGCGCTCGGTGAACAGCGTGCCGAAGACCTGGACGATCCCGTCCGCGGAGTCGGCGTGCACCACCAGCTCGCCGGTCTGCACGGTCCCGTCGAACCCGATCACGTCGACGGTGACCAGGCGCAGGTCCTCCAGGGGCACGGGACAGCCTGGGCGCCACGAGGCGGTCATCCGGGCCGCGGTCTCCGGCGTGATCTCCTCGATGGTCGCGGTGAACATCGGCGCCGCCGTCGCCGGCGCGGCCGCGGGCGGCGGCGGCACGCGCTTCCCCTCCCCCACAACCGCCGGGAGCGCGGCCGAGGCCGCGACAACGTCGTCGGGCATCGCCGAGGGCGCCG
>CAYGGX010000030.1:16067-26857 GCA_964349585.1 uncultured Actinotalea sp.
CGGTAGTGCTCCGGCTTGTACGGGCCCGCGACGTCCACCCCGATGTACTCGGCCTGGTCCTTGGTCAGCTCGGTCAGCCGGACGCCCAGGGCGTCGAGGTGCAGCCGGGCGACCTTCTCGTCGAGGATCTTCGGCAGCCGGTGCACCCCGAGCGGGTAGGCGTCGGCGTGTGTGGCCAGCTCGAGCTGCGCGATCACCTGGTTCGAGAACGAGTTGCTCATCACGAACGACGGGTGCCCGGTGGCGTTGCCCAGGTTGAGCAGGCGGCCCTCGGACAGCACGATGACCGACCGCTCGGGGCGGTCGCCGTCGGCCGGGAAGGTCCACTCGTGCACCTGGGGCTTGATCTCGGTACGCACGATCCCCGGGACCGCCGCGAGGCCGGCCATGTCGATCTCGTTGTCGAAGTGCCCGATGTTCCCGACGATCGCCTTGTCCTTCATCGCCGCCATGTGGTCGACGCGGATGACGTCCTTGTTGCCGGTGGTGGTGATGAAGAAGTCCGCCTCGTCCAGCACGTCCTCGATTCGCGCCACCTCGTAGCCGTCCATCGCGGCCTGCAGCGCGCAGATCGGGTCGACCTCCGCCACGATCACCCGCGCGCCCTGGCCGCGCAGCGACTCGGCCGCGCCCTTGCCGACGTCCCCGTAGCCGGCGACGAAGGCAACCTTGCCGCCGATCAGCACGTCGGTCGCGCGGTTGATGCCGTCGGGCAGCGAGTGCCGGATCCCGTACTTGTTGTCGAACTTGGACTTGGTGACCGAGTCGTTGACGTTGATGGCCGGGAAGAGCAGGCGGCCCTCCTCGCCGAGCTGGTACAGCCGGTGCACCCCGGTGGTGGTCTCCTCGGTGACTCCGCCGATGCCGGCGGCGATCCGGGTCCACCGCTGCGGGTCGGCCGCGAGGGAGCGCCGCAACACGCCCAGGATCACGTTGTGCTCGACGGAGTAGCCCGGGTCGCCCGGCTGCAGTTCCGCGGGCACGGCGCCCGCCGCCTCGTACTCGACCCCGGAGTGCACCAGGAGCGTCGCGTCGCCGCCGTCGTCGAGGATGGCGGTCGGCCCGTGGCCGTCGGGCCAGGTCAGGATCTGCTCGGTGCAGTCCCAGTACTCCTCGAGCGTCTCGCCCTTCCAGGCGAAGACCGGGACGCCGCGCGGTTCGGTGGCCGTGCCGTCCGGGCCGACCGCGACCGCGGCCGCCGCCTCGTCCTGGGTGGAGAAGATGTTGCAGGAGGCCCAGCGGACCTGCGCGCCGAGCACGGTGAGGGTCTCGATCAGCACGGCCGTCTGCACGGTCATGTGCAGGGAGCCGGCGATGCGGGCACCCGCCAGCGGCTGGCTGGCGGCGTACTGCTCGCGCAGGGCCATCAGGCCCGGCATCTCGTGCTCGGCCAGCCGGATCTGGTGCCGGCCGGCCTCGTGCAGCGTGATGTCACGGACGGCGTACCGGCCGGGGACGATGTCGAGCTCGGGCATGTTCCACCTCACGGGCGCTGGGCGCGCGCACGGGCGCGCTGCATGGATTGTTGCCCGGCGCGGCCCCTCCGGGCCATCGGCATCACCTGCGCCAAGGACTCCATCGTACGCGACCTGCGGGCGTCGCGCCCCGAACGGCTTCCGCAACCGGGGATCTGCGTCTCCTCGCTCCAGGTGACGGATCTGGGGCTCCCAACCCCGGAAGTGTCACCCGGAACGTCGCCGGGCGTGACATGGCGCCAGCTGGAGGGCTCCGCGAACCGACGTCGACTGGCCGCCGGCGGCGGCCAACTCAGACCGTGCCGGACGCCGGGTGGGCGTCGTCGACCAGCAGCACCGGGATGCCGTCGCGCACCGGGTAGGCCAGGGCGCAGGTGGCCGTGGTGCAGATCAGCTCGGGGGCGCCGTCCAGGGCGGTTGAGTCCCGGAGCTCACCGCCGCAGGCGGGGCAACGCAGGATGTCGCGGACCCACGGTTCCATGGCGATCAGTCCTCCCCGTCCGCGGCCGCCCGGACGAGCGCCAGCACGTCGTCGCGAACCTTGACCATGATGTCAGCGTCGGCCGCCTCGACGTTCAGCCGGAGCAGCGGCTCGGTGTTCGAGGCGCGCAGGTTGAACCACCACCGGGGCGCGACGGCCCAGTGCGAGACGGTCAGCCCGTCCAGCTCGTCGACGGTAACCGGCCCAGCACCCTCGCGGGTTACGTAGGCGTCCACCACCCGGGCGCGCGCCGCGACGACGTCGTCGACGGTCGAGTTGATCTCCCCGCTGGCGGCGTACGGCTGGTAGGCGTCGGCGAGCGCCGACAGGGTCATCGGCTGCCCGTCGGGCGTCCGCGCCTCCCCCAGGGCCGCCAGGACGTGCATCGCGGCGAGCATCCCGGTGTCGGCGAAGAAGAAGTCACGGAAGTAGTAGTGCGCGCTGTGCTCCCCGCCGAAGACGGCGTCGTTGGCGGCCATCTCGGCCTTGATGAACGAGTGCCCGACTCGGGTGCGCACCGTCCGGGCACCGGCGGCGCCGAGCAGGTCGGGCACCACCTGGGAGGTGATCAGGTTGTGGATCACCGTCGGGGTGCGGCCCGCGGCCCGCTCCCGGGCGACCTCGCGCAGGCCCACCAGCGCGGTGATCGCCGACGGGCTCACCGGCTCGCCGTTCTCGTCGATGATGAAGCACCTGTCGGCGTCGCCGTCGAAGGCGATCCCGATGTCGGCGCCGTGCGCGACGACGGCGGCCTGCAGGTCGCGCAGGTTCTCCGGCTCCAGCGGGTTGGCCTCGTGGTTGGGGAACGAGCCGTCCAGCTCGAAGTAGAGCGGCTCGACGTCGAGCGGCAGGGCGGGCAGACCCGCCGCGGTCTGCAGCACGGCCGGCGCGGTGAGCCCTGCCATGCCGTTCCCGGCGTCGATCACCACCCGCATCGGGCGCACACCGCTCAGGTCGACGAGCGTCCGCAGGAACGTCGCGTAGTCGGCGAGCATCTCCCGCTCAGTGACCCGGCCGGGCTCCGCGGCCGCCGCGGGCAGCCCGTCGTCCAGGTACCGTTCGGCGAGGGTCCGGATCGTCACCAGCCCGGAGTCCTGGCCCACGGGACGGGCCCCCGCGCGGCAGAGCTTGATCCCGTTGTACTCGGCCGGGTTGTGGCTCGCGGTGAACATCGCCCCCGGCAGATCCAGCGCTCCGGACGCGTGGTACAGCCCGTCGGTGGAGCACAGCCCGATCAGGACGACGTCGACCCCGCGCAGGGCGAGGCCCTCGGCGAAGGCCCCGACCAGGTCGGGGCCGGAGGGCCGCATGTCCCGCCCGATGACGGCCCTCGGTCCGGCGCCCCCGGACTCGGGGAGAACGACGACCTCGGCGAACGCGGCGCCGATCGCGCGCGCCACTTCCGGGCTGAACGGCTCGGGGACCACGCCGCGGACGTCGTACGCCTTGATCAGACCGGTCAGGTCGGTAGAACGCCCGCTCGCGAGTTCCATGGGCGGCAGCCTAGGAGATGCCGACGCCCGGACATCACCTGGGCTTGCGCGCCGACCGCTCGAGCACGTCCGCGATGGGCAGGGTCAGCCAGGAGCCGTCCTCCTGGGCCGCGAGCCACTCCCGCGCCTCGCACTGCAGGCAGGAGATGAACGTCACGTCGGTGCCGTCGGCGAGAACCAGCGACAGCTGGGTGAGCTGATCGCCGCCGCACGACCCGCAGGACTGCGGCGTTCGGGAAGCGTCGCCCGACGGGGCGCGGTCAGCCACGGCTCAGGACTCCTCCCGCGGGATCACCCGAAGGTGCCCGCGGCGAGCGCCCGGCTCGGGCTCGGCCTGCTGCGGGGCGGCCGGGCGGCCGGCCTCGCGGACGGCGTCGGCCAGGGCGAGCAGGTCGTCGGAGGTGGGGCCGGTCGGGACGAACTCCGGCATCAACCGGACGACCTCCCAGCCGCGGGGGGCCGTCAGGCTTGCGGCGTGCTCGCTGCACAGGTCGTAGGAGTGCGGCTCGGCGAGCTGGGCGAGCGGTCCGAGCACGGCGGTGGAGTCGCTGTACACGTAAGTCAGGGTGGCGACCGCGGGGCGCCCGCAGGCGCTGCGCGAGCACTGCCGACCAGACCTCACAGTCAGCGACAGTACCTGGCCGCCCCGACGGCCTGTCCACCACCACGCCGCGTCGTACAGTGAAGTGTGAGACGCGCCAGGCCGCCGGCCACCCGGCTGCTCGCAAGACGGCGGGACCGGCGCGGCCGCGGGCTGCGCGGCCCGGTGATCCCCGCGAACCTCCCGGGGCACCGGACACGGGCGGAACGCTTCGACGACCACGTGCTCGACGCGGTCGAGCGGCTCGAGCGTCGGTGGGCGCGCCAGCTCGAGGGCACCGAGTTCGCGGTCGAGGAGGTCCCGGCCTCGGAACCGGCGCCCTGGGAGGGCGGCGGGGTGCCCCTCGGCCGCTACTTCCCCGCCGACGCGGGCCTGCCGGCGCGCATCGTGGTCTACCGGCGCCCGATCGAGGCGCGGGCGGTCGACGAGGGGGACCTCGCCGACCTCGTGGGTGACGTCCTGGTGGAGCAGGTGGCGCACCTGCTCGGCCGGCGGCCGGAGGAGATCGACCCCCGCTACCGGACGTGACACGACGGCGCCTCATGGCACCGGACCCGGACTAGGGTGCGGGCATGACCGCGCACCCCAACACCGTGCGCGTCGTATGCGTCACGTACCGGCCCGGGCCCGAGCTCGACGACTTCGCGGCCTCGCTGGACGCGGATGTCGAGCTGGTCGTCGTCGACAACGGCGACGACCACGCGGTGGCGCGGCGGGTCGCCGAACGGCACGGCGGATCGCTGCTCGTACCGGGCAGCAACGTGGGCTACGGCGCCGCGGCGAACTTCGGCGCGATGGACGCGACGCAACCCTGGCTCGTGGTGGCCAACCCCGACATCGTCTGGCACCCCGGGGCGCTGGCGGCCCTGCTGGACGCCGGCGACCGGCACCCGGAGGCCGGGGCGCTTGGGCCCGCGCTGCTCAACCCGGACGGCTCCCGCTACCCGTCCGCTCGGGCGTTGCCGTCCCTGCGCCAGGGGGTCGGGCACGCGCTGTTCGCCCGGATCTGGCCGACCAACCCGTGGACCCGCGCCTACCAGGGAGCCGGGGCGGCCGACGAGGAGCGCGCCGCGGGTTGGCTCTCCGGGGCGTGTCTGCTGCTCCGCCGGGAGGCCTTCGAGCAGGTCGGGGGCTTCGACGAGGGCTACTTCATGTTCTTCGAGGACATGGACCTCGGCGCGCGCCTCGCAGCGGCCGGGTGGTCGAGCGTGCACGTGCCGTCCGCGCAGGTCACCCACGTCGGCGGGACGTCCTGGCGGGATCGGCCCGCCGGGATGATCCGGGCGCACCACCGCAGCGCGGTGCGGTTCCTGTCCCGGCGCTACCCGCGCTGGTACCACTGGCCGTTGCGGACCGCCCTGCGGGTGGGCCTGGGGGTCCGGCAGGCGATCGAGGTGCGCCGCGCCCGCTAGCGCACGTGCACGCCGAGCTGTGGCGCGGCCGGGCGCGGATCGACCGGCGTGAGCACGCCAACCATCTCGCCGTCCACCAGCAGGACTACCGCCCAGGCCACCCGATCCGTCGGTCGCACCACGAGGCCGACCAGCTCGTCCCCGGAGCCGCCGTCGGCCGCCTCGGCCGTCAGGTCATCCAGCGGGATCGACAGCGTCCGGCCGCCCCGCACCCGGTACTCGCGGGCTGCGAGAACCCCCTCGGGACCGACCGCCTCCACGACCACCGCGGTGCCGCCCCTGGTGTTGTCGGGCACCGCGAGCACCAGCACGCCGGCGGCCCCGGACGGCAACGCGAGGGGGCCCCCGCTCCCGACCGAAACCGATGCGGCCCAGGCTCGGTCCATCGGCGCGGCGGGGGTCCGGGTGTCCCCGACGCCCTGGCCCCGGGTGAGCATGCCGCCCGCGACGACCGGCACATCGGCCTCGACGACCGCCACGTACTCCCCGGCGGGCAGGCCGCCGAGCGGGATGTCGATCACGACGCCGGGGTCGAGCGCGACCTGTGTGCCGGGGAGGTCGACGGGGCCGTCCGCGCCGATGAAGGTCACGTCGGCCGTCCCCGCTTCGTCCCCGGGCGCCAGCACGCGCAGCTGGGCGACGTCGAGACCATCCGCCTCCGACGAGGTCACCGAGAGCGGGACGACCTGCCGCGTGGCCGGTCCCTGACCCGCAACCACGTGGTCGATGCCCGCGGAGACGAACCCGCGCAGCAGGCTGTCCTGCAGGAAGGCGGCAATCGCACCCCCGGACGACGTGGTCTGCACGACGATCCGGCGCTGCTGCGCCGCGACGCCCTCCAGCAGCACCACCCGCTCGCTCCCGGGCGGCACCAGGTACTCGGGGGCGCCCGCGAGCTCCGCCTCGCCGCTGGGGCCCCAGACGCGGACGGTCACCGATGCCGGTGTGACGCCCGGGTTCGCCAGCACGAGTCGGGCGCTGGACCCGAGCTCGGTGCCGCCGCCCACCAGCCAGCTCTCTGCGGTCGGGTACTGGCAGGTGGCGGCCGCGAGGCCGCGCAGGTCACCCTCGGCGGTGACCACCCGCATCGACCCGGCCAACCAGGGGGGCAGCTCGCCCGTGGCATCCGCTCGGAGCACGGTCGCGGCCTCCGGCCCGTCGAACCACCCGCCCCCCGCCGCGCGAGCGGGCGTCACCTGGTCGAGCTGCTCCCCGGCCAGGGTCGTGAGCAGCGCGCGCGCGGCCGGATCGCTCGAGGGGCGGGCCGTGAGCACGCCGAGCGCCGCGATCGACTCCCCGGGCGCGGGATCGAACTGAGGGTCGTAGGCGACGTCGTCGCCCTCCTCCGGCTCGGTGGGCAGCCGCACCGTCCCCGGGCAGACCAGGACGGTGCTCCCGGGCGGTACGTCGACCAGCACCGGGGAGATCGGCTCCGCGGGCGCACCCGGCAGCGTCGGCGGCAGGACGACGACGGCGGCCACCAGCGCCACCGCGGCCAGGCCCCAGAGGGCCCGCGCGATCGCGGACCGGACCCGCGCGCCCCGGCTCATCGTGCGCCCCCTCGCCGCCGGCGCACCGGGAGGGCGAGGAGCGCGGTCAGCAGGAGCACCCCGGCCTGGACCGCGAGCCACGGACCGCGTTCGACCGGGTCATGGATGACCACCAGCCGTCCGGAACCGGCGCCCACCTCGAACGTCTGGTGCCACTCGGTCGGGACGGCGCGCAGCGGCCGGCCGTCGAGCTCGGCCCGCCATCCCGGGTCGGCCCGCTCGGCCAGGACCAACCGGCGGCCCGGGTCACCCGTGGCGATGACCGTGTCGATCCCCCGACCGGCCGGGACGGCCACCGGCGCGCCGTCCGCGCCCACCAGGCGCGCCCACGCCGCCGTCGTACCGGCCCCCGCGGCGTTGACCCGCCAGATCACCCCCGCCGCCGTCTCGGTCACGCGCTCCAGGCCGGGCGTCGAGTCCAGGCGCCCGACGAGCTCCCCGCGCGCCGGATCGGCCGGGCCGGGCACCAGGACGGCCCCGATCCCGAGCCGGCCGAGGTTGCCCGCCAGGTCGGTGGAGCTGCCCGCGGCAAGCCGGGCGGCCACCTCCGCGACGTCGCGCTCGACCGGGTGCGCCTCGGCCCGCAACGCGGCCCGGACGTTGCCCAGCCGCGACTGCTCGGTCAGCTGTTGACCGTCGCCGCGCAGCGCGAGCGCCCGGACCGTTCCGTCGGCCTCGAACCGGAGCGCCAGCACCCGCATCGCCTCGCTCTGCATCTGGCGACCGACCGCGGGGACCACCGCCTCGGTGGCGACCGGCGCGATCCCGGCCCCGCCCCGGTGCTGCCACGTCCAGGCGCCGAGGGTGACGGCCGGGCCGAGCACCGCCAGGATCGCGATCAGCCCGACGGCGAGCTGTCGCCAGCCGAACGACCGTCGCGCGAGCGCCTCCCGGACCCGGGTTGCCCCGACCAGGGCGGCCAGGAGCAGGCCCGCCACGGCGAGGCTGACCCCCGGAGCCGGCGAGGCGGTCGCGGGGAGCCAGAGGTGCTCACCGTCGACGGCCCGGGCGACGCCGGTGACCGTCCGGCCGGCGACCACGGCGGCGGCCAGCCCGACCGCGGCTGCGAACCAGCCGACCCGCGCGGCCCGGCCGAGGGGCACCCGCACGCCCAGCGCGGGCACCGCGAGCAGCAACAGCACCCCGGTGGCGACGAGCGGCAGCGCGAAGGGCAGCCCGTCCGCGAGCCCCCACTCGGGCGGCGGCACGGGCCAGCCGAGCAGCTGCTGCCACGCCGGCGCGCCCGCCTCGGCGATCGGGGCACCGGGCTCGGCGACCAGGACGCGCCACCGGCCCTCGCCGAGCCCGGCCACCGCGGCCGCGATCATCGGGCCGTGCAGCACCAGCGCGGGCAGGGCGATCCACGCCAGCCTGCGGCGCCGGGGCACGACCAGCGCGACCGCGGCGAGCAGCACCAGGACGGCGGGCAGGAGCACCGGAGCGCCGGCCGTCATGACGACCAGCGCGAGCGCGGCGCCCGCGGCCGCCGCCAGCGACGGCTCGGCGGTGGTGGGTGCAGCGGGCGGTTCGTGGGGTTGGCCGGGGTCGTGGCCGGTCGGCTCTGCGGGCACGGTCGGCTCTGCGGGCACGGTCGGCTCGGCGCCGTCGACAGCCGCGGGACGGACCGCGCGCTGCGCGCCGACCAACCCGGACACCACGACGTCGATCCGTGCCAGCCCGACCCCCCGCGCGACCCCGAGCGCGAACCAGGGCAGCGCGGCGTGCGCCACGACGACGGCGACCCGCCCGGTCTCGATCGACGTGAGCAGGGCCGGCGCGCCGGCCCAGACGAGGGCGGCCCACGCGCGCAGCGCGGCGGAGCGCGTCACCGCGCCGGCGGCGAACCACGCACCGACCGCCCCGAGCAGGATCGACCCCGCGAGCAGCACGACGGCGGCTTGGCCCACGGTGCCGAGCAGCGCCGTCAGCGGCACCATGACCCCCAGCAGCGGGTCGGGCGGCGCGGGCTCGCCGAAGCCGCCCCAGACCCACCAGGACGTCGCAGCGGACCAGAGCTCGCCCACCCGCGCATCGCCGAACGCCAGCGCGCCGCCGGCCACCCGGACGCCGCCGGTCGCGAGCAGCGTCCCGAGCGCCGTCGCGGACACCAGCAGCGCGACCACGACCACCGCCGCAAGGGTCGCCCGCCGCCGATCGCGCAGCGCGGCCAGCTCGGACAGCTCGAGCTCGCTGGGGGCGGAGCGGGTCCGGCGCCCCTCGGCCGCGTCGAGCCGGCGGTCGTAGAACTGACGCGCCACGTCGCGCCAGGTGGTCTGGAGGGGACGGAGAGCGCGCCGGGGCAGCTGCCGGGAGCTACGCGCACGACGTCGGGCAGCCGCGATCCGCCCCGGGCGACCGAGGACCGCCCAGGGCGCGAACAGCTCCGCGATCACCAGGTGCGGCTCCTTGATCGCCACCCGGCCGAGCGCCCGGACCACGCTGCTCAGCACGGCGAGCAGGGCCACCACCGGGACCAGCACGGCGGGCACACCCACGAGCTGGGAGTGCAGGTGGGCGGCACGGCGGGCCTGGGTGGAGCGGCCGGAGTCCCAGCCCTCCCGGCCGAGCAGTCCGCCGGCCGGGATCGACGCCTGGGCGTGCCGCACCACGGCCGAGGGCACGACGACGACGCGATGCCCGGCCAGCCTGGCCCGCCGGCTCAGGTCGAGCCCGTCGCCGTACGGTCCGAGCGCGGGGTCGGTGCCGCCCAGGGCGTCCCAGACGTCCCGCCGCACGAGGGCGCCGGCGATACCCACGCCCAGCACGTCGTCCCGGGCGTCGTGCTGGCCCTGGTCGACCTCGGGGCCATCCATCCCGGTCATCCGGCGCCCGAAGCGGGACGTGGCCAGGCCGACCTCGATCACCCGGGGCGGATCGGACCAGCTGTGCTGCTTGCTGCCCGCGATCCCCACCGAGGGGGCGATCTCGACGGCACGCAGCAGCTCCGCGAGCGCCGTCGGCTCCGGGGCGCTGTCGTCGTGCAGCAGCCAGAGCCACTCGCGGCCGCTGGACCCCGCCTGCTCGCCCCGGGCGGCGAGCCCCGCGCGCACCGCGTCACCGAAGGTCCTGGCGCCTGGAGCGGGCACCACCCACGCCCGGCTCCGGTCGGCGGCCGCGGTGGACAGCCTGCCCACGAGGGCAACCAGTGCCGGGTCCAGCGCGGGGGCGACGTCGACCACGAGGACCGTCGCCGGCGCGCGGGTCTGGGCCGTGAGCGCGGCGAGGGTTCGGGAGACGTAGTCGCTCAGCCCGTCGGTGACGACGACGGCGGTCACCGAGACGGGGGATCGGACGGCCGGGGCGGCGTCCGGACGGGCTGGACTCATCGACGCCCATCATGGCCGTCGGGCGGGCGCGAACGAACCGCGCCGCGCCCGGGAGCGCTCAGACGACGCGCTTCTTCAGCTTGCGCCGCTCGCGCTCGGACAGGCCGCCCCAGATCCCGAACCGCTCGTCGTGGGCCAGGGCGTACTCGAGGCACTCGGCGCGGACCTCGCACCGCGTGCACACCTTCTTCGCCTCGCGCGTGGAGCCGCCCTTCTCGGGGAAGAACGCCTCCGGGTCGGTCTGTGCGCACAGCGCGCGCTCCTGCCAGGCGAGCGCCTCGTCGTCGTCGATCACCCCGAAGAGCGGCAGAACTGGTGCAACCCCGATCGGGAGTCCGGGGTCGGCTGGGAACGCTGCGTCGTCATCGAGCAAGTTCCACATGTCGA
This sequence comes from uncultured Actinotalea sp., assembly GCA_964349585.1. Classification (GTDB taxonomy): domain Bacteria; phylum Actinomycetota; class Actinomycetes; order Actinomycetales; family Cellulomonadaceae; genus Actinotalea. The sequence goes on from CAYGGX010000030.1 coordinate 26,793, forward strand.
GCCTCCGCGCCCATGCGGGCCGTCAGGTAAGTTGCATTAAGAGAATTACACGCGTGTCATCCGCC
>CAYGGX010000031.1:0-25816 GCA_964349585.1 uncultured Actinotalea sp.
TGTGAACCCCACCGCCGAGCGGCTCGGGGGCCAACGCTCAGACGTTGAAGCCCAGCGCCCGAAGCTGCTCGCGGCCGTCGTCGGTGATCTTGTCCGGACCCCAGGGCGGCATCCACACCCAGTTGATCCGGAACGAGTTCACCACGCCGTCCAGCACCGACGCCGCCTGGTCCTCGATCACGTCGGTCAGCGGGCAGGCGGCCGAGGTCAGGGTCATGTCGATGACCGCGGTGTTCTCCGGGGCGATGGCGACGCCGTAGACCAGGCCGAGGTCGACGATGTTGATCCCCAGCTCGGGGTCGATCACGTCGCGCAGGGCTTCCTCGACGTCGGCTGCGGTGGTGGCGCCGGGTCCAGCGGGGGCCGTGCTCATGTGTCCTCCTTGGTTGCGCCTGCCTGGATGAGTGCGTCCCGGAGTGCGGCCCAGCCCAGCAGCGCGCACTTGATCCGCGCGGGGTAGCGGGCCACCCCGGTGAAGGCCGTCGCGTCGTCGAGCAGGTCCTCGGTCTCCGCGTCGACGCCCTCGCCCCGGGAGTGCATCAACGAGCGGAACGCCTCGCCCAGATGCTCCGCGTGTGCGACCGGCTGCCCGCCGACCAGGTCCGTCAGGATCGAGACCGAGGCCTGCGAGATGGAGCAGCCCTGCCCCTCCCAGGTGACCCGGTCCACCACCGGCGCGTCCGCGGGACCCGCGAGGTGCACCCGAAGCCGGACCTCGTCGCCGCACATCGGGTTCACCTGGTAGGACTCGGCCGCGTGCCCCTCGGCGAGGCCCTTGCCGTGCGGGCTCTTCGCGTGGTCGAGGATCAGCTGCTGGTAGAGCTGCTCCATCGCACCGTTCATCGCCCACCTCCGAAGAACGGCGCGACGCCGGCGAGCGCCCTCGCGAACGCGGCGACGTCGTCGGGCGTGGTGTACACGCCCGCCGAGGCGCGGGCGGACGCGGTGACGCCGAGCCGGCGGTGCAGCGGCTGGGCGCAGTGATGCCCGACCCGGACCGCGACACCGGCGTCGTCGAGCACCTGGCCGACGTCGTGCGCGTGCACGCCGTCCACCACGAACGAGACGAGCGCGAGCCGGTCGCGGGTGTCGGTGGGGCCGATCACCCGGGTGCCGGGCGCCGCCGCGACGGCATCCAGCAGCAGGGGGGTGAGCTCGGCCTCGTGTGCGGCGACGGCGTCCATCCCGAGCTCGCGGAGGTAGCGGGCCGCGGCACCCAGTCCGACGGCCTGGGCGACCATCTGGGTACCGGCCTCGAACCTCTGCGGCGGCGGCAGGAAGGTCGTGGCGGCCATCGTGACCACCTCGACCATCGACCCGCCGGTGGCGACCGGCGGTAGCGCCTCGAGCAGCTCGCGGCGCCCGTACAGCGCGCCGACGCCGGTCGGGCCGTACATCTTGTGCCCGGCGAAGGCGGCGAAGTCGACGCCCAGCCCGGGCAGGTCGACCGCCAGGTGCGGGACGCTCTGCACGGCGTCCAGCACCGTCAGCGCGCCGACCTCGCGCGCACGGCCGACGACGGACGCCACGTCGGCGATCGCGCCCGTCACGTTGGAGACGTGGCCGAACGCGACGACCCTGGCCCGCTCGGTGATCGCTGACAGGTCGGTGCTCAGCCGGCCGTCGTCGTCGACCTCGATCCAGCGCAGCGCCGCGCCCGTGCGGGCGCACAGCTCCTGCCATGGCACGAGGTTCGCGTGGTGCTCCGCCTCGGTGACGACAACCTCGTCCCCCGGCCCCACCGCGAACCGCTTGGCCGCGGCGCCGCCGCGCCCGGCGGACGCGTTGGACATCGCGTACGCGACGAGGTTCAGCCCCGCCGTGGCGTTGGCCGTCCAGACGATCTCGCCGGGGTCCGCGCCCACCAGGGTCGCGACCTCGACCCGCGCCTGCTCGAAGGCGTCGGTCGCCTCCTCGGCGAGCTGGTGCGCTCCGCGGTGCACGGCGGCGTTCCGCTCGGTGTAGAAGTCCAGCTCGGCGTCGATCACGACCTCGGGCTTCTGCGCCGTCGCCGCCGAGTCCAGGTACACCAGCGGGTGCCCGCCGCGCACGCGACGGCGCAGCAGCGGGAAGTCCGCGCGCACGGCCGCCAGCTCGCCGCCGGACAGCTTCGCGGTCGGCAGCTCGGCGGTGGTCATCGATGATCCTTCGGCTCGCTCAGGCCGGCGTGCTCGTCGCGGGCAGGAACCTGTCGTAGCCCTCGGCCTCGAGCTGCTCCGCGAGCTCCGGGCCGCCCTCCTCGGCGATCCGGCCGTCGACGAACACGTGCACGTAGTCGGGGTGGATGTACCGCAGGATCCGCGTGTAGTGGGTGATCAGCATGATCCCCACCTCGCCGGTGGACCCCACCCGGTTCACACCCTCCGCGACGATCCGGAGCGCGTCGACGTCCAACCCGGAGTCGGTCTCGTCCAGGATGGCGAACCGGGGCTTCAGCAGCTCCATCTGCAGTATCTCGTGGCGCTTCTTCTCGCCGCCGGAGAAGCCCTCGTTGACGTTCCGGTCGGCGAAGGCCGGGTCGATGCGCAGCCTCTCCATCGCGGCGCGGACCTCCTTGATCCAGTGCCGCAGGGCCGGGGCCTCACCGTCGATCGCGGTCCTGGCGGTCCGCAGGAAGTTCGAGACGCTCACGCCCGGCACCTCGACCGGGTACTGCATCGCGAGGAAGAGCCCGGCCCGGGCCCGCTCGTCGACGCTCATCGCGAGCACGTCGGCGCCGTCGAGCGTGACGGACCCGGACGTGATCTCGTACTTCGGGTGACCGGCGATCGAGTACGCGAGGGTCGACTTGCCGGAGCCGTTCGGCCCCATGATCGCGTGGGTCTCGCCGCTGGCGACCGTCAGGTCGACGCCGCGCAGGATGGGCTTGGCGCCCTCCTTGGTGTCGACGCTGACGTGCAGGTCGCGGATCTCGAGCGTGGCCATTTCTCTCCTCAGATGTCCACGTCGACGAGCACGCGTTCGCCGTCGACGGTCAGGGGGTAGACGGGGACAGGTCGCGTCGCCGGCAGGGCGAGCGGCTCGCCGGTGCGCAGGTCGAAGGTCGAGCCGTGCAGCCAGCACTCGATGGTGCAGCCGTCGACCTCGCCGTCGGACAGGGAGACCTGCCCGTGGGAACAGATGTCGGAGATCGCGTGGAAGCCGCCGTCCTCGTCGCGCACGACGGCGACCTCGACGGGCCCGGCGGGGCCGTCCAGCTCGACCCGCAGGGCCGTCCCGGTCTCGACGTCGGACGTCAGGCACGCCAGCTGCGCGGTCATGACTCACCCATGCTCTTGGCCAGCTCGCCTTCGATCGCGGCGATCAGCCGCTCCTCGACGTCGGGCAGCCCGATCCGGCCGATGAGCTCGGCGAAGAAGCCACGGACCACGAGGCGGCGGGCCTCGGCCTCGGGGATGCCGCGGGCGCGCAGGTAGAAGAGCTGCTCGTCGTCGAACCGGCCGGTCGCCGAGGCGTGCCCGGCGCCCTCGATCAGCCCCGTCTCGATCTCCAGGTTGGGCACGGAGTCGGCGCGGGCCCCGTCGGAGAGCACCAGGTTCCGGTTGAGCTCGTAGGTGTCGGTGCCCTCGGCGTTCGCCCGGATCAGCACGTCGCCGACCCAGACGGTGTGCGCGCCGTCGCCCTGCAGCGCGCCCTTGTACGCCGCCCGCGACCGGCACGACGGCACCGCGTGATCGATGAAGAGCCGGTGCTCCTGGTGCTGGTCGGCGTCCGCGAAGTACAGGCCGAGCATCTCCAGGTCGCCGCCCTCACCGGTGAACTCGGCGTCGGGTGTGATCCGCACGACGTCGCCGCCGAGGGTGACGACGATGTGCTTGACGGTGGCGTCGCGGCCGAGCCGGATGCGATGGGACGCGGCGTGCACCGAGCCCGGCGCCCAGTCCTGGATGCTCACCACCGTCAGGTGGGCGCCCTCGTCGACAACCATCTCGACGGTCTCGGTCAGCGTCGCCGACCCGAGGTGGTCAAGCACGACGACCGCCTGCGACATCGGCTGGGCGTTGATCATCAGGTGCACGGCGGACGGGTCCTGGTCGGGCGTGGTGCCCTCCACCCGGATGCTGATGGCCTCGGACGCAACCGTCTCGGTCGGCACCGTGACGATCGTCGCCTCACGGAACGAGTCCCAGGCGGTGGCGGCGGTCCGGTCGCCCGGACGGCCGGCAAAGCCGAGGCGCTGGTCGTCGCGGCCGACTATCTCGACCTCGACCCCGGTCGGCTCGACGACGGTGATCCGGGTGCCGGTGCCGGTCAGCCCGGCCCCCGCCGCGTCGAACAGCGGGGCGAGCTGCGGCAGCGGCGAGAACCGCCACTCCTCCTCGCGCCCGGTGGGCACCGGGAAGTCCGCCAGGTCGAAGGACGTGCGGCGGGCCGCGCGCGAGCTCTGGGGCGTGCCACCACGGCCGTGGGTGTGCGCGCCGTCGGCGACGGCACGGCTGTGGTCGGTGGACAGATCCGTGGTCATCTATCTGCTTCCGTCGTGGGTGGTCGTGGGGTGGGAGGGCTCAGCCGACCGAGCCCTCCATCTGGAGCTCGATCAGCCGGTTGAGCTCCAGGGCGTACTCCATCGGCAGCTCCCGGGCGATCGGCTCCACGAAGCCGCGCACGATCATCGCCATCGCCTCGGTCTCCGGCATGCCGCGGGACATCAGGTAGAACAGCTGCTCCTCGCTCACCCGCGACACGGTCGCCTCGTGACCCATCGTGACGTCGTCCTCCCGGACGTCGACGTAGGGGTAGGTGTCCGAGCGGGAGATCTGGTCGACCAGCAGCGCGTCGCAGAGCACCGTCGACGCCGAGTGCTCGGCGCCCTCCAGCACCTGCACCAAGCCGCGGTAGGAGGTACGCCCGCCGCCGCGGGCTACCGACTTGGAGATGATCGACGACGACGTCCGAGGGGCCGCGTGCACCATCTTCGCTCCGGCGTCCTGGTGCTGGCCGGCGCCCGCGAACGCGATCGACAGGGTCTCGCCCTTGGCGTGCTCGCCCATCAGGTAGATCGCCGGGTACTTCATGGTGACCTTGGACCCGATGTTGCCGTCGACCCACTCCATGGTCGCGCCCTCGGCGGCGGTCGCCCGCTTGGTGACCAGGTTGTACACGTTGTTCGACCAGTTCTGGATCGTCGTGTAGCGGACCCGGGCGCCCTTCTTCACGATGATCTCGACGACTGCCGAGTGCAGCGAGTCGCTCGAGTAGATCGGGGCGGTGCAGCCCTCGACGTAGTGCACGTAGGAGCCCTCGTCGGCGATGATCAGCGTCCGCTCGAACTGGCCCATGTTCTCGGTGTTGATCCGGAAGTACGCCTGGAGCGGGATGTCGACGTGGACGCCCGGCGGCACGTACACGAACGAGCCTCCCGACCACACGGCGGTGTTCAGCGCGGCGAACTTGTTGTCACCGGAGGGGATCACCGAGCCGAAGTACTGCTCGAAGATCTCCGGGTGCTCGCGCAGGGCGGTGTCGGTGTCCAGAAAGATGACGCCCTGCTCCTCGAGGCTCTCCTGGATCTGGTGGTACACCACTTCGGACTCGTACTGGGCGGCGACGCCGGCCACGAGTCGCTGCTTCTCGGCCTCGGGGATGCCCAGCCGGTCGTAGGTGTTCTTGATGTCCTCGGGCAGGTCTTCCCAGCTCGTCGCCTGCTTCTCGGTCGACCGCACGAAGTACTTGATGTTGTCGAAGTCGATCCCCGACAGGTCGGCGCCCCAGTTCGGCATCGGCTTCTTGTCGAAGAGCCGCAGTGCCTTGAGCCGGCGCGTGAGCATCCACTCCGGCTCGTTCTTCAGGTGCGAGATGTTGCGGACCACCGCCTCGGACAGCCCCCGCTGGGCGGACATGCCCGCGGCGTCGGAGTCGTGCCAGCCGTAGCCGTAGCCCCCGATCGAGGCGATGATCTCGGCGTCGGTGGTCATCGGTTCGGTGGGTGCGCTCATCGTCGTCCTTCCAGGGTCGCCTCGGGGCGAGCAGATGGTGTGGTGACAGGGACGTGGGTGGTGCACACGTGCCCGCCGGTGGCCAGGGTGGACAGCCGCTGGACGTGCACGCCCAGCAGTCGGGAGAACATCTGGGCCTCGGCCTCGCAGAGCTGCGGGAACCGGGCGGCGACGGCCTGGACCGGGCAGTGGCCCTGGCAGAGCTGGATCGCCCGGCCGCCGGGCAGCGGCCGAACCGAGGCGGCGTACCCGTCGGCCGAGAGGCCGGCCGCGAGGGCCGTCAGTCGATCGGCGAGGTCCGGGCCGGCCGCGGCGACGGCGTCGCCGTGCCTGGCTCCCAGGTCCGTGACGCGCTCGTCGGCGAACTCGCGGATCGCGTCGTCGCCGCCGAGCCGGGCGACGAACTCCAGCGCCCGGGCAGCCAGGTCGGAGTAGGCGCTAGAGAGCGCCTCCTGTCCCTGGGGCGTGGCCACGAACCGACGCGCCGGTCGGCCGCGGCCGGCGCGGCCGGGAACGGTGCCGGTGTGCTCGGTGATCTCGCCCGAGTCCTCAAGGGCGGCCACATGGCGGCGGACGCCCGCCGCGGTCAGGTCCAGCTCGCGCGCGAGCTGCACCACGGAGACGGGGCCCTCCTCGACGATCAGCCGCAGGATGTGCCGCCGGGTGCTGTCCGGCTCGGCCTCGGGGAGGGGCGGGACTGGCAGCAGGACGTGCGTCATCTCGGCCTCCTCCCGGGGTGGTGGGTCATCGACGACTGATATAGGCAACAGTGTTGTTGCTCAAATCCTTCCGCGCAACGAAGGTAATCCTCACTAGACTTCGACGTCGTGGCAGCAAACCCGGTCGAGGTCTCCGGCCTGGAGAAGGCCTACCGCGGGCGAGCCGCCCTCACCGGGCTGAGACTCAGCGCCCCGGCCGGCGCGATCACCGCCATGCTCGGCCCGAACGGCGCGGGCAAGACCACCACCGTCGAGTGCTGCGAGGGCCTGCGCCGCCCCGACCGCGGCACCGTGCGGGTGCTCGGCCTCGACCCGCTCGCCGACGCGCGCGCGTTGCGACCCCGGGTCGGGGTGATGCTGCAGGACGGCGGTCTGCCGAACACCGTTCCGGCCGGGCAGGTGCTGCGCCACGTCGCCGCCATGTACGCCCGGCCGCGCGACGTCGTCGGGCTCGCAAAGCGCCTCGGGATCGACGCCTTCGCGGGAACGCAGGTGCGCCGGCTCTCCGGCGGGCAGCGTCAGCGCCTCGCGCTGGCCACCGCCGTCGTCGGGCGTCCGGAGGTGGCCTTCCTCGACGAGCCGAGCGCCGGCCTGGACCCCCAGGCGCGGCTCGCCGTGTGGGACCTGATCGCCGAGCTGCGCGACGGCGGCACCACGGTGGTCCTCACCACCCATCAGATGGCCGAGGCGGAGGAGCTCGCGGACCACGTGGTGATCGCCGACCACGGCCGGGACGTGGCCTCCGGGAGCACCGCCGAGCTGGTGGGCACCGCGGGCGTGGTCCGGGTGTCCGTCGCGCCGGCGGACCTGTCCCCCGCCCCGCCGGGCGACCTGCTCGCCGCCGGTCTCACCCACGCCCTGACCGGGCCGGGGGGTGCGCCGCTCGTCGTCCCCGCCTCGGGCGGGTTCGAGGTGCACGCGGCCGCCTCGCCCGACCTGGTGCACGCGATCACGGGCTGGGCGCGCGACAACGAGCTGCTGGTCGTGGCGTTGACGAGCGGCCGTCGCACGCTCGAGGACGTGTTCCTTGAGCTGACCGGACGGGCGCTCCGGTGAGCCGGCAGGCCGGCGCTCCGATGAGCCCACCGACAACGCTCCCGACGAGCAGGCAGGCGGCCGCGCCGCTCCGTGCCCGGGTGGGTGCGCAGGCGCTGCTCGAGATCCGCACCGTGCTGCGCAACGGCGAGCAGCTGATCATCACCCTGGTGCTGCCGATCCTGCTGCTCGTGCTCCTGGCCCGGACGACCCTCATCGACCTTGGCACCAGCGACCGGATCGGCCTCGTCGCCCCGGGGGTGCTCGCGCTGGCCGTGATGTCCTCGGCCTTCACCTCGCAGGCGATCGCGACGGGCTTCGACCGGCGCAACGGTGTGCTCCGGCTGCTCGGCACGACGCCCCTGGGCCGGGGCGGCCTGCTCGCCGGGAAGGTCCTGGCGATCGGCGTCCTGGTCGCCGGGCAGCTCCTGGTGCTCTCCGCGGTGGCCGTCGGGCTCGGCTGGCGTCCCGCCGCCTCGGGGATCCCAGCGGCCCTCCTGGTGCTGCTGCTCGGGACCGCCGCGTTCACGGCCCTCGCGCTGCTGCTCGCGGGAGTGCTCCGCGCGGAGGGCGTGCTGGCCGTGGCGAACCTGGTCTGGGTGCTGCTGCTCGCCGGCGGCGGCGTCCTGCTACCCGCGACGCTCCTCCCGGGCGCGCTGGCCGAGGTCGCGCCGTGGCTGCCGTCCGGAGCCCTCGGGGACGGGCTGCGGGCGGCCCTGGGCGGGGAGGGTCTGCACGTCGCGGCAGTCGCGGTGCTCGCCGGCTGGACGCTGCTGCTGGGCGGGGCCACCGCCCGGTTCTTCCGCTGGGACTGAGGCGGGTCCGACGCGACGACACCCGCGAAGGGAGGCCTCCCGCTCTTCGGCGGAGGCTACGGTGGCCGTGTGAGCAGCGCCTCGGCCCTCGCCGCGCCGGACAGCCCATCCACCGATCCGCCACGCCGTTCAGGCCGCCCCTGGCCACGAAAGATCCTGTGGGCCAACCTGGTCGCTCAGATCGGAATCATCGTCACCGGCGGCGCCGTGCGCCTCACCGGCTCGGGCCTGGGCTGCTCTACCTGGCCGCAGTGCGAGCCCGGCCAGTTCGCGCCTTCCTTCCACGAGGAGACCGCCGCACACGCGTTCATCGAGTTCGGGAACCGGACCATGACGGGCGTCCTGGGCATCATCGCGCTCGCCCTGGCGTGGCTGGTTTGGCGCGATCACTTGCGACCCTCCTGGTACCGCCGGCTCGGGCTCGTCCCGCTCATCGGCGTCGTCGTGCAGGCCCTGATCGGTGGGGTCACCGTCCTGGCGAAGCTGCACCCGGCCGTGGTAGGGGTGCACATGCTGGTGTCCCTTGGGCTGGTCGCGGCGTCGGCCGCGCTGCTCGCGCTGGACGGCCACACCTGGCTCACGCGGCCGACCGCACCCATGCGGCGCCCGGCCCGAAACCTGCTCGCCGTCGGCGCAATGCTCATGGTGCTCGGCACGATCACCACCGGGTCGGGGCCGCACGGGGGCGACGACGAGTACGCAGCCCGGTACGAGCTGGACCCGGTGCTCGTCGCCAAGGCGCACGCGTGGGCGGTCTGGGTGTTCCTGGGGCTGCTGCTCGTCTGCCTGGTGCTCCTGCGGCGCGCGGGCGCCCCGGAAGCGAGGAAGTCGTGGACCTGGCTGCTGGTCGTCACGCTCGCCCAGGGCGCCATCGGTTACGTCCAGTACTTCACCGGCCTCCCGGAGGTGGTGGTGGGGGCGCACCTGCTCGGCACCGGGGTACTCACCGCGGTGCTCACGTGGGCGTACCTCCGGTTGCCCCGATGAGTTGGCCGCCGGACCGGCCGAACCCGCCCCAGGTAGCGGACGAGGTCACGACGCTGCTCGCTTTCCTCGACCGTCACCGGGCGACCCTGCGCTGGAAGACCGCGGGGCTCGACGCCGAGCAGCTCCGCCGGCCACTGCCGCCGTCTTCGATGACGCTCGGCGGCCTGCTCAAGCACCGCCCTCGTGGAGTTGAACTGGTTCGCCGAGGTGATGCTCGGCGAACCACTCGGCCCGCCGTTCGACACCGCCCCGTGGAATGAGGACCCGGATTGGGAGTGGCACTCCGCCGCGGCCGACGAGCCGGACGAGCTGCGCGCACTGCACGCCGCGGCCGTCGAGCGGGGCAGGGCGATCACCGCCGAGCTGCTGCGCGGCGACGGCCTCGACGCCCTCTCGCACCGCCGGTCGCGACACAACGGCGAGCCCTTCTGCCTGCGCTGGGTACTCGTCCACATGATCGAGGAGTACGCACGCCACAACGGCCACGCGGACCTGATGCGCGAGGCGATCGACGGCAGTACGGGCGAGTAGCCGGGCGGGCCGAGGTGCCCGGCGGAGAGCAAGTCGCCGCGATCAGAGGGCGCGCAGGTCCCGCCAGCCGCGCGACCGCGCGGCGTGGGCCGCCAGCACACCCACCACCGTGGACGGGTTGCGGATCCGGCCGGCGAGCACGGCCGTCAATGCGTCGTCGAGGGGCAGCCAGTCCGCGACGATGTCACGCTCCTCGGCCTGCCGGTCGTGCCGATCCCCGTCGGGGACAGGGCTCAGGTCGCGCGCCAGGTAGATACGCAGCGCCTCGTCGCTGGCGCCCGGGGTGCTCAGGTACTCGGCGAGCAGCCACCAGGATCCGGCGACCAGATCGGCCTCCTCCGCCAGCTCGCGGCGCGCGGCCGCCAACGGGTCCTCCCCCGGCACGTCCAGCAGCCCTGCGGGCGGCTCCCAGAGCTCCGCTCGCACGGCGTGCCGGTACTGGCGCAGCAACAGGACGTCGTCGTCGTCGTTCAGGGCGATCACCGCGACGGCGCCGGGGTGCCGGACGTACTCGCGGGTGACCGTCCCGGACCCCCCGAGGTCCACTACGTCGCGCACCACGTCCCAGATCATGCCGTCGTGCACGACCTGGGAGTCCAGAACGGGTCGCGGGGCGCTGGAGTCGCGCAGGCCGAGATCGTCCGGGCTACTCGTCATCCCCCGACACCGGCGGCGAGCACCGCGGTCTGACGGACGAGCGCCGCCTTGATCAGACCGGCGAACAGCGGGTGCGCCCGGGTGGGCCGGGACTGGAACTCCGGGTGCGCCTGGGTGCCCACGTAGTAGGGGTGCACGTCCGGCGGCAGCTCGACGAACTCCACCAGCTGGCGGTCGGGTGACACCCCGGAGATGACCAGGCCCGCCTCCTCGAGCTGCTTCCGGTACGCGTTGCTCACCTCGTAGCGGTGGCGGTGCCGCTCGCTCACCCGCTCCGTGCCGTACGCCCGGGCTGCGATCGTGCCCGGGACGAGCACCGCCTCGTACGCGCCCAGGCGCATGGTGCCGCCCATGTCCCCGTCGCCCTCGACGATCGCGAGCTGCTCGGCCATGGTGGCGATCACCGGGTGCTCGGTGCCCGGGTCGAACTCGGACGACGACGCCCCCGCCAGGCCGAGCACGGAGCGCGCGTACTCCATGACCATTACCTGCAAGCCGAGGCAGATCCCGAGGGTCGGCACTCCACGCGTCCGCGCCCAGGTCAGCGCCCCTGCCTTGCCCTCGATGCCGCGCACGCCGAAGCCACCGGGTACGAGCACCGCGTCCACCCCGGCCAACGAGCGCTCGGCGCCCTCGGTCGAGGCGCAGTCGTCGGACGCCACCCAACGGATCCGGACCCGGGTGTCGTTGGCGAAGCCGCCGGCGCGCAGGGCCTCAGCCACCGAGAGGTAGGCGTCGGGCAGGTCGATGTACTTGCCGACCAGCGCCACCTCGACCTTGTGCCCGGCGTGGTGCACCACGTCGGTCACCCGGTCCCAGGCGCTCCAGTCCACGTCCCGGAACGGCAGCCGGAGCCGCTGGACCACGTAGGCGTCCAGACCCTCGGAGTGCAGCACACGGGGGATGTCGTAGATGCTCGGTGCGTCGACGGCCGTGACGACGGCCTCCAGGTCCACGTCGCACATCAGCGAGATCTTCCGCTTGGTGGACTCCGGCAGCTCGCGGTCGGCCCGCAGCACAAGGGCGTCGGGCTGGATGCCGATCGAGCGCAGCGCGGCGACCGAGTGCTGGGTGGGCTTGGTCTTCAGCTCGCCGCTCGGCGCCAGGTAGGGCACGAGGGAGACGTGCAGGAAGAACACGTTGTCCCGACCGACGTCCTGGCGCACCTGCCGGGCCGCCTCGACGAAGGGCAGGGACTCGATGTCGCCGACGGTCCCGCCGATCTCGGTGATGATCACGTCGACCTCGGGTCCGGCCTGGGCGCGCATCCGGGTCTTGATCTCGTCAGTGATGTGCGGGATCACCTGCACCGTGTCGCCGAGGAACTCCCCGCGCCGCTCCTTCGCGATCACGGTCGAGTAGATCTGCCCGGTCGTGACGTTCGCCTGGGCGGACAGCGGGACGTCGAGGAACCGCTCGTAGTGCCCGATGTCCAGGTCCGTCTCCGCGCCGTCGTCGGTCACGAAGACCTCGCCGTGCTGGAACGGGTTCATCGTCCCCGGGTCGACGTTGAGGTACGGGTCGAGCTTCTGCATCGTGACCCGAAGGCCGCGGGAACGCAGCAACCGACCGAGGCTGGAGGCCGTCAGGCCCTTGCCGAGTGAGGAGGCGACGCCCCCAGTGACGAATATGTGCCGGGTCGCTTCCGACCGCCCGGAGAGTCGATCTGCGCGCTCTACCACGGGCTTCCACTCTACCGGACCGTTTGACCGCCCGGGTCGCCGCGGCGCGCCGAGCGGCGTGCGAACCTGCGGATAGCGGTCCGTCGGGCCGGGCGACCGCTAGTCCGGAGGCCCGAGCCGGGCCATGCCGCGCAGCGACTCCCGGTCGCCCAGCCAGGCTGCGGCGACGATCACCAGCCCGGCGACCAGCGCCCCGACCACGCCGGCGAGCACCGCGAACCAGATCCCCTGGTCGGCAGAGAGCAGCAGGTCGGTCGCCCGACGACCGGCCAGCGCTCCCGCCAGTCCCCCGACCGCGAGCACGACGGCGGTTCGCGGCACGCCTTGCACCGCGTCGCGGCCCACGGCACGAACGACACCGAAAAGCAGCCCGACGCCAGCCACCGTCATGCCGAGCGTCGTCGCGAGCCCGAGCCCGGAGAGGGTCGCGACCTGATCCCGCTCGCCACCGGCGAAGGCGGGTACGACAGCGATGGCGGCCAGGGCCACAACAAGCCAACCGCTGGCGGCCGCGAGCACGGCTGTCCGGCCGCGGTGCAGTGCGTACAGCGCGCGCGAGAGGTGCAGGATGAGCGCGAAGCCGAGCAACCCGGGCGCCATCCAGGTCAGTCCCGCGCCCATCCCCGTCACATCCCCCTCCGCGATGGCGTCGAACACCACCTCGATCGCCTGCGAGACGGCGATCAGGGCCGCTGCGCCGAACGCCGACACGCCGAGCAGGGCGCGCGTCGTCCGCGAGGCCAGTAGGGCGAAGCCGGGCAGGTCGTCGTTCGTCGCCCGCTCCGCTAGGCGCGGCAGCGTGGCCGTGGCCAGCGGGAACGCGAGCACCGCGTAGGGCAGGAAGTACACCGCCTGGGTGGACAGGTAGACCGGCACCGTCCCGCGCTCGCCGAACGCGTTGGCCATGCCGAGCCCGGCCAGGACGCTGGCCTGCTGGGCAAGGAGCGCGCCGAGGCCGGCCATCGCCAGCGCCCGGGCGCGCGCGGCGACGCCCTCGGGGAAGCGCAGAGCGGGCCGCAGCCGGACGCCCATCCGATGCACGGGGAGGAGCAGCGGAAGGCTCATCACCGCCACGCCGGCCGTGGTCCCCCAACCGAGCAGGGCGACGGCGGCGGTTGCCACGGCGGCCGGGTCGTCCTTCGGTCCCGGCACCATCTGCCCGAAGGCGACGAAGACGCCGATCACCACGAGGCTGTTGAGCAGCGGCGCGAGCGCCGCGGCCAGGAAGCGGCGCTGGGCCTGGAGCACCCCGGTCAGCACCACGCCCACGCCGTAGAGCGGGATCTGCGCCGCGAAGGTCGTCAGGAAGGTCGCGGCCAGGTCGATCTCCACGTCCGCCTTGCCCTGCATGAACAGAGCGACCAGCGGCCGCGACGCCACGGCGACCACGACAGCGACCGGGACCAGGGTCACCAGCGACCAGCCCAGCAGGGCCGACGCGATCCGGTCGACGTCCTTGCGCATCGCGCGCGCGAGCGGCGCGGCGATCAGGGGCACGACGGCGCCCGCCAGGGCGCCACCCGCGACAACCTCGAACAGCACGTTCGGCAGCAGGTTCGCCGACGAGTACGCGTTCCCGACCGGGTTGGCACCGACCTCGCTCAGCATCACGAGCCAGCGCCCGAACCCGACCAGCCGGCTGGCGATGTTGACGATCGCGATCATCGCCGCCGCCCCGGCGAGCCCGCCGAGGACGCGTCGCAGGGTCATCGCTGGTCGCCGAGAGGTCGGCGCCCCCAGCGGTCCACCGCACGCAGCGCTGGGGTGCGCTCGATGACCTCCGTGAAGCTCACCCGCTCGCTCGCCAGGGTGAGCCCGACGGCGGCGGCGAGGAGCACGCGATGAACCGCCGGCGGGAAGGCCAGGACCGCGGCGGTGCCCACCGCGGCGCCGAGGGCGTTGGCCCCCGAGTCGCCGAGCATGTCCCGCTCGGCGAGATCCGGGCCCAGCGCCGCCGCGGTCGCCCCGAGGCAGGCCGCGGCCGGACCGGCGACCGGCAGGGTCGGCACCGCCCCCAGCGCCCCTGCCTTCAGCGCCCGCCCCGGCCGCAGGTCGAGGAGGTTGATCAGGTTCGCGCTCGCGGCGATGAGGGCCCCCGCGGTGACGACGTCGCCGACCCGTCGCAGTCCCGCGCCCCCCTGGCGACCGCCTAGGGCGATCGCCGCCGCCACCAGGGACGTCGCGCCGATGCCGAGCACCTTCAGCCCGCCGGTGGTGAGCTCACCCCGGGCGAGCGCGCCGAGGTGGCCGCGCAGCCCCTTGCGCACCCGGCCACCCTCCGACAGGTCGTCGACCAGCCCGAAGGTGGCCGCGCCGACCACCGCCACAGACGCGGCCGCGGCCGCCCGGGCCGGACCCCCCGCGACGCTGCCGACGAGCAGTCCGGCGGCCACCGCGGGCCCCTCGAGCAGGCTCACCGGCTCGCCCCGGTGGTTCGTTCGGGTCCACCGGTGGTCGGGCCGCACCCCGCCGAGGGCACGCCGGGTGACCCAGGTCACGACCGCGGCCGACGTAGCGGCCCGGGCGGCATTGGTGCTGGTCATCACGCTTCGCCCTCGGTGAGGTCACCGGAGGCCTCGGTCCCCTCACCCTCCGCGTCGGGCGTGAGGGGCATCGCGGGGGTCCGGTCGATGGGCGTCAGGACGAGCCGCGGCGGAACCAGGTCCGTCGCGCTCGGTGCGGAGCCGTAGTGGCCGACCGCGCCGGACATCCGGACGCTCAGCGCGAGCACGGTCGATACCTGACCGACCACCGAGTCAAACGACTCGACAGTGCTGATCCGCACCATCCGGGTGGTGTCCCGCAGCCGGTCGAAGATGCCCCCTTCGACGACCTCGCCGCTGGCGACGACGGCCCCACGGGATCGCACCTGCGCCGCGGTGGCGATCTGGACCGCCGTGCTCACGACCGACTCGCGGTAGGCGGCGACGTCAGGGTCGACCGGCTCAGGGGTGCCCTCGTCGGAGAGCTCGATCACGGCGGGCTCGACCAGGACGACGATCCCGTCCGCGGGCACCAGGATCTCGCCCTCGGTCGCGACGAGACCGGACTCGGTCAGCACCCCGAGGACGATGCGCGCGTCCTCGGTGAAGGCGCCCGGGTCCGCGGGGTCCGCCGTGGTGAGCGACTGGATCAGCGCCTCCGCGAGCTCGACTGGCGTCCCGGAGGTCTGGTCCGGCACCGGATCGAGGTACTCGACCAGGGTCCCGGCCAGGGACTGCCGGTATGAGCGGCGGGTCGGGTCGGTCCAAGCCTCGGTGACCCCCGCCGTCACCGTCACCTGGGCGCCGGCCTGGCCGAGCCGCTCGATCACGCCCTCGACGACCGACAGCTCGACGTCGCCGACCGTCAGCACCGCCACCCGGCGCTGGGACAGCACGCCCTCGAGCAGGTCGGGGGCTACCGCGGCGAACACCTGCTCGCTGCGGGCCAGGTCGGCCTGCGTGCCGTCCAGCTCCGTGCGGAGGTCGGCGGCTCGCGAACGGAGCGCATCCACCTCGCCCGTGAGCGTGTCACCGATCGTCTCCTTGAGCGGGCCGGCACCCAGCACGATCCCGACGGCAAGGGCAAGGAAGACGGAGATTAGCGAGACCAGGTGGTAGCGGAAGTCGATCACTTCGGGCTCTTTCGATCGGCGGCGGCGGGGATCATGACCCGCCGCCGAAGGTCTGCTGAATCGAGGACCAGATGCCGTCGAACCATGCTGCGACCAGGGCGAACATCGTCTGGCCGGCGGCCGTCGAGGCAAGCGCGACGCCGAGCGCGAGCAGGCCGGCGAGGACCAACCAGGCCAGCTGCCAGCTCGAGATCCGCTGTCGGTACAGGCGGGAGACGCCCTTGGCGTCGACGAGCTTGCTGCCCACCCGCAGCCGGGTCAGGAAGGTGCTCGCCATCCCGGACCGGCCCTTGTCGAGGAACTCGACCAGGGTGGCGTGGGTGCCAACGGCGACGATGAGCTCGGCGCCCTTGTCGTCGGCGAGCAGCATCGCGACGTCCTCGCTCGTGCCCGTCGCCGGGAACACGACGTGCGGGACGCCGAGCGCCGCCATCCGCTCCACCCCCGGCGCGCGACCGTCCCGGTACGCGTGCACCACGATCTCCGCGCCGCAGGTGAGCGCCGCGTCCGAGACGGAGTCCATGTCGCCGACGATCATGTGCGGCTTGAGCCCCACCTCCCGGATCGCGTCGGCGCCGCCGTCGACGCCGATCAGGACCGGCTGGTACTCCCGGATGTAGTGCCGCAGGGCGATCAGGTCCTCCTTGTAGCTGTACCCCCGCACGACGATGAGGACCTGCCGACCCTCGATCTTGGTGCTGATGGGCGGGATCCCGACGCCGTCGAGCAGCAGCTCGCGCTCGCGGCGAAGGTAGTCCATCGTGTTGGCCGCGAACGCCTCGAGCTGGACGGCGAGTCCGGTTCGGGCCTCCTCCATGGCCGCCGACACGGAGGCGGCGTCCTGCAGGACGCCCTCGGCCACCAGTCGATCACCGTCCCACACGCCGCCGTCGATGACGCGAACGAGCCTGCCCTCGGGCAGGCTCATCACGTCCGACCCGAGGTCGTCCACCAGCGGTATCCCGGCCGAGATCAGTATGTCCGGGCCGAGGTTCGGATACCGGCCGGAGGTCGAGCGGGCGGCGTTCAGCACCGCGAGCGGGCGGCACGCGGCGAGGGCCTCCGCGGAGACCCGATCGAGGTCCAGATGGTCGATCACCGCGATCTCCCCCGGCCGCAACCGCTTCGTCAGGTTCTTGGTCCTGGCGTCGACGCGGACCAGCCCGGCGATCCCCGGGCCGCTCGGCGCGGCGGGCCGACGCAGCGACAGCCTCATCGCCCGGGCCCCACGACTGACCGTTCGAGGAGCTCGGCCGCGTGCTCGAGGGCCGTCGCCGAGTCCTCCTGCCCGGACAGCATCCGGGCGAGCTCGCTGATCCGCTCCTGGCCCTCGACCGTCGAGACGTCCGAGGCGGTGATCACGTCGGCGCCACCGCCGTGCGACTTGCGCACGACGACGTGCCGGTCCGCGAACGCGGCCACCTGCGGCAGGTGCGTGACGATCACGACCTGCGCCTGCCGGGCGAGCTCGGCCAGCCGGCGGCCCACCTCCACGGCCGCCTTCCCGCCGACCCCGGCGTCGACCTCGTCGAAGACGAACGTCGGCGGGATCTGGGCGGATCCCCCGGTGGCGAGCGCGACCTCGATCGCCAGCATCACCCGCGAGAGCTCACCGCCAGAGGCCCCCTGCCCGATCGGGAGGGACGGGGCGCCGGCGTGAGCCGTCAGCAGGAGCTCGATCTCCTCGGCTCCCCACGGGCCCAGCTCGCCCGACGGCGTGATCCGGACATCGAGCCGCGCGGCGGGCATGGCGAGGCCGGCCAGCTCGGCGGTGACGATGCCGGAGAGCTCGTCGGCGGCCCGGATCCGCCCTGTGGTGAGCGCTTCCGCCGACGTTGCGAGCTCGGCATCCAGCTCGGTCAGCGCGGCCCGGAGGCCCGCGGTGCGGTCCTCGCCCTGCTCCAGCTCGAGCAGCCTCAATCCCGCCTCGGACGCCCAGGCCAGCACCTGGTCGACGTCGCCGGCGTGCGCCCTGGTCAGCGAGGCGAGCTCGGCCCGGCGGTCGTGCACCGCCGCGAGTCGGCCGGGCTCCGCCAGGATCTGGTCGGCGTACCGGGCCAGGTCTCCCCCGAGGTCGGCGAGCGCGTACCCCGCCTCGGCGAGCCGACCCGCCAGGGCGGCGAGGACGTCGTCGTGCATCGAGACCTGCTCTAGCGCGCGCCTGGCCTGCTCGATCAGCTCGACGGCGCCCGGCACGTCGGCCGCCCCCTCGGCGCCCGCCACCGCCGCGTGGGCACCCACGGCCGCAGCCCGGAGGTCGGCCGCGTGACCCAGGCGCTCGCTCTCGGCCGCCAGTCGCACGTCCTCGCCGGGCTGGGGGTCGATGCGCTCCACGTCCGCCAGCCCGGCCCGGAGCCGCTCGGCCTCCGCCTCGCGCTCCGCGGCGTGCGCGATCAGGTCGTCCAGCTCGCCCGCCAGGCGCTGCCGCTCGGCCCACGCCGCGCGGTAGCCGGCCAAGGTGCGTGCGTGCTCGGGCCCCGCGAAGGCGTCCAGGGCCTCGCGCTGCCGCCGTGCGGATCGGAGGCGGACCTGGTCCGACTGGCCGTGCACGGTGACGAGGTGCTCCGCCAGCTCGCCGAGGACGCCCTGCGGCACGCTGCGGCCGCCCAGGAACGCCCTCGAGCGCCCCGCGGCCGCGACAGTGCGCAGCGCCACCAGGACGCCGTCGTCGAGCTCGGCCCCGGCCTCCAGGGCGCGGGCGGCCGCCTCGGACTCGCCCACCACGAACGAGCCCTCCGCGGTCGCCTGGTCCGCGCCCGCGCGAACCACCGCCGGGTCGGCCTTGCCGCCGAGCAGCAGCGCCAGCCCGGTCAGCAGCATCGTCTTACCGGCCCCGGTCTCGCCCGTGATGGCCGTCAGGCCGGGGCCGAGCCGGACGCGCGCGGACTCGATCACGCCCAGGTTCTCGATTCGGATCTCCTCGATCACCGGCCGCTCCCGCTGGGGTCGCCGGCGCCGTCCCCGGGGGCGGCGCTCGACCCGTTCGGACCGCTCGACCCGTTCGGACCGCTCGACCCGCTCGACCCGCTCGACCCGTTCGGACCGCTCGACCCGTTCGGACCGCTCGACCCGCTCGACCCGCTCGACCCGTTCGGCGCGCGCCCCCGCCACCCGGTCACCGGCAGGTCGAACCGCGAGACGAGCCGATCCGTGAACGGTGCCGGCGAGAGCCGGGCAAGGCGCACGGGCAGCGCGCCGCGTCGAACCTCGATCCGGGTGCCACGGGGCAGGACGACGGTCCGCCGCCCGTCGCAGCTCAGCACCCCCTCGCTCACCGAGCGCATCGACACCTCGACGGCGAGGACCGAGGAGGGGCCGACGACGAGCGGACGGGCGAACAGTGCGTGCGCGGACACGGGGACCAGCAGCATCGCGTCGACGTCGGGCCACACCACCGGTCCGCCCGCCGAGAAGGCGTGGGCCGTCGAACCGGTGGAGGTCGCCATCACCACCCCGTCGCAGCCGAACGACGACAGGGGGCGGCCGTCCACCTCCACGACGACCTCGACCATCCGGGACCGGTTCGCCTTCTCGATCGTGGCGTCGTTCAGGGCCCACTCGTGCACTATCGCCTCGCCCGGGCGCATCACCCGGACGTCGATCGTGCCGCGTTCCTCGACCTCGTACGTGCCGGCGGCGACGCGACGGACCGCCTCGTCGATGTGCTCCCGCTCGCTCTCCGCGAGGAAACCGATGTGCCCCAGGTTGAAGCCCAGCAGCGGGGCGCCGCTCCCGCGGGTCAGCTCCGCCGCACGGAGGATGGTGCCGTCCCCACCGAGGACCATGACCATCATCAGCTCGGTCCCGGGGGTCAGCTCGGCCTCGGTAACGGGGGTCAGCCCGGCGGACTCCAGGGCCGCGACGGCCTCCTGTCCTGCGTGCACCGCCTCCGGGCGGCCGCCGTGGGCGACCACCAGCACTGATCGGCTCATGAGCGAACCCTCGTCCCGGTCTTGCTCACCAACGTGGGCTCATCGTCCCGAACGGCCCGGCGGATGGCGTCCGCGGCCGCATCACGGGTCGAGCCCGCGAGGGCACCAGGCACCAGCCACAGGAAGTACTCCCGGTTGCCCGCCGGCCCGGGCAGCACGCTTGGCAGCACGCCGAGCACCGCAGCGCCCCGCTCGGCGGCAGCGGCGGCCACGCCGCGGACCGCCTCCTCGCGAAGCTCCGCCGAGCCGACCACCCCCGTGGCGCCCAACCGGTCCCGGCCGACCTCGAACTGCGGCTTGACCATGAGCAGCAGGGAACCGTCGGAGGCGGTGACCTGCAAGAGCGCACCGACCACGAGGGTCAGGGAGATGAAGGAGAGATCGGCGACCACCAAGTCCATCGGAGCGCCGACGTCGGCGAGCGTGAGGTCGCGGGCGTTCACGCCCTCCCGCACCACCAGCCGGCGGTCGGTCGCGAGGCCCGGAGCAAGCTGGCCGTGCCCCACGTCGAGCGCCAGGACCGACGCCGCTCCGCGTTCGAGCAGCACCTGGCTGAACCCGCCCGTGGACGCCCCCACGTCAAGGCAGCGCCGCCCGGAGATCACGAGCCGACCGGGGCTCAGGCGATCGATCGCGTCCAGGGCGCCGAGCAGCTTGTGCGCAGCGCGGGACACGTAGCGATCCTGGTCGCCGAGCACCTCGACGGCCTGGCCCAGGGAGATCTGCTGCGAGGGGCGGATGGCCGGGGTGCCCGCCACGTTGACCTGTCCGCTCGCCACCAGCTCGCTGGCACGACGACGCGAACGGGCAAGTCCACGACGGACGAGCTCGGCGTCGAGTCGTGCGGTCTGGGGCATCAGGTCTCCGAGAGTCGCGCTGCCAACGCCGTCTGGATCGCCTCGAAGACCGTCACGTGCTCCGGCAGCGCGCGCTCATCCAGGGTCTGAAGGACCTCGAGTGCCGCATCGACTGACTCGTCACCGGTCATGGGCACTTGGATCCTCCATCGCGCTGTGGCAGCCATTCGCCGCCCCCCGCCCAACGCTACCGGTCGAGGCCGTCGCTGCCCGGTTCGTGCACACGCAGGTCGGGAACCCGGATCCGGGCCAACGGGGCGCCGTCGTCGGCGGCGTGCCAGGCGGCGGCACAGGCGGAGCGCAGCCCGTCGGTCGACAGACCCCCGGGCCCCGGTGCGGGATCGAGCTCGAGTTCGCCCGCAGCCACCCGAGCGGCCGTCCCTCCGCAGGTCCACCAGCCCTCGGGACCGCGCTCCGGCCCCGGGTGGGCCACCAGCAGGGTGCGCAGGTCCGCGCCGATGAAGGTGGGCCGCTCGCCCGGCGTTGCCAGGACGACGTCGCGCGCGGTGCTCACCCCGGTGAGCACATGCAGGCCCGCGTAACCCGCCGCGCGGGCCCCGGCAAGGTCCGTGTCCAGCCGGTCCCCGATCACCAAGGTCCGGCTGCTGCCCCGGCGCCGCGCGGCGAGGCGGAACATGGTCGGTTCGGGCTTCCCGGCGCTCACCGGCTCGACGCCGGTCGCGGCAAGGACCGCCGCCACGAGCGAACCGTTGCCGGGGGCCAGCCCGCGCTCGTTGGGCAGCGTCATGTCCCGGTTGCTGACCACGTGCCAGGCGCCACGCTGCACGGCGTATGCGGCCTCGGCGAGGTCTCGCCAGCTGACGTCCGACGCGAAGCCCTGAACGACGGCGTCGGGCGCATCGTCTGCCGAGGCGACCACAGTGAAGCCGGCCTCCCGGACGGACCTTTGCAGGCCGGCGCCGCCCACGACGAGCACCTTCGCCCCGGGCTCGAGCCTGCCCGACAGGACGGCCGCAGCCGCCTGGGCGGCGGTGGTCACCTCGGAGGGCTCGGCATCGATGCCGAGGCTGGTCAGCTGCTTTGCGACCTCCTCCGGCGTGCGCGAGGCGTTGTTGGTGACGAAGGCGAGTCCCATCCCGTCGGAACGCGCCCTGGCGAGGCTGGCGACCGCGTAGGGCACCGGCTCCGGGCCGCGGTAGGCGACGCCGTCGAGATCCACCAAGGCGGTGTCGAACTCGCGGCTCAACGGGCCGACGCTCGCGATCAGCATCGGGCTTCATCCCCGGTGGCCGGAGCGGCGGACCCGCCTTCGTGATCCGCGCCGGTCTCCTCGTCGTCCTCGAGGTCGACGACGACGATCTCCTCGCCGCTCGGGGCGTGCGGGTCCGACGCGAGGGTCGCCGCCAGCTCATCGGCCTCCGGCGTCCGACCCAGCGCCCTGAGGATCTCGACCCGCGCCTCACCGACGCGCCACGCGGCCTCGCCCTGGGCCGCACGCACGGCGGCGGTGCCGAGTGCCGCGAGCGCCGCCTCGGGCTGACCGAGGTCCATGCGAGCCCCGCTCACCACGATCGCCAGCTCGACCTCGGCGTCCGGCGGGAGCGTGCCCTGGTGCTCCTGCGCGACGGCGAGTGCCCGCTCGGGCCGGCCGAGACCGCGCTCGCAGTCGACCATCAGCGGGACGTGCTGATCCGACCCGTTGAGCCGCCGGGCGGCGCGCAGCTCGCGAAGGGCGTCCGCGTAGCGCCCCGTTCGATAGGCCGCGAGGCCGGCCGCCTCCCGGACCACATCCACGCGCCCGGCCCGCCGTACCGCCTCCAGGGCATGGTCGAGGGCGAGCTCGGGCTCGTCCTCCAGGAGGCGCCCGGCCATCACGAGGTGCCGGGCGACGCCGTCCGCGTTGTCCTTGCTCAGGGTCCGCAGCCGGCCGCGGGCCGCGCGGTCCAGGTCGGCCGCCACCACGTCGTCGGGGATCGCCAACCTGTCCGCGTCGCCGCTGGTGGTCGGCCTGCCGCCGCTGCCGGCCGGCTTGCCCCCGCTGCTGCCGGTTGTCGGCCTGCCGCCGCTGCGCCGGCCCGATGACCCGTTGACCGGCGCCGCGCCCCGGTGCGCACCACGCGAGCCCGGCCCACGTCCGCGGCCGCCCCTAGTGGGTCGCTCAGGTCCGTCGGCGCGCTCAGGTCGCTGAGAGCTCCGAACGGGGCCCTCGCTCGAGCCTTCGCCCGCGTCCGCGACCTTCGGACCGTCGACCACGTCCAGCCTCCCTGGTTCATTTCCTGACGCAGAAATGGGCCACCCCGAGGGATGA
Source organism: uncultured Actinotalea sp. (assembly GCA_964349585.1). Classification (GTDB taxonomy): domain Bacteria; phylum Actinomycetota; class Actinomycetes; order Actinomycetales; family Cellulomonadaceae; genus Actinotalea. The sequence continues at coordinate 23,037 of CAYGGX010000031.1, forward strand.
CCCATTCCTGAAAGAATGTCCGGCGGCGACCTACTCTCCCACACAGTCCCCCGTGCAGTACCATCGGCGCAGAAAGGCTTAGCTTCCGGGTTCGGAATGGAGCCGGGCGTTTCCCTTTCGCTATGACCGCCGAAACTCTATGGAGATATCAATTCGGGTTCCCGAACGTACCTCGGGAACCGCACAGTGGACGCGTAGCAATAGTAAGTGTGTGTCAAGTCATCGGCCTATTAGTACCGGTCAGCTGCATGTGTCTTTAGTCCACACTTCCACCTCCGGCCTATCAACCCAGTGTTCTAGCTGGGGGCCTCTCGGGGCGAACCCCGTGGAAACCTCATCTTGAAGCAGGCTTCCCGCTTAGATGCTTTCAGCGGTTATCCTTTCCGAACGTAGCCAACCAGCCGTGCTCCTGGCGGAACAACTGGCACACCAGAGGTTCGTCCGTCCCGGTCCTCTCGTACTAGGGACAGGTCTTCTCAAGTTTCCTGCGCGCGCAGCGGATAGGGACCGAACTGTCTCACGACGTTCTAAACCCAGCTCGCGTACCGCTTTAATGGGCGAACAGCCCAACCCTTGGGACCTACTCCAGCCCCAGGATGCGACGAGCCGACATCGAGGTGCCAAACCATGCCGTCGATATGGACTCTTGGGCAAGATCAGCCTGTTATCCCCGGGGTACCTTTTATCCGTTGAGCGACGGCGCTTCCACAAGCCACCGCCGGATCACTAGTTCCGACTTTCGTCCCTGCTCGACTTGTCAGTCTCACAGTCAAGCTCCCTTGTGCACTTACACTCGCCACCTGATTGCCAACCAGGCTGAGGGAACCTTTGAGCGCCTCCGTTACATTTTAGGAGGCAACCGCCCCAGTTAAACTACCCACCAGGCACTGTCCCTGGTCCGGATTACGGACCGAGGTTAGATATCCAGAACGACCAGAGTGGTATTTCAAGGTTGACTCCACCGACACTGGCGTGCCGGCTTCACAGTCTCCCACCTATCCTACACAAGCCGTACCGAACACCAATACCAAGCTATAGTAAAGGTCCCGGGGTCTTTCCGTCCTGCTGCGCGTAACGAGCATCTTTACTCGTAGTGCAATTTCGCCGAGTTCGTGGTTGAGACAGCTGGGAAGTCGTTACGCCATTCGTGCAGGTCGGAACTTACCCGACAAGGAATTTCGCTACCTTAGGATGGTTATAGTTACCACCGCCGTTTACTGGGGCTTAAATTCTGAGCTTCGCTCCGAAGAGCTGACCCGTCCTCTTAACCTTCCAGCACCGGGCAGGCGTCAGTCCGTATACATCGTCTTGCGACTTCGCACGGACCTGTGTTTTTAGTAAACAGTCGCTTCTCCCTGGTCTCTGCGGCCTTCAAACGCTTCGGCAGCAAGTGCCTACACGCCTCAGGCCCCCCTTCTCCCGAAGTTACGGGGGCATTTTGCCGAGTTCCTTAACCACGATTCTCTCGATCGCCTTGGTATTCTCTACCTGACCACCTGAGTCGGTTTGGGGTACGGGCGGCTAGAACCTCGCGCCGAGGTTTTTCTAGGCAGCATAGGATTACCCACTCCCGCAAAAGCGGTACGTCGTCGGCTCTCAGGCTTAATGAGGTGCGGATTTGCCTACACCTCGCCCTACGGCCTTGCACGTGGTCAACCATCGCCACGCTGGGCTACCTTCCTGCGTCACCTCTGTTAATGCGCTTACCTACTACCGGTTCGGGTCGCGCGCTCCACCTCAGCCTCCCCGAAGGGATAACCGAGGCTTCGGGCACTTAGCATCACCAGATTCGGTATGGGCGGTTCTTCGCCGGTACGGGAATATCAACCCGTTGTCCATCGACTACGCCTGTCGGCCTCGCCTTAGGTCCCGACTTACCCAGGGCGGATTAGCCTGGCCCTGGAACCCTTGGTCATTCGGCGGACGGGTTTCTCACCCGTCTTTCGCTACTCATGCCTGCATTCTCACTCGTGTGGCGTCCACCGCTGGGTCACCCCGCGACTTCACTCGCCACACGACGCTCCCCTACCCATCCACACGCCTGGATCACGAAGACCTAGCTATTGTGTGAATGCCACAGCTTCGGCGGTATGCTTGAGCCCCGCTACATTGTCGGCGCGGAATCACTTGACCAGTGAGCTATTACGCACTCTTTCAAGGGTGGCTGCTTCTAAGCCAACCTCCTGGTTGTCTGTGCAACTCCACATCCTTTCCCACTTAGCATACGCTTAGGGGCCTTAGCTGGTGGTCTGGGCTGTTTCCCTTTCGACTACGGAGCTTATCCCCCGCAGTCTCACTGCCACGCTCTCACTTACCGGCATTCGGAGTTTGGCTGACGTCAGTAACCTTTTAGGGCCCATTGGCCATCCAGTAGCTCTACCTCCGGTAAGAAACACGTGACGCTGCACCTAAATGCATTTCGGGGAGAACCAGCTATCACGAAGTTTGATTGGCCTTTCACCCCTAACCACAGGTCATCCCCCCGGTTTTCAACCCAGGTGGGTTCGGTCCTCCACGCGGTCTTACCCGCGCTTCAACCTGCCCATGGCTAGATCACTTCGCTTCGGGTCTAGAGCACGCGACTAAATCGCCCTATTCGGACTCGCTTTCGCTACGGCTACCCCACACGGGTTAACCTCGCCACGTACCGCTAACTCGCAGGCTCATTCTTCAAAAGGCACGCCGTCACCCCTGCTAGGGAGGCTCCGACGGATTGTAGGCAAACGGTTTCAGGTACTATTTCACTCCCCTCCCGGGGTACTTTTCACCTTTCCCTCACG
>CAYGGX010000032.1:0-25815 GCA_964349585.1 uncultured Actinotalea sp.
GATCGACCCATCCGGGGCGGTCACCGACGCCACCCGACCCACCGGGTCGAACCGCGTCCGGGTCACCCTGCCCAGGGCGTCGGTCTGTCCGACAACCCGGCCCAACGCGTCCAACTCGAACGCCGTGGTGTTCCCCCGCGGGTCGGTCACCGACTCCGCAACCCCCCGCACGTCATAGGCAACCGTCGTCGTCACATTCACATCCGGGCCAGCATCCGCGCCCGGCACCGCGTTCTCAACTGTCGAGACCAACAAGTCCCGCACGTCGTACGTGAACGTGAAGATCACACCCACCGGGTCGGTCCGCGACACCACGTTGCCCGCGGCGTCATACGCCAGGCGCGTGACCGCACCCTCCGCGTCGGTCTGGGCCACAACCCGGTCCATCGCGTCATACTCCCACCCCGACACCCCACCACGCGGGGAGGTGACCGACACCTGGTTGCCCACCGGGTCATACGCCAGCTCGGTGGTGAACCCCTCCGGGTCACTCACCGACACCGCCCGCCCAAGCGCGTCGTAGACCGTCGAGGTCTGGTGGCCCAACGGGTCGGTCACCGAGGTGACCCGCCCCACGGCGTCGTATCCGGTCACGGTGCGCCCACCATCAGGGGCCACCTGGGCCACCATCCGGTTCAGGGCGTCGAACTCCCACCGCATCACAAGACCCCGAGCATCGGTGGTCGAGACCCGGTTGCCGGCCGCGTCATACGCGTGCCTGGTAACTGCGCCCTGCGGGGAGGTCACCGTGGCCAACCGGCCCACCGCGTCATACGTCATCACGGTCGCATGGCCCAGGGCGTCGGCATCCGACACCACGTTGCCGACCTCGTCGTATGCGCGGGTCGTCCGCGCCCCCAGGGCATCGACCACCGCCACCGGGCGCGACAACGCGTCCACCTCGCTGACCGTGCGCGCACCGGACGGGTCAACCGTGGCGACCACGGCACCAACCGCGTCGTACTCAGTGACCCACGACTCCCCAGCCTCATCGACCATCAACGTCGTCCGGCCCAGGGCGTCCACCTCGAACGACACCTCGTGCCCGCGCGCATTGACCTGCGAGACCAGCTGCCCCGTCGCGTTGAACACCGACGACACAGTCGTGCCGTCCGCCTGGGTCACCCGGGTCACCCGACCGGCCAGGTCATAGGCGTACCCCGTTACCCGACCCAACTGGTCGGTCGTCGAGATGACCTGCCCGGCGGCGTCGTAGGCCATGCCCGCCACACCACCCAGGGCATCGGTGGTGGAGACAGGTCGGTTCAGCGCGTCGTAGTCGACCGCTGTGCGCGCACCGGTCGCGTCGACCACCGCGATCACGTTGCCCACCGCGTCGTACTCGGTCACGGTGCGCCCCTCCAGCGCATCGACGACCAGCACCGGGCGACCCACCACATCGAACGTCGTCGTCGTCGTGTTCTCCCGCGGGTCGGTCACCGAAGTGCGGTTGCCCGTCGCGTCGTAGGCGAAGACCGTCACGCCGTCGTCGGGTGCGGTCACCGTGGTCGGGCGACCCATCCGGTCCAGCTCGATGGTCGTGGTGAACCCGCGGGCGTCGGTCTCCGCGACCACCAGGCCGCGCGGGTCGCGGACCGTCTCGGTCCGGTTGCCCAGCGCGTCCATAACGGCGATCTGCTGGGAGAGCTTGTCGTACTCGAAGGCCGTGCGGGCGCCGTTGGCGTCCACCGTGGCGATCAGGTTGCCCACCTCGTCGTACTCGCTGCCCCACCGGCCGCCGGCCGCGTCCACGACAGCAACCTGGCGGCCGAGCACGTCGTACTCGAACGTCGTGACCATGCTGCGAGCGTCGGTCTCGGACACCAGGCGACCCATCACGTCGTAGGCGGCAACGGTCTGCGCGCCGTCCGGGGCGGTCACCTTGGTGACCCGGCCCATCACGTCGTAGTCGAACGACGTGGTCCGGCCCAACGGGTCGGCCTGCGCCAACAGCTGACCGGCGGCGTCGAACTGTGCGGTGAGCTTCCCGCCGAGGGCGTCCGTCAACTGAATCGGCCGAGCCAACAGGTCATAGGTGGTCTCGGTGCGCGCCCCGTTCGGGTCCACCACTGCGGTCACGTTGCCCGCAGGGTCGTACTCGGTGACCGTGCGCCCACCCGCGGCGTCGACCATCAGCACCTGGCGGCCGAGCGCGTCGTGCTCGAACCTGGTCGGGTTGCCGCGCTGGTCGGTGACCTGCGTCACGTTCCCGCCAGCGTCGTAGGCGTAGGTGACCCGCTGCCCATCGGGTGTCGTCACGCGCACCACTCGGCCCATCACGTCATAGGCGTAGGACGTCGTCCCGCCGACCTGGTCCGTTGACGTGCCCAGCAGCCCGGTGGGCAGCCAGGTGCGCTGCTGGGTGTTGCCCAGCGCATCGGTGATCTGCCGCAGCTGACCGATCTCGTCGTAGGTCATCTCGGTCCGGTTGCCCGCCGCGTCGACCTGGGCGGTCGGGTTGCCCACCGCGTCGTACTCGGTTCGCCACACCTGGCCGGCCTCGTCGGTCCTGGTGGTCTGGCGGCCCAACGCGTCGTAGCCGAACGAGACGGTGGTCCCGTCGGGGTTGGCCTGCCCGACCAGCCGGTGCTCGGCGTCGTAGGCGTAGGTCACGCGGGAGCCATCCGGGCGCACCTCGGCCGTCACCTGGAGGTTGGGGTTGCGCTCGAACCGGGTGACCCGGCCCAACGGGTCGGTAACCGAGGTCAGGCTGTCCGTCGCGTCGCGCGCATATCGAGTGACCCCGCCGAGCGCGTCGGTCTGCGTCAGGACGTTGTCGGCGCCGTCGTAGGTGAACGTCGTGGTCGCCCCGCGCGCGTCCGTGGCGGAGGTCAGCCGGTTGGCCAGGTCGAAGGTCGAGGTGGTGACCCCATCCTCGGCGTCCGTGACCGTCTCGGTGTTGCCGCGGGCGTCATGCGCGAAGTGCGTGGTGTTGCCCAGCGCGTCGGTCATCGAGGTCACGTCACCGTGCGCGTCGTAGGTCGCGCGCGTGACCGTGCCGTCGGGCAGGTGGGTCTCAGTCGCGCGACCGTCCTCGTTGAGCACGTACGTGGTCGTGGCCGTGCTGCCGTCCGGCGCCGGAGTCGCCGTCGACGTCAGGTCGCCCATGGCGTTGTAGCTGTACGTGGTGGTCCGGCCCAACGGGTCGGTGTACGTCAGCACGCGTCCGTAGGAGTCGAACGCGGAGGCATGGCTCGCCCCTGCGGCGTCCGTGGAGACGATCGGGTTCCGGTCGGCGTCGTACCCGCTGGTGCTCACCCCGCCGATCGCGTCGGTCGACCGCTCGGGCAGGCCGTCGTCGTTGTGCTCGATGACGCTGGGGTTGCCCAGGGCGTCGGTCAGCGTGGTGGTGCCGTCGCTGTAGTTGAACGTGCGCGTGTAGCCCATGCCGTCGACCTGGGTGGCCACCCGCTTCTCGGCGTCGAAGGTGTTCGTGACCTCGGCGACGCCGTCCGCACGGGTGATCGTGGTGAGCAGGTCGTCGCCGTTGTAGCCGAAGGACCGGGTGCGGCCCGCACCGTCCGTGATGGAGGTGAGGTGCTCTCCGTCGTACGCCAGGGACCACTGGCGGCCGTCCGGGTGGGTGAACCCGGTGATCCGGCCCTCGGCCGTGGCCTGGACGGCGACCGTCTGACCGGCCTGGTCGGTGATCGACTGCAGCGGCGCGAAGGTGACCTCGCCCGAGCCCGCGGCGGCCTGGTCGCCGTACGTCAGAGCGTAGGCGTTGCCCTGGCGATCGACGATGCCGGTGAGCGTCCCGACCCCGGTCGAAGCTGCGATCGCGAAGGTGTTCTGGGTGCCGTCGTGGAACGTCAGCACAACACCGCCGTCGACGGCGGCCAGGGTGGACTTGGCGCCCGCCGGGGAGGTGAACCCCCCACTGCCGTCGGGCGAGAAGAAGAGTCCGCGGCCGTCGGCGAGCGTCACCAGGATCGAGCCGTTGGAGTACTTCTGGGCGCGCGAGGAGTAGGCGAAGTTCCAACCCTGGCCCACCTGGGTCAGCCGGCCGTCACCGCCGTTGTAGGTGAGCGTCAGATCGATCACCTGGTCGCCGACGCCGGTGAGGGCGAAGAGCTTCTCGGTGTGGACCATCGACCCGGTGGACAGGTTCACCGGGTCTCCGCCGTAGATGAAGAAATCCAGCAGGCCGAGGTTCGCGAGGAACTTGATGATCGCCTCGCCCGGCACGCCGGGAAGCACCGGTCCACCCGGACCGGGCGGGATGGCCCAAGACGCGGTCCAAGCCAACTCGTCGGCGATGAAGAGGTTGCCGTCCCAGTCCGCGGGCAGGGTGAACGTCACCGTCGAGCGATAGCTGCTCCGGAAGGCCTCGTAGTCCAGGCCCACGTCATGGTGCGGGGTCCCATACCTGTACGGGCTCAGGCTGTAGGTGAACAGCCGCTCACCCGCGAAGTTGCCGGCGGTCACGAGCCAGTCCTTCGCCGGCACCTCGTCCCAGAAGTCATTGCCGGACGGGAAGGGGTCGTACTCCCAGGCCACGGTGACTTGAGTCCGTCCACCTGCGTCCTCGTCGGGCGCGGCCACCACATCGTAGGTTCCGGTGATCGTGGTTCCAGCAACGGTGACCTCCCGAGTGCTGGCTCCCTTCCACCACGAGCCGTCCGCACCGTCGATCGCCGCCGCGGCCATCATCAGCTGTGGACCGGCCTCCGCTACTTCGAGATCCATCAGGGGCTGAGGGTCGGCGGAGAGCACGTCTCCGCACCCCTCGGGCCGCGCCTCGAGCGTGGCGACCACGGCCTTGGCCACCGCGAGCGCATACAGGTCGGGCCGGTTCTCGATGATCGCGTGGTCGTAGTTGTGGTCCAGGTACGCCAGCTCGACCCGGGCATAGGGGTAGCCCGCGTCGGCATCGGCGTCGGCCGCGTCAGCCAGGTCGGCGCCATCCAGGTCCGTGTCCGCGCCACCCAGCAGCGCGCCAGGCATCTCGGCGGCGGGCAGCGTCTGCGCGGGGCGCCCGGTGTGCGCCTTCAGCTCGGCCTCGAGCGCCGAGGCGAGCGCGTCGTCGTCGGCCCAGATCCGCGCCCCGCCGCTGACGTCGCTGCCCCCGGGCAGCCCGTCGGTGGCGTCGAAGCCGAGCGTCAGCGCGAGCGCCGGGTCGAGCGCGGCGATCGCCGCCGCGCGCAGGGCCGGGTCCATCACGTCGACGCCCGCGGGCCGGGTGATCACCACGTCCGCGGCGCACACCAGCTCCATGTAGTCCTCGACCTGCGCGGCGACGGCCGCCGCGGTCTCCAGCTCGCCGGACAGCTCGCCGTCCCACATCGCCCACGCGGCGTTGTCGTCCAGGTCGATCCCGACCACCGGGAGGTCCGAACCGCCGTCGTGCACGACGACGAAGTCCCCGGCCGTCTCGGCCTGCGCCACCACCGCATCGGCGGCGGCGATCCAGGCCGAGGCCACGGGCGCCCACTCCTCGCCGCCGGTCGCGCGGTGCAGGACGCGCAGCCGACCGAGGTCGGCGTCGGCGACCTCGAGCGCGTCCCGGGCGAACTCGATGCTCACCCCGGGCTGATCGAGCGCCATGGCCCACGGCGCGTCGTCCTCGCGCGGGAGCAGCCGCACCGCATGCGGGAACTCGGTCTGCTCGGCGCCGGACCGGTCGATGACCGCGAGGCTCGCGACCGCCGAAACCACGCCGTCGGGGCCCACCAGGGGATCGGCCGCCGCAGTTGTCAGCCCCGCAGTGCCGCCGTCCAGTGCAGCCTCACCCACACCGACCCGGTGACCCCGTCACCGCTGAGGGCATACCGCTCCCCCGCGACGAGTCCGGGCGGTGCCTCCTCCGCGACCGCCGGGGAGGTGATCCCGGCCAGGGCGAGGGCCACTACGACGACGGAACTGACGCGCGCGATTGCGGACATTGGGGGACCCCTGCTTCGGTGGAATGAACGGCGGCTTCGGTGAAAGCCAAACCGCGCGCACCGTGGCAGCGCCCACATCAAGTGATCAAGACCGCCATTTGGGTGATGAGGGCCCGCATTCCCCGGCGCCGACCAGGTCAATAGGGTTCCCCCGCAGGGGGCGCGAAATGGCCGGGGCGAAATGTCCGAAGAGATCACCCGGTCAAGCGTCCACCTGGTGATACGGATTCGTGGAAAGGGTCAAGCCCGCTGTGACTTCAGCGCGGCTGGTAGGGCGAAACGACCACTTCTACGCGCTGGAACTCCTTGAGGTCGGAGTACCCGGTGGTGGCCATCGCGCGACGCAGCGCACCCACCAGATTGAGCGTTCCGTCGGCCTGCTGGCCCGGGCCGAACAGAATCTGCTCCAGGGTTCCGGCGGTGCCGACCTCCACGCGGCCGCCGCGCGGCAGCTCGGCGTGGTGGGCCTCGGAGCCCCAGTGCCAGCCGCGCCCGGGGGCCTCGCTTGCGCGGGCCAGCGCGGCGCCGAGCATGACGGCGTCGCAGCCGCAGCCGACCGCCTTGACCATGTCGCCCGACCGGCCGACGCCGCCGTCGGCGATCACGTGCACGTACCGGCCGCCCGACTCGTCCAGGTAGTCCCGGCGGGCCGCGGCGACGTCGGCCACGGCTGTGGCCATCGGTGCATGGATGCCAAGGGACACCCGGGTGGTGTGCGCGGCCCCGCCGCCGAAGCCGACCAGCACGCCGGCCGCCCCGGTCCGCATCAGGTGCAGGGCGGCGGTGTAGGTGGCGGCCCCGCCGACGATCACCGGGACGTCCAGCTCGTAGATGAAGCGCTTGAGGTTGAGGGGCTCGGCGCGGCCCGAGACGTGCTCCGCCGAGACGGTGGTGCCGCGGATGACGAAGAGGTCGACCCCCGCGTCGACCACGTGCTTCCAGAACTGCTGGGTGCGCTGCGGGGAGAGCGCCCCGGCCACGGTGACGCCTTCTTGGCGGATCTCGTGCAGCCGCTGGGTGATGAGCTCGGGGATCACGGGCGACGCGTAGATCTGCTGCATGCGGGCGGTGGCCTCGGCCGGGTCGAGGGACGCGACCTCGTCGAACAGCGGGGTCGGGTCCTCGTACCGGGTCCACAGGCCCTCGAGGTCCAGCACCCCAAGGCCGCCGAGCCGGCCGATCGCGACGGCGGTCTCGGGGCTCATCACCGAGTCCATCGGCGCGGCGACGATCGGGATCTCGAAGTGGTACGCGTCGATCTGCCAGCCGACCGAGACCTCCTCCGGGTCGCGGGTGCGCCGGGACGGCACCACCGCGACGTCGTCGAAGGAGTAGGCCCGCCGGCCGCGCTTTCCGCGCCCGATCTCCATCTCGTTGCTCACGGTGCACAGGCTACCGGCGTGCCGTCGACGTCAGTGTCGGCGCGGCCTGGGACGCTGCCGATCAGGGAGGTGGCGTGATGGGCTGGGCGGACGGCGCGGTGGTCGGCTTCGACACGGAGACGACGGGCGTCGACGTCGAGACCGACCGGGTCGTCACCGCGGCCCTGGTTCGTCGGGACGCGTTCGGGACCGCCGTGCGCAGCTGGCTGATCGACCCGGGTGTCGAGATCCCCGACGGCGCGGCGGCGATCCACGGGATCACGACCGAGCACGCCCGGGCGTTCGGGCGTCCCCCCGCGGAGGCGCTGGAGCAGATCGCCACGGCGCTGGCCGGGGCCGCGCTGCGGGGCGAGCCCGTCGTGGCCTACAACGCCGGCTTCGACCTGAGCCTGCTCGACGCCGAGCTGCGGCGGCACGGGCTTCGCAGCGTCTCCGAGCGGCTCGGGGGTGGCCTCCTGACCGTCATCGACCCGCTGGTGCTCGACCGGCACCTGGACCGGTACCGGCGCGGCAAGCGTCGGCTGGGGGACCTGTGCGAGCACTACCGCGTCACCGGCGACGGCCTGCACACGGCCGACGTCGACGTGGTCGCCACCCTCGACGTGCTGCGGGCGATCACCCGCGCGCACCCGCGGATCGCCGCGATGTCCGCCGCCGAGCTGCACGCCCTCCAGGTGGGTGCGCACCGCGCCTGGGCCACCAGCTTCAACGAGTGGCGCGCCGGCCAGGGGTACGAGGGGCCGGGGGCCGAGCTGGCCTGGCCGGTTCGCGAGCCGGCGCTGGTCTGAGCCGCCCCGACGCGCCCGGGGGGCCGCCGGCGGGCCTACCGCGAGGAGTAGTTGGGCGCCTCGGAGATCATCTGCACGTCGTGCGGGTGGGACTCCTTGAGCCCCGCCGCGGTGATCCGCACGAACTTCCCGCGAGCCTGGAGCTCGGGGATCGTGTGGGCGCCCACGTAGAACATCGACTGGTGCAGCCCGCCCACCAGCTGGTGGGCCACGGCCGCCAGCGGGCCGCGGTAGGGCACCTGGCCCTCGATGCCCTCGGTGATGACCTCGTCGTCGGACACGTCCGCCTGGAAGTACCGGTCCTTGGAGAACGAGCGCCGGTCCCCGCGGGACTGCATCGCGCCGAGCGAGGCCATCCCCCGGTAGCGCTTGAACTGCTTGCCGTTGACGAACACTAGGTCGCCGGGGCTCTCGTCGCAGCCGGCCAGCAGGCCGCCGAGCATCACCGAGTCGGCGCCGGCCACGATGGCCTTGGCGATGTCGCCGGAGTACTGCAGGCCGCCGTCACCGATCACGGGCACGCCGGCCGGCTTGCAGGCCCTGGCCGCCTCGTGGATCGCCGTCACCTGCGGGACGCCGACGCCGGCCACCACCCGGGTGGTGCAGATCGAGCCAGGCCCGACACCGACCTTCACCGCGTCCACCCCGGCGTCCACCAGGGCCCGGGCGCCCTCGTAGGTGGCGATGTTGCCGCCGATCACCTGGACGTGCCGGGTGGCGGGGTCGGACTTGATCCGTCGCACCATGTCGAGCATCAGGCGGGCGTGCCCGTTGGCGGTGTCCACCACGAGCACGTCGACGCCCGCCTCGACCAGCGCGACGGCCCGCTCCCACGCGTCGCCGAAGAACCCGACCGCGGCGCCGACCACCAGGCGACCCTCGTCGTCCTTGGTGGCCTGCGGGAACTGCTCGGACTTGACGAAGTCCTTGACGGTGATCAGGCCGGCCAGGCGACCGGCGTCGTCCAGCAGTGGGAGCTTCTCCACCTTGTGCTTGGCGAGCAGGGCGGCGGCGTCCGGGCGCGCGATCCCCACCGGGGCGGTGATCAGCGGCTGGGCGGTCATCACGTCACGCACCCGCAGGGACGCGTAGTCGGACCGGGCGACGAAGCGCAGGTCGCGGTTCGTGATGATCCCGAGCAGGCGGCGCTCGTCGTCCACCACCGGGAGCCCGGACACCCGGTACTTGCCGCACAGGGCGTCGAGCTCGGACAGGGTCGCCTCGGGACCCACGGTCACGGGGTCGGAGATCATCCCCGACTCGGACCGCTTGACCAGGTCTACCTGGTGCGCCTGGTCGGCGGCGGACAGGTTGCGGTGCAGCACGCCGATCCCGCCCTGGCGGGCCATCGCCACGGCCATCCGCGCCTCGGTGACGGTGTCCATCGCCGCGCTGACCAACGGGATGTGGATGGAGATGGCACGCGTGAGGCGTGAGGTCGTGTCCGCCTCGCTCGGGATGACGTCGGTCTCGCCGGGCAGCAGCAGGACGTCGTCGTAGGTGAGACCGATCATCCCGAACGGGTTGGCGGGCTCGGAGGGGTCGGTGGCGGGCGATGGACCGGGCTCGAACGCGCTCACCTTGGGAATAGTACGCAACGCCCGGTGGCCGATGCTGGGCCCGACCAAGCAGCAAGCGGCGCCGCTCGGCGACGGCGCACCGGTCAGCGGATCAGGCCCTGCCGCAGCCCGATCGCGACCGCCTGCGCGCGGTCTGCCGCGCCCAGCTTGCGGAACAGCCGGCGGGCGTGCGTCTTGACGGTGTCCTCGGAGAGGAACAGGTCCGCGCCGATCTGCGCGTTCGACCGGCCGTTGCTCATCCCGACCAGCACCTCTAGCTCGCGTCGGGTCAGCTCGACCGGGGACGCGCCGTTCGGCATCCGGGGCGCCTGGTGGGGCGCACCGTTGAGCCCGGGGGTCGCGTGGGCGACGACCGTGGCGGCGAGGGTGTGGGCGGCGACGGCCGCGAGCTCGCTCCGCTCGACATCGGGGGCGAGGTACCCGCGCGCGCCGAGCGCGATGGCGCGATCGAGCGTGATCTCGTCTCCCTGGACCGCAATCATGATCACCACGGGGGACCCCTCGTTGTCGCGGAGGTGCCGCAGCACCTCGATCGGCCCGGCGCCGGGCAACCGGGTGTCCAGGAGCACAAGGGCGGGTGGCATCTGCTTCGTGAGCGACACCAGCTCCTCGAGGCTTCCCGCACCGCGCGCGGGCGCGAGCGCCGGAACGCCGTGCGCCGCTGCGACGATCCGCTCGCGGACGGCCGCGGAGCCATGGCATACGACGACGCCTGCCATGCGTCTCCTTCCGCTGCCGCACGCCCGATGGGCACACCGGGACCTGGGGGAACCGTGCTCGATCATCATCGGTGTTCGGGGACGTCCACGTTAGGTAAAGCGCGGGTGAACCCGTCGGCCGTTCAGACGACGGCCAGGACCTCGTGCAGGGCGCCCGGCATGGTCCGCACCCGGTGCACGTCGGCCCCGGGTGGCAGGTCGAGGGGCGCACCACCCTCTTGGTGCACGAACACCGGCAGCTCGGCGAACCGGGCACGGACCGCGTCCAGCACCGGCGCGAGGGACCCGGGCGGGGCATCGCGTGCGGTGATCACCACCGCGGCGGGCGACAGCTGCTCGAGGGCCGCCGTCACCTCTGCGGGCACCGACCACGCGAGGACCCTCGCGCGCACCCCGTTGGACTGCAGAGCGGTGGCCAGGACGTGCACGTGCAGCTCGTCCGGGCTCCCGGTCGGGACCAGGAGGACCGTCACCGGGGCGGAGTCGAGGTGCGTCGCGGCCGCCACCGCCCTGCTCCGGAGCTCCGCGAAGGCCGCCGCCGTCAGCGCCGAGCCGACTCCCTCACCGGGCCGCATGATCGCCCCGCGGCCGGCGACGGCGCCCAGCGCCGGCTCCACGAGGTCCGTCCACCATGCCAGCACGTCGCGCGGGTGCACCCGGGTGAGCACCCACCGGACGGCGGCGTTGTCGAACGACGAAGACGCGGCGGCCAGCCCGGCCGGGTCCGCGGCCATCGGCTCGGCGCTCGCATAGGCGTCCATCACCTCGGTCATCGAGGGCACGTGGGGATCCGGCCCCGCGTCGTCGGGGGCCGCGAGCGCCGCCCGCGCCGCCTCGGAGGGCGCAACCCCCTCCAGCGTCAGGCGCCGCATGACGAGCAGGCGCCGGACGTCGCCCGACGAGTAGCGCCGATGCGCCCCGGCCATGTGCTCCGAAGGCCCCAGCCCATAGCGGCGGTCCCAGGTGCGCAGCGTCGCCGGGGCCACCCCCAGGCGGCGTGCGACCGCGGCCACGCTCAGGGCTGGGCCGGCGTGCCGCGACTCCGCAGCCCGCTCGGTCGGCTGGTCCTGGTGGTCGTGCGGCCGGGTTGCGCCGTGCGTCATGTCGGTCGTCTCATCCAGGGGATCCGCCTGGCCAGAACGTGAGACGCCCGGGTCGACTCCTGGGCGCTCATCCATGACGCGATTGTGCCCTGATCCTGGCGCGCTACGCCAGGATCAGGCGCGATTCCGAGGTCTGTACCCCGCCAGAACACCGGCCGCATCCCGGCATACCGGACAATCGCGCCCGCCCTTACCCCTCCGAAGCAGTTTGACCAAGGGGCTTGACCCACTCCTGGCGCGGTTCTAAGTTGGGCACCAGGCACGAGCCCCGACAACAGGAGGACCCCGATGACGGAGATCTCGCGACTGCCCGGTCCGGTGATGGACCTCTGGGAGTGGCAGTACGAGGGGAAGTGCCGCGAGGCCGACCCCACGCTGTTCTTCCACCCCGAGGGTGAGCGAGGTGCCGCACGACGACGTCGTGCCGAGGCCGCCAAGGCGATCTGCGCCGAGTGCCCCGTCCTGGAGATGTGCCGCGAGCACTCCTTCACCGTCCGCGAGCCCTTCGGGGTGTGGGGCGGCCTGTCGGAGGAGGAGCGCGCCGAGATGCTCAGCCGGCGTCTGCGCAAGGTCGGCTGATGGCCGGATCGTGACCGGGACCGCCCTCCCGCGCACGATCGAAGAAGGCCCCGTCCGGACAACCCGGGCGGGGCCTTCTTCGCGCCAGTGCACGCGCTCGCGCGAGCGCGCGGCGTGACTACTTGACGACGACGGCGAGGATGTCGCGCGCCGACAGGATCAGCAGCTCCTGGCCGTCGTACTTGACCTCGGTGCCGCCGTACTTGCTGAAGATCACGCGGTCGCCGACTGAGACGTCCAGCGGCACCCGCTGACCGTTGTCGTCGATACGGCCGGGCCCGACCGCCAGGACCTCGCCCTCCTGGGGCTTCTCCTTGACGGTGTCCGGGATGACAAGACCGGATGCCGTCGTCTGCTCTGCCTCGAGCGCACGTACGACGACCCGGTCCTCGAGCGGCTTAATGGAGACCGACACAGCGGACCTCCCCTTCGCAGTCGTGGGAACGGACGTTGTCACTCGCCGCAGTCGTGGCTGCCCGTCGTCGCGGGTGCCGGTCAACCCGACCGAGCGGCTGTCACCCCCGGATGCCGAGAGTGCTAGGAGCAATCTAGGTCGGGCGTTAGCACTCGGTCAACACGAGTGCCAATCGCGGGCGCTGCGCGGGGACACGCCCGGTGCCGCGTCGTGCGAGGATCGCCCTCGTGGACTCGCGCGCGCTGTCCCAGCTGCTCAGCCCGGAGGGATGGGCCCTGCTCGGCGCGCTGCCGCCCTACGACGAGCGGCGGGCGCTCGCGCTGTCCGAGCGGCTGCACCGGGAGGGCATCGACCCCGGCCTCGTCGCCGCCGCGCTCACCCAGTCCCGGCTGCGTGCCAAGGCCCGGGACAAGTTCGACTCGTTCGCCGACGGGATGATCTTCACCCCCGCCGGGCTCGAGCAGGCCACCCGACTGGTGGTGGGCGCCCGGCACGCCCGCCGGTACCTGTCCGCCGGCTGCGCGCACGTCGCGGACATCACCTGCGGCATCGGCGGGGACTCGATGGCGCTCGCGGCCCTTGGCCTTCGCGTGCTGGCGGTCGACTCGGACGAGCTGACCGCGGCCGTGGCGACGGTCAACATGCGGCACTTCCCCGACGCCGAGGTGCGCCACGCGGACGGGCTGTCCGTCGACTTCGGGGCGGAGGGGGTCGACGGGATCTTCGCGGACCCGGCCCGCCGCTCCGCCCAGGGCGCCCGGCGGCACGACCCCGCGGCCGGCACGCCCCCGCTGGACGCCGTGCTCGCCCTTCGCGACCAGGTGCCGGCCGTCGGCGTCAAGGTCGCCCCGGGCATCCGCCACTCCGCGCTCCCGCCGGACGCCGAGGCGCAGTGGGTGAGCGTCGGCGGCGACGTCGTCGAGGCCGGCCTCTGGTTCGGGCCGCTCGCACCGGACGGCCCCGGGCGCGGCGCACTGGTCATCCGCAAGGGGGGAGCCACGACGCTGCGCGAGCCGACGGGAGGGGCGCCACGGGCCGACGTCGGGCCGGTCGGTGCCTACCTGTACGAGCCGGACGGCGCGGTGATCCGATCCGGCCTGGTGTCGCTGGTCGCGGAGCAGGTGCACGGGCGGCTGGTGGACGCCACGATTGCCTACGTGACGACGGACACCCTCGCCCCGAGCGAGGTGGCTACGGCCTACCGGGTGCTGGACACCATGCCGTTCGGGCTCAAGCAGCTCCGTTCGCTGCTGCGCGCCCGGGGCGTCGGGCGGCTCACGATCAAGAAGCGCGGCACCGCCGTGGGGCCCGAGCAGCTGCGCCGCCAGCTCGACCTGCGCGGCGACGGGGAGGCGACGATCGTGCTCACCAGGGTGGCGGGGACCCAGCGGGTGCTGCTCGTGGAGCCGGTCGCATGAGGATCCCCTTCGCCGCCTCCGAGCGGTCCACCGTCGGCATCGAGTGGGAGCTGGCCCTCGTCGACACCGACAGCGGGGACCTGCGGCAGGTGGCCCAGACCGTGCTGGACGCCGTCGCGCCTCCCGGCGGTGGCGAGCACCCGACCATCAAGCAGGAGCTCCTGCTGAACACCGTCGAGATCGTCTCGGGCGTGTGTCACACCGTGCGCGAGGCCGGCGACGACCTCGAGCGCAGCATCGAGGTGCTCCGCGAGGTGACCGATCCGCTGCGCGTGGAGCTGATGTGCGCGGGTACGCACCCCTTCGCGCGCTGGACGCAGCAGAAGGTCACCGACAAGCAGCGGTATGCGACGCTCATCGACCGGACGCAGTGGTGGGGCCGGCAGATGCTCATCTACGGCGTGCACGTGCACGTCGGGATCGAGGACCGCGCGAAGGTGCTGCCCATCCTCCGCTCGGTGCTCACCTGCTACCCGCACCTGCAGTCGCTGTCCGCGTCCTCGCCGTTCTGGGGCGGCAAGGACACCGGCTACGCGTCGAACCGGGCGCTGATGTTCCAGCAGCTGCCGACCGCCGGCCTGCCGTTCGAGTTCGACACGTGGGAGGCCTTCGAGGCGTACACCTCCGACATGGTGCTCACCGGCGTGATCGACGAGGTCGACGAGATCCGCTGGGACCTGCGGCCCTCCCCGCGGTTCGGCACGCTGGAGATGCGGATCTGCGACGGCGCCTCCAACCTCACCGAGGTCCTGGCGTTCGCCGCGATGATCCACTGCCTGGTTGAGCACTTCTCCACGATGCTCGACGACGGCCGCGAGCCACCGACCCTGCCGCCCTGGTTCACCCAGGAGAACAAGTGGCGGTCCGCCAGGTATGGGATGGATGCGATCATCATCCTGGACAGGGCCGGCAACGAGGAGCTCGTCACCGACGCGGCCGCCAAGCTCCTCACCGAGCTCGAGCCGGTCGCGGAGCGGCTGGGCTGCGCCGAGGAGCTGGACGGGATCCGGACCATCCTGCGCAAGGGCGCCAGCTACCAGCGGCAGCGGGCGGTGGCCCGGCGCAACGGGGGCGAGCTGGACGCCGTCGTCGCCTCGCTGGTCGCCGAGATGCGGGCGGGCAAGCCGCTCTAGCGTTCGGCGAACCACATCTGCAGGGCCACGACCCGGACCGCCGCCTCGGTCAGCCGCTCCGCGCTCAGGCTGCCGTCTCGGACGGCCGCAACGATAGCGGCGTGCGCCGCGCCGACGTCCGACGGCATCAGGATCAGGTCGGCGCCCGCGACCAGGGCCGTGACGGCCTCCTGACCGGGCACGGGCTTCGGCACGGCCGCCATCGCCAGCGAGTCGGTGACGGCGACACCCTCGAACCCGAGCTCGCGCAGCAGCCGATACGTCGCCGGGGAGAGCGACGCCGGCACCCCCGGGTCGAGCTGGGTCATGTCCAGGTGGCCGGTCATCACGACCGGCAGGCCGGCCGCGATGCCTGCACGGAACGGCAGCAGGTCGCGCGACTCGAGCTCCGCGAGGCTCGCCGGCTGCACGGGGAGCGCCACGTGGCTGTCGGTGGTCACCGACCCGTGTCCCGGGAAGTGCTTGAGCACCGGGACCACCCCCGCATCGAGCAGGCCGCGGCTCGCCGCCAGCGCGATCACCGAGACCACCCCCGGATCGGTGGAGGCCGAGCGGTCCCCGATGGTCGGGTCCTCGGGGCCGATGGTCACGTCGGCGACGGGCGCCATGTTCATCGTGATGCCGAGCGCTCGGAGCTCGCGGCCCAGGCCCTCGAAGCCGGCACGGGTCGCGTCGGGACCGACCACGCCGAGATCGGCGAGCGTCGGCAGGGACGTGACCAGACCGCGGAGCCGCTCGACGCGCCCGCCCTCCTGGTCCACCGCCACGATCCCCGGCCACGTCCGGCCGCTCGCCTGCACGGCACCGTGCACCGCGGCTGTCGTCGCGACCACCTGCTCCGGCGTGCGGATGTTCTCGCCCATCAGGATCACGCCGCCGAGGTTCCAGCGGCTGACGAGCAGGCCCGCGGCAGCCGGGTCCGACTCCCAGTACCGGGCGACCAGCACCTGGCCGGCGAGCTGCTCGAGGCTCATCCCGGCCACCGCGAGCCTGGCCGCCTCGACCGTGTCGAGCGAGGGTCCCCAGCCGGTACGCGGGTTGGCAACCTCCGCCGGGCCCGCCACCGGCAGCGAGGGCGCCGGGGCCGGCGCGGGCCCCCATACCGGGCCGGTGATCGCCGTTGACACCGCGTGCGGGGGCCCGAGCGCCACTCCGGCCCGGGCGGCGTCGTCGGGCATCGACGCGGGTACCACCGCACGTGGGACGACCGCCGCGCCGGTCGGGGTGGCCCCGAGGACCAGCGCGCCGATGCTGAGCAGGGCGGCAAGGCTGCCTACCCGCCGGGCGAGGCCGCGCGCGTCCATCAGACCGTGATCAACGTCAGGGGCATCGAGGAGTCCACCGGGAGGTCGAGGGCAGACGGCGCGACGTCCGCACGCAGGGCGGCCGCCCCGAGCGCGGCGATCATCGCCCCGTTGTCGGTGCAGTACCGGATCGGTGGGATGCGAACCGTGATCCCGGCGTCGGCGCAGCGCTGGGCGGCCAGGTCGCGCAGCTGGGAGTTCGCCGAGAAGCCGCCGCCGATCACGAGGGTGTCCACGTCGTGCCGGTGGCAGGCGGCGATGGTCTTGGCGGTCAGCACATCGGCGACCGACGCCGCGAAGGAGGCCGCGACGTCGGGCAAGGGGATGTCCTGGCCGGCGTCCTGCCGGGCCTCCACCCATCGAGCAACGGCCGTCTTGAGCCCCGAGAACGAGAAGTCGTACGCGTGCGCCGCCTGGTCCTTGGCGGCGGTGAGGCCGCGGGGGAAGCGGATCGCCTCGGGATCCCCGTCGCGGGCGAGCCGGTCGATGTGCGGTCCCCCGGGGTAGGGCAGGCCGAGCAGCCGGCCCACCTTGTCGAACGCCTCGCCCGCGGCGTCGTCGAGCGTCTGGCCCAGCTCCGTCACCGCCGTGGCGACGTCGTCGATCAGCAGCAGTGAGGAGTGCCCGCCGGAGACCACCAGCCCCATGAACCGGTCCGGGAACGCGCCGTGCACCAGCTCGTCCACGGCGATGTGCCCGATGACGTGGTTGACGCCGTACAGGGGGCGGTCCAGGGCGACGGCCAGCGCCTTGGCCGCGGCCGCGCCGACGGTGAGCGGCCCGACCAGCCCGGGGCCGGCGGCCACCGCTACCGCGTCGACCTGGCTCAGCTCGAGCGCAGCCTCCCCGAGCGACCGCTCGATTGTCGGCACCATGGCCTCGAGGTGGGCGCGGGACGCGATCTCCGGGATGATCCCGCCGAAGCGGGCGTGCTCGTCCATCGAGCTGGCGACCGTGTCCACCAGCAGCTCGGTGGTCGCGCCGGTCAGCCGGACCAGGGCGACGCCCGTCTCATCGCACGAGGTCTCGATGCCGAGGACGAGCGAGCCGGTCATGCAGCCAGAGTAGGGGCGGCCGGGTGCGCTTCCGGCACGCGCCTCCGGGTGAACCGCACCTCAGTCAACGGCGCTCCCCAGGTCCAGCCGCATGGTCCAGGCGTCGGCATCCTCGGGCTGGTAGTACCGGTGCCGGCGGCCCAGGACCTCGAACCCGAACCGCTCGTAGAGGGCAACCGCCGGAGAGTCGACCCGCACCTCCAACAGCACGGCCGAGGCCCCCAGGGTGCGGGAGCGCTCCAGGAGGGCCGCGAGGAGTGCCGTTCCGATGCCCTGCCGCTGCATCGCGGTGGCCACCCCGATGGTCATGACCTGGGCGACGTCGCCGTCGAACCACAGGCCGGCGTAACCGACCAGACGCTGCCCGACGACCGCGTCGTCGTCGAGCGCGGCGCCGGCGGGATCGTCGGCGGCGACGTACCAGCGACCGGGCGCGGTGAGCTCCCCGCGGATCATCGCCTCGCTCCAGGCCGACGGGCCGAACAGCTCCGTCTCCAGCTCCGCGACCCGCGGCACGTCGTCCGGTCCGAGCGGGCGCAGCGGCACCGGGAACGAGCCCGTCACCCGGCGACCCGCTTGGCGGCAAGGGACGGCGTCACATCGGGCCGCCGCAGGTACAGCGGCTCGGTGGGCAGCGGCAACCCGCGGGCGGCCCGGGCCAGGGCCAGCGCGGCAAGCACGGCCGGGTCGACCGCGAGCGGCGCGCCCGGCGCGGGTGGCAGCAGGTCCGGGTAGAGCGCGGCGCCCGGTCCGACCACGACCGCACCGTCCACCGATTCGGCCGCGGCGGCCGGGAGCTCCACGACCGGGCCCGCCAGCAGCTCGACGTCCGGGGCACGCCTGCGGTACCGGGCGGCGTAGACCTCGCGCCGCCGCGCGTCGGTGACGACCAGCACCTCGCCCTCGGCGCCCGCCTGGTACGCCTGCGCGGCGAGCGCGTCCAGGCTGCACACGCCGTGCACCTCGATGCCCAGTGCGAACCCCAGCACGCGCGCGGTGACCAGGCCCGCCCGCAGCCCGGTGAACGGTGCGGGACCCGTACCGACGACGACGGCGCTCAGTTCGGCCGGCCGGACGCCGGCCTCCGCGAGCACGTCGGTGACCATCGGTCCGAGCAGCTCCGCGTGGCGACGGTCCTCGGTGACGCGCCGGGCCGCAAGGACGACGCCACGCGCAACAAGGGACACGGCGATTTCGCCCGAGGTGTCGAGGGCGAGGACCGGCACGCGACTCATCCTGCCATCGGTGGTCGGTCGGGCAGCTCGACGCCCGCCCATCGCGGGCCCACGCCGGTCACCGTGACGTGCCGCACGCCCACCTCGGCGTCGATCACGGCGGCCGAGGTGTCCAGCCCGCCGTGCGGCCGATCGATCCGGACCTCGAGCCGATCGGTGGAGAGCACTTCGACCAGCCCCTCACCCCACTCCACGACCGTGACCGACTCGTCCAACCCGGCGTCCAGGTCGAGGGCGTCCAGCTCCTCCATCGACCCGAGCCGATAGGCGTCGACGTGCACCAGGGGAGGTCCGCCGCGCAGCGAGGGGTGCACCCGGGCGATGATGAACGTCGGCGAGGCGACCTGCCCGCGCACGTCGAGCCCGTCACCGATCCCCTGGGTCAGCGTGGTCTTGCCCGATCCGAGC
Organism: uncultured Actinotalea sp.; assembly: GCA_964349585.1. GTDB lineage: Bacteria > Actinomycetota > Actinomycetes > Actinomycetales > Cellulomonadaceae > Actinotalea. Next base: position 19,005 of record CAYGGX010000032.1, read on the forward strand.
GCGCCGGTGAGCACCACCAGGTCGCCCGCGCCGAGCAGTGCGGCCAGGGCCCGGCCGTAGCCGCGCGTCGCCTCCGCGTCGATCAGCTCGACGTGCGCCTGCGGGGTCACGCGTCGCCCGTGCCGTCGACGGGCTTTGGCTCCGCGGCGGAACGTGCCGGCTTCTTCTTCTTCTTCGGGACGGACGGGGCGCCGTCCGCGGCCTCCGGGACGCCGTCCGGGGCAGCGCTGTCCGGGGCATCCGGGGCGGCCCCCGGCGCCCCCGGCGACACGCCTTCGGCGACGGCCGCGCTCGCCCCGGGCACGACGACGTCGTCGGGCACCTCCACGTACTCGCGTGGCACCCGGGAGCCGATCCGGGTGACGATCTCGTACGAGATGGTGCCCACGGTGCGGGCCCAGTCCTCCGCCGTGGGCTCACCGTCCGCCCCGGCGCCGAACAGGACGACCCGGTCGCCGGCGACCTCCCGGGCGCCCGGGCCCAGGTCGACCACGAACTGGTCCATGCAGACCCGCCCGGCGACTCCGAGGCGACGCTCACCCACCTGCACCGGGCCGCCCGGCCGGTACCGGGTCCCCGACGCGTGCCGCGGGATCCCGTCCGCGTAGCCGAGTGGCACCACGCCGAGCACCGTGGCCTCCGGGGTCACGTAGGCGTGCCCGTAGGAGACGCCGTGCTCGGCCGGGACGCGCTTGACCAGCGTCAGGGTGGCCTCGACCCGCATCGCCGGACGCAGCCGCAGGTCCGCCGGCCCGGCGAGCCGGGGGATCGGCGAGAGCCCGAACACCGCCAGGCCGGGGCGCACCAGGTCGTAGTGCATCGCGGTCGCCGTGAGCGTCGCCGCGGAGTTCGCCAGGTGCCGCACCTCGAACCGGGCGCCGCGCCGCTCCGCCCGGGCGATCGCCTCGGCGAAGACCTCACCCTGCGTTACGACGGTCGGGTGCTCCGGCGCATCGGCCCAGGCGAGATGCGACCACAGCCCGACCAGCCGGACGGCACCTTCCGCCTGCGCCGCGAGGGCGGCGTCGAGCAGCGCGTCGAACTCGTCGGGCATCACCCCGCCGCGTCCCAGGCCCGTGTCGACCTTCACGTGGATCCGCGCCGTCCGCCCGGTGGACCGGGCGGCCGCGACCACCTCGGCGAGGGCCCACGGTGCCGCCACCGACAGGTCGATGTCGGCCTCGACGGCCCGGTCCAGCGGAGCACCCGGGGCGTACAACCAGGCGAGGATCGCGGTCTCGAGCCCTGCGGCACGCAGCTCGAGCGCCTCGCCGATCTGCGCGACGCCCAGCCAGGTCGCGCCGCCGGCCACCGCCGCCCGGGCGCTGGGCAGCAGGCCGTGCCCGTAGCCGTCCCCCTTCACCACCGCCATCACCTCGGCGGTCCGGGCCCGCGCGGCGAGAGCCGCGACGTTGTCCCGGATGGCCGACAGGTCGATCACGGCGCGGGACGGGTACTCGTTCACGCCCGCCAGTGTCCCAGAAGGCAGGACGCCGCCGTGCAGCCTCGATCGGACATCATCGGGACACCACGCGACGCGTCGCGCGGTGGATGTGGATGCGCCGCGCTGCACCACGCGGGGGCTCGCCCGCCAGCAGGGCGGCGATGGTGCGCGGCAGGGCGCGCGCGACGCCGCCCGCGGTCAGCGGCCCGCCGGGGTTGGCGGCCCGCGCTGCTAGGCCCGAGACGAGCGTGGCCGCGGCGGCCAGCTCGGCGGCGAGGCCATCGCGGACCTCGTCGGCCCGGGCCGCCAGCAGGGCGCCGAGCAACCCGGCCAGCACGTCCCCGGCGCCGGCGGCAGCCAGCCATGCCGGCGCGTCCCGCTGCGCGAAGACGACGTCCGCCGTGGCCTCCCCGTGCCCCACGACGACGGTGGTGTGCCCCTTGAGCAGGATCGTCGCGCCGGTTACCGCTGCCGCCTCGCGCGCCCAGCGCAGCGGCGCCGCCTCGATCTCCGCTCGGCCGGCGTCGATCCCCCGCGCCCCAAGCAGCCGGCTGAGCTCGCCGGCGTGCGGGGTGAGCACGACGTGCGGCGCGAGGTGCTCGGGGAGAACCTCAAGTCCCCCGGCGTCCACCACGGCGGGGATGCCCGCCTCGAGGGCGTTGTCCAGCGCATCCCGCGCCCGGGCGGCCTGCTCGTCGTCGTCGCCGACCCCGGGGCCGACCACCCACGCCTGCACCTGGACATCGACCGAGCTGCCGGTCACCACCTCCGGGTGCGCGGCGAGCACGGCCCGGCGCGCGGGGTCGGGACCGACGTGCCGCACCATCCCGGCACCGGCGCCGAGCGCACCGCCGGCCGACAGTACCGCGGCCCCCGGGAACGCCGTCGTGCCCGCGACCAGGCCGACCACCCCGCGGGTGTACTTGTGGTCCGTCGGGCCCGGGACCGGCCAGAGCGCGGCGACGTCGTCCCGGGTCAGGCGGGACACCGCAGGGGTGCGCGCCTGGTCGGCCAGCACCGGCCGCAGGCCCAGGTCGACGACCGTGAGGCGGCCCGCTAGGTCCGCGGCCGGCGGCAGCAGGAGGCCGGGCTTGGCGACCCCGAACGTGACGGTCCGGTCGGCGCGGAGCACCGGGCCGGTCACCCCTCCGTCGTCGACCCCGATGCCGCTCGGTGAGTCGACCGCGATGATCAGCGGCGCGTTCCCTCCCGCCCGGGGCAGGTCATCGGACAGGGCGGCGATCAGCTCCGCTGCAGCACCCCGCAGGCCACCGCGACCGCCGATGCCCAGGAGCCCGTCCAGCAGCACGTCAGCGCCCAGGCAGAGGGCGACCGGGTCGGCGGGCGGCGGCTCGCCCGGGAGATCCGCCACCAGGCCGGCAACCCGGCCGTGCGCCGAGACCAGGGCCGCGAGTCCGCCGTCGTGCGGCTTGGCCGTCAGCAGGGCGATCGCCCGCACCCCGTGCCGGGCCAGCCGGGCCAGGGCGTGCAGCGTGTCCCCGCCGTTGTTCCCGGGGCCGATCAGGCCCACGACGACGGACCCCGGGACGACGCCCCGCCGGCGCCGCAGCTCGCCGCGGACGGCCACCTCGACCGCCGTGGCGGCCCGATGCATCAGGCCGCCCCCGAACCCCCGCTCCGCCGCGAGCAGCGGCTGCTCCGCGGCGCGCACGTCCTCGGCGGTGAAGGCCTCGATCACAGTCACATCCTGCCCCCTCGGCCGGAGCCGCGCGGGGCCCCCCACGCCCAGCCACCCGCCGAGTTCGAGGAATCCACACGGAATGGCGGCGTCGACCTCGCGTGCTGACCACTGGATGACCGCTCCGAGTTCGAAGTTGCCCCGCGCTGCGCTGATCTACGCCCGCCGCGGAAATGGCGGGGCCGGCGCGGCGCCGGGTAGGACAATGACCCGGTGAGCCCCACCCAGGACATCTCCGACTGTGCGCGCGAGCGGATCCTCGTGCTCGACGGTCCGTACGGCACGTGGTTCCAGCGGGCCGGGCTCACCGAGGACGACTTCCGGGTCGAGGGCCTCGACCCCGATCGCAGCTACGTCGGCAACTTCGACCTGCTCCCCCTCACCCGACCCGACCTCAATGCGGACCTGCACCGCGCCTACCTCGACGCGGGCGCGGACATCACAAAGACCCACACGTTCACGGCGACCGCGATCTCCCAGGCGGACTACGGGACGGAGCACCTCGTCTCCGCCATCAACGAGGCCGCCGCCCGCGTCGCGCGCTCCGTCGTGGACGAGTACCAGGCGCGCGACGGGCGGCAGCGCTGGGTCGCCGGCTCGGTAGGGCCGACCAACCGGACCGCATCGCTCTCGCCGGACGTCGAGCGGCCGGGCTTCCGCAACGTCACGTTCGACCAGCTCGTCGAGGCCTACACCGAGCAGATCGCCGCGCTGCTGGCCGGCGGGGTGGACCTGCTCCTGATCGAGACGGTGTTCGACACCCTCAACGCCAAGGCCGCGCTCTTCGCCTGCGAGGAGGCCTTCGCGGCGGCCGGGCGGCGGGCCCCGATCATGCTGTCGGGAACGATCACCGACGCCAGCGGGCGCACCCTGTCGGGCCAGACCCCCGAGGCGTTCGCGATCAGCACGGAGCACGCCGACGTCCTCTCGGTGGGCCTCAACTGCGCCCTCGGCCCGGCCCAGCTCCGGCCCCACCTGCGCGAGCTCGCCGGGGCCACCTCGAAGCTCGTCTCGACCCACCCCAACGCCGGCCTGCCGAACGCCTTCGGCGAGTACGACGAGACGCCCGAGCAGGTCTCGAGCGTCCTCGGCGAGTACGCGGCCGACGGGCTGCTGAACATCGTGGGCGGCTGCTGCGGCACCACGCCCGACCACATCCGGATGATCGCCGACGCCGTCGCCGGCCTGGCGCCGCGGGTCCCGCCGGAGCCGTCGGCCCGGTTGCGGCTCGCCGGTCTGGAGCCGCTGGTCCGGACGGACGAGATCCCCTTCATCAACGTCGGCGAGCGCACCAACATCACCGGCAGCCCCCGGTTCGCGAAGGCGATCGCGGCCGGCGACGACGCCGCGGCGGTCGCCATCGCGGCCCAGCAGGTCGCGGGCGGGGCGCAGATCATCGACGTCAACGTCGACGACGCGATGCTCGACGGCCCGGAGACGATGGGCCGCTTCCTGAACCTGCTCGCGGTCGAGCCGGACATCGCCCGCGTGCCGGTGATGATCGACTCGTCGGATTGGGCGGTCATCGAGACCGGTCTGAGGCGACTCCAGGGCAAGGGCGTGGTCAACTCGATCTCGCTGAAGGACGGCGAGGAGACGTTCCTCGAGCGCGCCCGGCGGATCCGCCGCTACGGCGCCGCGGTCGTGGTGATGGCCTTCGACGAGAGCGGTCAGGCCGACACCCTGGAGCGTCGGACGGAGGTGTGCGCGCGCGCCTACCGGCTGCTCACGGAGCAGGCCGGGTACCCCCCGCACGACATCATCTTCGACCCCAACGTGCTCACTGTCGCCACGGGGATGGCCGAGCACGACCGGTACGCCCTGGACTTCATCGAGGCGGTCCGCTGGATCAAGGCCAACCTGCCCGGCGCGCTCACCAGCGGGGGAGTCAGCAACGTCTCGTTCTCGTTCCGCGGGAACAACCACGTGCGCGAGGCGATGCACGCCGTCTTCCTCGGCCACGCCATCGACGCGGGCCTCGACATGGGCATCGTCAACGCCGGGATGCTCACCGTCGAGACCGACCTGGACCCGGAGCTCCGCGCCGCGGTCGAGGACGTGATCCTCGCCCGGCGCCCGGACGCGACCGAGCGGCTGATCGCCCTGGCGGAGAGCTACAAGGACGTCGCCAAGGACGCCCCCGCCGCCCAGGCCTGGCGCGACCTGCCCGTGGGCGAGCGCCTCTCGCACGCCCTGGTGCACGGCGTCGTCGAACACGTGGCGGACGACGCCGAGGAGGCGTACCGCGAGCTCGGCTCCCCGCTCGCGGTCATCGAGGGCCCCCTGATGGACGGCATGAACGTGGTCGGTGACCTGTTCGGCGCGGGGAGGATGTTCCTGCCCCAGGTGGTCAAGTCCGCCCGGGTGATGAAGGCCGCCGTGGCGCACCTGACGCCCTACCTGGAGGCCGAGAAGGCGCAGCGCGAGGCGGCCGGCGAGATCAGCCCGCGCGGCAAGGGCACCGTCGTGCTGGCCACCGTGAAGGGCGACGTGCACGACATCGGCAAGAACATCGTCGGGGTCGTGCTGGGCTGCAACGGCTTCGTCGTGCACGACCTCGGCGTGATGGTGCCGGCCGAGAAGATCCTGGCCTCGGCCGAGGAGCTGGACGCCGACGTGATCGGGGTGTCCGGCCTGATCACGCCCAGCCTGCACGAGATGGTCGCCCTGGCCGCCGAGATGAATCGTCGGGGCCTGCGCAAGCCGCTGATGGTTGGCGGGGCTACGACGAGCCGCGCCCACACCGCGGTGAAGATCGACCCGGCGTACGACCGGACGGTGGTGCACGTGGTCGACGCGAGCCGCGCCGTCGGCGTGGTCAGCGACCTTCTCGGCCGCCCCGAGGAGCTCGCCAGCCGGCTGACGGCCGAGTACGAAGAGCTGCGGACGCGCTACGCCGACAAGGAGCACGCGCTGGTGCCGCTCGACCGGGCGCGGGCCGAGGCGACGCGGATCGAGGCGCCGGCTCCCCCGGCGCCGCGGGTGCTCGGCCGTCGGATCGTCGAACCGGCGCTGGCCGACCTGGTCGAGGTGATCGACTGGACGCCGCTGTTCTCCGCCTGGGAGCTGCGCGGTACCTACCCGCGCATCCTGGACGACCCCCGGCAGGGCGAGCAGGCGAGGGCCGTCCTCGCCGACGCCCAGGCGATGCTCGCGCGCGTGGTCGACGAGGGCCTGCTCGAGGCCCGCGGGGTGTGCGGCCTGTGGCCCGCGCGCCGGGTCGGGGACGACATCGAGGTGCACGACGACGCCGCGGGGGCGTCTCCCCGGGCGGTGCTGCACACGTTGCGCCAGCAGCGCGAGCGTCCCGGCGGTTACACCGCCCTCGCCGACTACGTCCTGGCCGATGACCACGTGGGTGCGTTCGCGGTGGCGATCCACGGCGCCGAGGAGCTCGCCGTCGGCTACGAGCGGGCCGGCGACGACTACTCGGCGATCATGGTCAAGGCCGTCGCTGACCGCCTGGCCGAGGCCTTCGCCGAGTGGCTGCACCGCGAGGTCCGGGTCGACCTGTGGGGGTACGCACCGGGCGAGCGCCTCGACACGGCGGCCTTGATCAAGGAGCGGTACCCCGGGATCCGCCCGGCGCCCGGCTATCCCGCCCAGCCCGACCACACCGAGAAGGCGACCATCTTCGACCTGCTCGGGGCGGCCGACGTCGGGCTGGA
>CAYGGX010000033.1:0-4115 GCA_964349585.1 uncultured Actinotalea sp.
GGGCAAGGGCGGCGCGGAGCGGCCGGGCGGCTGGGCGGAGCGGCCCGACGGCGGCGCGGAGCGGCCCGACGGCGGCGCGGAGCGGCCCGGCGGCGGCGCAGGGTGCGGCCCGCGCTGGCGCGGGGCGGGCGGGCGGCTCACCCACCCATCGTCCATGCCCCACCCGGTCAGGCCGCAGTGTGACGGCCCCGGGCGTGTCGCCCCCGAACGGGGACGCGACGTACGGGGCGGCGAGGCGACGTCGGCGGGGGGGCGGCGAGGCGACGTCGTCGGGCCGGCGGCGAGGCGACGTCGTCGGGCCAGCGGCTTCAGCGCAGCAGCGAGCGCATCAGCTCCGCGGTCTCGCTCGGCGTCTTGCCCACGCGAACGCCGGCGGCCTCAAGGGCCTCCTTCTTGGCCTGCGCCGTGCCCGAGGAGCCGGAGACGATCGCGCCCGCGTGACCCATGGTCCGGCCCTCGGGGGCGGTGAACCCGGCGACGTACCCGACGACCGGCTTGGTGACATGCTCGGCGATGAAGGCCGCCGCCCGCTCCTCCGCGTCGCCGCCGATCTCCCCGATCAGGACGATGGCCGCGGTCTCGGGGTCGGCCTCGAAGGCCTCGAGCGCGTCGATGTGGGTGGTACCGATGATGGGGTCGCCGCCGATGCCGATCGCGGTGGAGAAGCCGAGGTCCCGCAGCTCGTACATCATCTGGTAGGTCAGCGTCCCCGACTTCGAGACGAGACCGACCGGGCCCGGGCCGGTGATGTCGGCCGGGGTGATCCCGACGTTCGACTTGCCGGGGCTGATGACGCCCGGGCAGTTGGGGCCGATCAGGCGCGTGCCGGCGGCCTGCGCGTGGGCGAGGAACTGGGCGCTGTCGGCCACCGGGATGCCCTCGGTGATGATGACCACCAGCGGCATGCCCGCGTCGACCGCCTCGACGACCGCCGCCTTGGCGTGGGCGGGCGGGACGAACACCACCGAGACGTCCGCGCCGGTTGCGGCCATGGCCTCGGCCACCGTGCCGAAGACGGGGACGTCGGTCTGGGCGTCCCCGACGGGGAACGTCACCGAGGTGCCGGCCTTGCGCGGGTTCACGCCGCCGACGATCGCGGTCCCGGCGGCGAGCATCCGTGCGGTGTGCTTCTGGCCCTCGGCGCCGGTCATGCCCTGGACGACGACCCTCGAGGTCTCGTCGATGAAGATCGCCATGCGGGTGGGTGCTCGCTTCCGGTGTTGGTTGGGGTTCGGGTCAGGGCTCGGGTCGCCGGCTCGCGGGTCGCCGACTCTCAGGCCACCGGGGCTTCGGCGGCGAGCCGCGCGGCCTCGTCGGCGGCGCCGTCCATGGTGTCGACCAGCGTGACCAGCGGGTGGTTCGCAGCCGCCAGGATGCGCCGGCCCTCCTCGACATTGTTGCCGTCGAGGCGCACGACGAGCGGCTTGGTGGCGGCGTCGCCGAGGATCTCAAGCGCGCGGGTGATGCCGTTGGCGACCTCGTCGCACGCGGTGATCCCACCGAACACGTTGACGAACACGCTGCGCACCTGCGGGTCGCCGAGTATCACGTCTAGCCCGGCGGCCATGATCTCGGCCGACGCGCCGCCGCCGATGTCCAGGAAGTTGGCCGGCTTCATCCCGCCGTGCGCCTCCCCGGCGTAGGCGACCACGTCGAGGGTGCTCATCACCAGACCGGCCCCGTTGCCGATGATCCCGACCTGGCCGTCGAGGCGCACGTAGTTGAGGTCGTGCTCGGCGGCCTTCAGCTCGAGCGGGTCGGTCGCGGCGGTGCCCGCGAGCTCGGCGCGGTCGGGGTGCCGGAAGTCCGCGTTGTCGTCGAGCGAGACCTTCGCGTCCAGGGCGATCACCCGGCCGTCGGCGGTCCGCACCAGCGGGTTCACCTCGACGAGCGTCGCGTCCTCGGCCTGGTAGACCGCCCAGAGCCGGGTGAGGATCTCCGCGACCTGCGGGGCGACGTCGTCGGCGAATCCTGCGGCCTGCACGATCTCGCCGGCCTTCGCGGCGTCGATGCCGGTGAGCGGGTCGACGGCGATCCTGGCCAGTGCCTCGGGGCGGTCGACCGCGAGCTGCTCGATGTCGACGCCGCCCTCGACGCTGGCCATCGCGAGGTAGGAGCGGTTGGCCCGGTCGAGCAGGATCGAGACGTAGTACTCCTCGGCGATCTGCGCCCCGGCGGCGATCATCACCGTGTGGACGGTGTGGCCCTTGATGTCCATGCCGAGGATGTCTGCGGCGTGGGTTGCGGCCTCGTCGGGGGTGTGGGCGAGCTTGACCCCGCCCGCCTTGCCGCGACCGCCCGTCTTGACCTGGGCCTTCACCACAACGTCTCCGCCGAGGCGTTCGGCCGCGGCTCGGGCCTGCTCCGGGGTGGTCGCCGTGTATGCGTCGAGGACGGGAACTCCGTGCCGGGCGAAGATGTCGCGCGCCTGGTACTCGAACAGGTCCACCGGGTCCGGCCTCCTCCGCCGCGACCCTCGCAGCGCTGCGATGATCGTAACGGCGGTGCGCTGGGGGTTCATTCCGGGGGCTTGCCGGGGTGCCCTGCCCTGCCCGGCGCCCCGAGAGGCGCTTCTCCGCTCGCCTACCCCGCGCCGCGCGGTCGTTGTCCACCGCGGCCCACCTTCGCGAACCATCCCCAAGCCGGCCGCACCCGGAATGCCCATGTCGGTGGCGATTCGTACACTAGTTCTAGTGGCACGACGACGGCGTCGGGCCGAGTACGGCTTTCGAGGCAGGTGGGGCAGGGTGCCGATCCCGGAGGGTTGGTCCGCCGACTTGGCGCGCCTGCACGATGCCGTGGGCTCGCTCACTGCGCGGTCCGTCGGCGGGCTCGACGGCCCGGAGGCCGCCGAGGTGCACGCCCGGATCCGCTCGGCCGCCGACCAGGCACTCGCGCTGGCCGCGCGGCTCCTCGCCCGCGTCGAGGAGGACGGCCGGTGGGCTGTCGGCGGCGCGCGCACCTTCCCGGAGTGGGCGGCGGAGCGCACCCGCTCCTCGGTCGGGGCAGCTCGGCGCGAGGCAACGCTGGGCAAGGCGCTGGACGGGGACCTCCCGGCCACCGCGAAGGCCGTAGCCAATGGCGAGATCACCCTCGAGCACGCGCAGGTGCTCGCCCGGCTCGCGCCGACGAGTGAGGCCCGGCGCCTGGCGCTCGCCTCGGACTCCCCCGACCTGAACGAGGCGGCTCTCGTGGACAAGGCCCGCCGACTGCGGGCGGACACCCTGGACCGCGAGGTCAAGCGCTGGGCCGCCCAGGTCGACTCCGCCGCCCACGAGCTCGAGTATCAGGACGCGGTTCGCCGGGAGCGGCTGGTCCTGCGCACGCGGGACAACGGCGTGGCCGTCGAGGGGTTCCTCACCACCGAGCACGGTGAGGTGCTCGCAACCGCACTGCGGGGAGTAATCGGCGTCCCCGCTGCGGACGACCTCCGCACCCCCGACCAGCGGCGTGCGCACGCCCTGACCGAGCTCGCCCGGCTGGTTCTGGACCGCGGACTGGCCGGCGGCGGGGCGCAGGTGCGCCCGCACATAAGCGTGCACGTCAGCTGGGAGACCTTCCAGGCGCTGCGGAGGGCCGCCGAGGGGACCACCGTCGCCGAGGCGAGTGGAGCGGCTGCTCGGGGCGGGTTGGCGCCTGCTGAGCTGGACAACGGCTCCCCGATCCCGCGATCGGTCCTGGACCGGATCGCCTGCGACAGCGAGATCACGCGGATCGTGTTCGGGCCCGACAGCCAGCCCTTGGACGTGGGCCGGAGCCAGCGGACCTACACCGGATCGCAGCGGCGTGCGGTCGTAGCGCGGGACCGTTGCTGTCGGTACCCGGGCTGCGACCGACCACCCGCACTGGGCGAGGTGCACCACGTCAGGTGGTGGGTACGCGATCACGGTCCGACCTCGGTTCCGGAGGGCGTCCTGCTCTGCTGGCACCACCACGACTTGGTCCATCGGCGGAACGTGGCGATCGCCTGGGGGCCCGGCGGAGGTTGGGAGTTCCGCCGGGGTGACGGGACGCTGATCCGACCGCCCGGGGTGTCGTTCGGTCCGCGGCCAGTCGAGGGCCTCGCCCGAGGGGAGGGGTCTGCCCGAGGGGAGAGCTCTGCCCAACGGGAGGAC
>CAYGGX010000033.1:4215-25567 GCA_964349585.1 uncultured Actinotalea sp.
CTGCCCGAGGGGAAAGCTCTGCCCAAGTTGAGCCGGACCCGCCACCCGGTTGGCGTCAGCAAGGGCCACCGCCGGAGTCGGCCCGCGGGGAGTCCTCGACAGCGCCCGTTCAGGGAGAGTTTGCGGGCGTGGCGTGAGGTGTGCCCCAGTGGGGAGTCTGGCCCTAGAGCTTCGTCACCGGGGAGTAGCGGAGCAGGAGGCGCTTGGTCCCGTCGGTGCCGAAGTCGATCTTCGCCACCGCGTTGGGACCGGTTCCCTCGAGGCCGACCACCACGCCGAGGCCGTAGGAGTCGTGGGTGACCTTGTCACCGACCGACAGGTTCGGGACGTCACTCGTGATGCGGCCCTTTCCGAAGGACGGCGCGGGGTCCTCGGATGTGCGGCGGGAGCCACGGGCTCCGCCGCTCGCCGCGCCGCCGCTCGCCGCGCCGCCGGTCGATGCGCGAGCTCGGGCGATTGCCTCTCCGCCGCTTGCCGCTCTGCTCCCCCAGGCGGACGCTCCGCCGCCCCATCCGCTGCCGGCGCGCAGCGCGGCCATCGAGCTCTCCCGCCGCCGCCAGTCCACGAGCTCGTCCGGCACGTCGTCCAGGAAGCGGCTGGCCGGGAACTCGTTCGGCAGGCCCCAGGCGGTGCGCACCGCGGCCCGGGAGATGTACAGCCGCTGCCGGGCTCGCGTCAGTCCCACGTAAGCCAGGCGTCGCTCCTCGGCGAGCTGGTCGGGATCGGCCAGCGAGCGCATGTGCGGGAAGGTGCCGTCCTCCCATCCGGTCACGAACACCACTGGGAACTCCAGGCCCTTGGCGGTGTGCAGCGTCATCAACGTGACGACGCCCTGGTCGGGCAGGCCCTCGCCGGCCGCCGGGTCGTCGGTGGGGATCTGGTCGGAGTCCGCGACGAGCGAGACCCGCTCCAGGAAGTCCGCCAGGTCCCCCTCGGGCTCCGCGGCCTCGAACTCCGACGCGACGGCGTGCAGCTCGGCGAGGTTGTCCACCCGCGAGGCGTCCTGCGGGTCGTCGCTGGCGCGGAGCTCCGCGAGGTAACCGGTGCGGTCTAGCACGGCGCCGAGCACCTGTGCCGGCCCGGCCGAGGCGGCCAGCTCGCGCAGCTCGGACATCATCCGGCTGAACGTCCGCATCGGGGTCAGCGCCCTGGTGCCGAGGCCCGGGACCTCTTCCAGACGCTCCAGTGCGGCGCCGAACGAGATCCGCTCCCGCTCGGCGAACGCGGCGACCAGCGCCTCGGAGCGGTCGCCCAGCCCCCGCTTCGGCACGTTGAGCACCCGGCGCAGGTTGACGTCGTCGTCCGGGTTCGCGATCGCCCGCAGGTAGGCGACGGCGTCCTTGACCTCTCGCCGCTCGTAGAACCGGGTGCCGCCGACCACCTTGTAGGGAAGTCCTACCCGGATGAGCACCTCTTCCAGCGCCCTACTCTGCGCGTTGGCGCGATAGAACACCGCGACGTCGCCGGGGCGCACGGCCTCGGTGTCAGTCAGCCGATCGATCTCCTCGGCCACGAACCGGGCCTCTTCGTGCTCGTTGTCCGCGACGAAGCCGACGATCTGCGGGCCGGCGCCCTCGGCGGTCCACAGCCGCTTCTCCTTGCGACCGGTGTTCTTGGCGATCACCGCGTTCGCGGCGCTCAGGATCGTCTGGGTCGACCGGTAGTTCTGCTCGAGGTAGATGGTTCGCGCGTTCGGGTAGTCCGCCTCGAACTCCAGGATGTTGCGGATCGATGCGCCGCGGAACGCGTAGATCGACTGATCCGCGTCCCCGACGACGGTGAGCTCGGCGGGAAGCAGCGACGCGGCGCCGGGAGCGGCGGCGTCCGCAGGCGGCGACGGCCCGGGAGCCGCAGGCAGCGCAGGCCCGGCGGCCGCCGCAGACGACCCGTGGGCCGCTCCAGCAAGTTCCCGAACCAGCACGTACTGCGCGTGGTTGGTGTCCTGGTACTCGTCGACCAGGATCTGCCGGAACCGGCGCCGGTAGTGCTCAGCCACCGCGGGGAACGCCTGGAGGAGGTTGACCGTGGTCATGATCAGGTCGTCGAAGTCCAGGGCGTTGGCCTGCCTGAGGCGCGCCTGGTAGCGCGTGTACACGGTCGATAGGACTTCGTCGAAAGCAGCGGCTTCTCCGGACGACGCCCCGGAGGTGCGAGCGTAGGTCTCCGGGTCCACGAGCTCGTCCTTGAGCGTCGAGATCCTCGACGCGAGCCCCTTCGGCGGGTAGCGCTTGGGGTCGAGGCTCAGCTCGCGACCGACCAGGGTGAGCAGCCGCTGGGAGTCGGCCGCGTCGTAGATCGAGAACGACGAGCGCAGGCCCAAAGTGGCCGCTTCTCGCCGCAGGATGCGCACGCAGGCCGAGTGGAACGTCGACACCCACATGGCCCGAGCGGCCGGGCCGACCAGGGCCTCCACCCGCTCGCGCATCTCCGCGGCGGCCTTGTTGGTGAACGTGATCGCCAGCACCCCGGACGCCCGCACCTGTCCCGTGGCCAGCTTGTGCGCGATCCGGTGGGTGAGCACGCGGGTCTTGCCGGAGCCCGCGCCCGCGACGATCAGCAGGGGTGAGCCGCTGTGCAGCACGGCCTCGCGCTGCTCGGGGTTGAGGCCCTCCAGGAGCGCGCCCACCCGCGCCTTCGCTGCCCGGGCGTAGGCCTCCTCGTCCGGGGGCTCCGCCGGGTCGTACGCGTCGTCACGGGGCGGCACCGCGGTCGGGAGCCGGGACTCGTCGTGGTGGGGGCTCGCGGGCGGGAGGGCGTTCATGGCCCCCCAAGCCTAGGCGGCTCCGCCCACAGCCCTGAGCCGCGCAGCGGCCGCCCGTACGCCTACAGCAGCCGGCGCGCCGCCGCCCATCGGGTCAGCTCATGCCGGGAGGACAGCTGCAGCTTGCGCAGCACCGCCGAGACGTGGGTCTCGACGGTCTTGATCGAGATGAACAGCTCCGAGGCGACCTCGCGGTAGGAGTAGCCGCGGGCGATCAGCCGCATCACCTCGCGCTCGCGCGCGGAGAGCCGGTCGAGCTCGTCGTCGCCGGTGGCGATGTCGCCGGCGGCCGCCCCGAACGCGTCCAGCACGAACCCCGCGAGCCGCGGGGAGAAGACGGCGTCGCCGCCGGCGACCCGCCGGACGGCGTCGGAGAGGTCGGCCCCGGAGATCGCCTTGGTGACGTACCCGCGCGCACCTGCCCGGATCACCGCGACGACGTCCTCCGCCGCGTCGGAGACGCTCAGGGCCAGGAACCGGACGTCGCCGAGCAGGTCGGCGCACTGCGTGATCACCTCGGCACCGCCGCCCCCCATGCCGCCCGGCAGATGGACGTCCAGCACCACGACGGGCGGCCGCAGCGAGCGGACCAGCGCGACGGCCGCGTCGACGTCGTCCGCCTCGCCGACGACGTTGATGGAGTCGTCCAGCGAGGCGCGCACCCCGGCCCGGAACATCAGGTGGTCGTCCACGAGTACGACGTCGATCGTCATGGCGCTCCTCCAACGATTGGCACGGCCAGATGGACCTCCGTGCCGCGGCCCTCACGACTCTTGACAGATGCGGTTCCGCCGCGACGGACCACCCGCCCGATGATCGACTCTCGCACGCCGAACCGGTCGGTGGGGACCTCCGCGAGGTCGAAACCGTCGCCGTGATCGCGAACGAACACCTCGGCCTGGTTGTCGGCGACCTCCAGGTACAGCGAGTACGGCCCCCTGGCGTGGTTCACCGCGTTGAACAGCGCCTCCCGCGTGGCCAGCAGAAGAGCCTCAGTCCCTGGGTCGGGCGCGCAGTCCCCGACGACGACGACGTCCACGGCGACACCGCGGCTGTCCTCCACCTCGGCGACCACCCCCCGCAGGTCCGACGCCAACGAGGTCCCCGGCGTCCGCCGGTCGTCGTACAACCACTCGCGAAGCTCGCGCTCCTGCGCTCGGGCAAGCCGGGCGACGTCGTCGGGCTGCTCTGCGCGGGACCGGATCAGGGCGAGGGTCTGCAGCACGGAGTCGTGCAGGTGGGCCGCGATGTCCGCACGCTCGGACTCCCTCGCGCGCGCGGCGCGCTCGTCGCCGAGCTCGCGAACCAGGCGGAGCCACCACGGAGCCAGCACCAGGGCGGCGCCGGTCAGCACCGCGAGCGCCGCGACGGCGGAGCGCAGGAGCACGTCGATCGGGTCGTCCTGGCCCACCAGGAGGAACAGGCCGAGGGCGGCCAGGACCGCACCGCTGAGCAGTCGAAGCACGCTGACCGGTGTCCGGCCGCCCGCGTGGGTGAGGAACCGACCGCGCTGCATGGCGTCGAGCTGGCTCCAGGCGAGGGCGGTTCCGGCGAGCACGATGAGCACGGGCAGCACCCACGAGTACTCGATGGCCACGCCGCGACGCACCGCGTAGAGCAGCGCGGCGGTGATCAAGAGCAGCGCGCCGACCGCGATGTCCGTCACAGGGAACCGCCGACCCGGCTCGCGCAGTCGTGGCGCCAGGCGGCTCAGGGCGGCGGGCCGCTGCTCGACGGCCACCTGCGCCGGGTCGCCGATCGGGACCGTGACCCAGAACCACACGTACAGCAGGGGGCCGCTCAGGGCGACGGCGGTCAGCAGGACCATCACGAGGCGCACCAGTCGCACGGACACGCCGAGGTGCACGGCGAGGCCGAGGCAGACGCCGCCGATCCAGCGCCCGCGGAGCGGACGCCGCAGCGGCAGTCGGGTGGTCACGCAGAGAATCGTCACACGTTGCGGGCGTCCCGTGGGGCCTGCCGGGCGCTGTTCAGGTGCGGATCAGGGTTGGCGGGCGCCGCGTTCAGGGTCAGCTTCAGGGTCGGATCAGGGGAGAGCCCCGATGCCGTGCGCAGCCCGGCGGCGCACAGTTGATGCCATGGACACGAACTCTCCGGGCTACCAGCCCCCTGCGCCCAAGACCACGGGCATGGACAGTTTCTTCGACGGCATCCGCCGCACCGGCATCGCCCGCTCCGACGAGCGTTGGATCGGTGGCGTGAGCGGCGGGCTGGCCCGTCGGATGAACATCGACCCTTTGATCGTGCGCGGACTGTTCGCGGTCAGCGTTCTGCTCGGCGGCCTCGGCCTTGTGCTCTACGGTGTCGGCTGGCTACTGCTCCCCGAGGAGCGGGACGGCCGCATCCACTTCCAGCAGCTGATCCGCGGGGACTTCGACGCCGCCGTGATCGGCGGCTTCGGCCTGATGCTCGTCGGGTTCGCCTTCCCGAACCGCTGGGCCCCCTTCATGTGGTGGGCCGGAGACACGGGCGCGTGGCGCGGACTGGTCGGGCTGATCGCCGTCGTGGTGATCATCGCCGTGATCGCCTCCGCGGCCGGCAAGAAGCCCCCTTCTGCCCCCTACACGGCTCCGCCTGCCCCCTACACCTCTGCGCCGGCCGCGGCCGCCGCACCTAACCGATCGGAAGGACCGACGATGTACACGGCTCCACCTCAGTACGCGCCCGCGCCAGCACCTGCGCCGCGGCCGGCTCCGACGCTCCCGCGGCCCCCGCGCAAGGGTCCCGGCGCAACCGCCGTGGGTGTCGTCTTCGCCCTCAGCCTCCTGACCCTTGCCGGCTTGCTGTACGCGGAGCGGGTGGGCAACTTCACCGGGTCGGTCCTGCTCACGGCCGGTGCCGTGGCGGTCATCCTGTCCGGCCTGGGGATCGTCGCGGCCGGCCTCCTCGGCCGCACCAGCGGTGGCCTCGGCGCGCTGGCGATCGTCTCGGTCGTGGTCCTGGTCCCGCTGGCCGCGATCGACGGCATCAACTGGAGCTCCGCGACGGTCGGCGTCGGCGAGGTCCGCAGCACGCCTACGACAGTGCAGGCAGCCGAGAACGGACTCAGCCTTGGGGCCGGCGAGGCCATCGTCGACCTGACCGAGGTGCC
The DNA here is from genome assembly GCA_964349585.1 of uncultured Actinotalea sp. Lineage (GTDB taxonomy): Bacteria > Actinomycetota > Actinomycetes > Actinomycetales > Cellulomonadaceae > Actinotalea. The sequence continues at coordinate 10,089 of CAYGGX010000033.1, forward strand.
GCTGGACGGCGACGTGGTTGAGGTTCCGATCCACGTCGGCACCGGCGAGGTCCGGGTGATCGTGCCCGAGGACGGCGCCTACACGGCGAGCATCCGCGTGATGGCCGGCGAGATCCGGTGGACCGACGCCAGTAGCACCAGCAGGGTCGGCAGCACCTGGCAGGACTTCGAGTCCGAGGCCGTGCGCGACGGCGCGGACCCCGAGCTGGACCTCCGGATCTCCATCGGCGCCGGCACCGTGACGGTTGTGGAGGCGTCCCGATGAGCCCCAAGACCCCCGCGGCCGACCGGCCGGAGAACCCGCAGGACGAAGCAACCACGCAAGCACCTACGGAAGCGACCGCCACAGAACCGGCCGCGACCACTACCCCCTTGGAGGACACCATGAGCGACACAATCGCTCCGCCCGCCGAAGCCGCCTCGCCCTACGTAGCGGAGGAGCGCCGAGTGCGCGTCGGGACGATCGTGTGGGGACTCGTCCTCGCCGCGATCGGCGCGGGCCTGCTCGCATCGGCTCTGGGCGTCGTCTTCGACGTCGAGCTGGCGTTCATCGTCCTCGTCGCCGCCGCCGGAGTCCTGCTCCTGGTCGGCTCGTTGGCGAGCAGCCGCCGCCGCAGAGGCTGAGCTGGGCTCCGGCCGAGCGCACGCAGAAGGCCCCCCGCTCCCGCGGGGGGCCTTCTGCACTGCTTACGCTCGCGGTCGGTCGTCCTCCGCGCGCTCAACCACCGGCGCGGCGACCACCTCCGCCGGGGCCAGCTTCCGCAGCGCCCAGCCGATGAGCAGCATCAGCACACCCATCCCCATCGCGAAGGCCGCGACACCGAAGGCGATGATCGAGGAGAAGAGCGACGTCCGCAGGAACGAGGCGTTCATCACCGAGGCGCGGGCCGGGTCTTCGCGGTCCAGCTCGGCGTAGGTCAGCCCGCCGGAGCCAGCCAGCGCGTGCTTGTTGATGACCTCGGCCTGGACAAAGGCGTCGATCGGGCCGTTGACGGTGTTCCCCGCGAACATTGTCGCGTCGTCCGGGATCGTGATGTTCTCGGCGACGAGCTGGTCGCGGACGACGAACCAGGTTGTGGCGCCTGCTGCGATCAGCAGGAAGCCGGCGATGATCGTGAGCAGCCCGATGACCCGGACGGCCTTCGTGTTGACGGTGGCCATGTTCTACCTTCCCAGGAACGACTCAAGTTCCGGCGCCGGTTGCACCGGCGCCGGGAGCTCTGAGGTGAGCTCCTGAGGCTAGCCTGCCAAATAAACCGTGGGAAATCCTTGGGTCAATGGTCCGTGAGACCAAGGTCCCGATTGCCACGGCAGTTCGCGCCACTCCACCGTGTTAATTCGGGGCTCGCATCAGCCTGGCCCGTCGGTACTCCGACTCGGCCGCGTCGAGGGTCTTCCGCCAGCCGTGCACGGGCCGGTGCGCGCGGGCGTGACCGGTAAGTGCGGCCGCGAGGGCGGCGTCCTTGGCGAGCCGCACAAACGCCCGCGCCATCCCTGCGTCGTCGTCGACCAGTAGGCCGTCCACCCCGCCGGTGATGAACTCCTCGATCCCCGTGCCCCGGCGAGCGACCACGGCCAGCCCGGCGGCGCGCGCCTCCAGGGCAGCTATTCCGAAGGCCTCCAGCACGGCCGGGGCCACGAAGACGTCGGCCTGCGCGTAGATGTCCCGGATCTGGGCCCGGTCCAGCCGGCCGCGCAGAGTGATCCCGCCGAGCCCGCGCCGCGCGATCCGCTTCTCGATCCGGCCGCGCATCGGGCCGTCACCGATGATGTCCAACTTCAGCTCGCCGTCCTCGAGCTGGGCGAGGGCGTCTTCCACGACTCCGATCAGGGCGAGTCCCCGCTTGCGCGGCGCGAGCCGCATGGTCGCCACGCAGCGCAGCGTCGGGCTAGCGGTCGCCTCCGACGGCGCCCACAGGTCGAGGTCCAGCCCGTTTGGAAGCACGGCAGCGGGCTGCCGGAAGACTGCCTCGACCCGGTCGGCGGCGGCCCGGCTCACGGCCGACAGCGCCACCGGCGCGCTTCTCCAGCGCGATGCGCCGACGGCGCCGCGCAGGGCAGCGACTGCGCCGTCCAGCATGCAGTGCCAGGTGATCGCGAGGGGAAGGGCCTCCCCCAGCGCAACCCGGGCGCCGTCGTACGCGAAGGGCGAGACCACCCCGGCGTGCACGTGCACGACGTCGGGCTGCAGGTCGCGCATCAGGGCACGCATCCGCGGCGGGGCGGCCGGGTTGATCGGCAGCTCGAAGGGGAGCCGGGTTCCCAGCCGGTGCACCTGCACGCCGCCGTCGTCCTGCACCACGCCGTGCTGCCCGTCGGCGGTTGCCGTCGCGGTCATCACGTGTACCTCGTGGCCCGCGACGACCTGCTGCCGCGCGAGGTCGCGAACCTGCGACTCGATGCCGCCCGTGCGCGGTGCGTAGCAGTCCGACACGTGCAGGATGCGCATGGCTATTCCCACTCGATGGTGCCCGGCGGCTTGCTCGTGACGTCCAGCACCACGCGGTTGATCTCGGGGACCTCGTTCGTGATCCGGGTCGAGATGCGGGCCAGCACGTCGTAGGGCACCCGGGTCCAGTCGGCGGTCATCGCGTCCTCGGAGGACACGGGCCGCAGGACCACCGGGTGGCCGTAGGTGCGGCCGTCGCCCTGCACGCCGACCGAGCGGATGTCCGCCAGCAGCACCACCGGGCACTGCCAGATGGTCCGGTCCAGGCCCGCGTGGGTGAGCTCGGTGCGGGCGATCAGGTCGGCCGCGCGCAGCACGTCGAGCCGCTCGGCGGTGACGTCGCCGATGATCCGGATCGCCAGCCCGGGGCCGGGGAAGGGCTGGCGCCAGACGATGCCCTCCGGCAGGCCGAGCTCCAGACCGACGCTCCGCACCTCGTCCTTGAACAGAGTCCGCAGTGGCTCGACCAGCTCGAACTGCAGGTCGTCGGGCAGCCCGCCCACGTTGTGGTGGGACTTGATGTTCGCCGCGCCCTCGCCCCCGCCGGACTCGACCACGTCCGGGTAGAGCGTGCCCTGGACCAGGAAGCGAACCTCGTCGTCTTGGGCGATCTCCCGCGCGGCGGCCTCGAACGTCCGGATGAACTCGCGGCCGATGATCTTGCGCTTGGTCTCGGGGTCGGCGACCCCGGCAAGGGCATCGAGGAACTGCTTTCGCGCGTCGACCACCTTGAGCTGCACTCCCGTGGCGGCTACGAAGTCGGTCTCGACCTGTTCGGCCTCGCCGGCCCGCAGCAGGCCGTGGTCGACGAACACGCAGGTCAGCTGGTCGCCGATGGCGCGCTGCACCAGGGCCGCCGCGACGGCTGAGTCCACGCCGCCGGAGAGCCCGCAGACGACTCGGGCGTCGCCCACCTGGTCGCGAATCGCGGCCACCTGTTCGGCGACGACGTTGCCGGCGGTCCAGGTCGGCTCGAGCCCGGCGCAGAGGTAGAGGAAGTTCTCCAGGGCTCGCTGTCCCAGCGGGGTGTGCCGGACCTCGGGGTGCCACTGCAGCCCGTAGAGGCGACGGTCCCGGTCCTCGAAGGCCGCCACCGGCGCGGCGTCGGACCGGGCGAGAACCTCGAAACCCTCCGGTGCCGTTTGGACGGCCACTCCGTGGCTCATCCAGACGGACTGCTCGGACGGGGAGCCGGTGAGCAGCAGGCCCGGGTCGCCGACGGTGACGGGAGTCCCGCCGTATTCGCCCTTCGCTCCGGAGTCGACGACGCCGCCGAGCGCCTGGGCCATCGCCTGGAAGCCGTAGCAGATGCCCAGCACCGGGACGCCCGCGTCGAAGAGCGCGGCGTCCACCTCGGGGGCGCCCGGCTCGTACACGCTGGCCGGTCCGCCGGAGAGGATCACGGCCGCGGGCCGCCTGTCGAGGATCTCCCGCGCGCTCAGCGTGTGCGGCACGATCTCGGAGTAGACGTGCGCCTCGCGCACCCGCCGGGCGATGAGCTGGGCGTACTGGGCGCCGAAGTCGACGACCAGCACCGGGCGGTCGGAAGTCACGCGGCGAGTCTAGTTACGGCTTCCGCGTGGACGCGGCGCTCGACCAGGAACGACATCACGGGCACGACGCCGCCGAGCACCATCACGACCAGCCGCCCGATCCGCCAGCGCATCACTGACCACAGGTCGAGGACCGTCGCCAGGTAGACGACGTAGATCCAGCCGTGCGCGTAGGGGATCCACTCGATCCAGCGCAGCACGTCGTCGCCGGGTTGCAGGACGTACTTGACGAGCATCTCCGCGACCAGGATCAGCAGCATCACGCCCGTCACCCATGCCATCACCCGGTAGCGCCGCAGCGCTCCGTTCGCTCGCTCCATGCTCCCATCTTGCCCGGTCCCGGGAACGCCACCGAGCCTTCCCAACATCGACCCGTCGTGAGACGCTGGACGGTCGGCGCCCGAAGGGTCGCTGCCGACTCCCGCGGTGCCGCCCCACCACCCAGGAGGTTCGTCATGAAGGCAGCCGTCGTCTCGCAGTTCAAGGCCCCGCTCGAGATCCGGGACGTCCCCGTCCCGGAGCCCGGACCCGGTCAGGTCCTGGTGAATATCGAGGCGAGCGGGCTGTGCCACACCGACATCCACGCCGCGCACGGCGACTGGCCGGTGAAGCCGAAGATGCCGCTCATCCCAGGGCACGAAGGCGTCGGACGGATCGCAGCGGTGGCCTCCGACGTCGACTACCTCGCGGTCGGAGACCGGGTCTCGCTTCCCTGGCTCGGGCGGGCCTGCGGTCGCTGTCGGTACTGCATCGGCGGGCACGAGACGTACTGCCAGTCTCCCGCCTACATGGGCTACACGATGGACGGCGGCTTCGCCGAGTACACGCTGGGCTACGCGAGCCACGTCGCTCGGATACCCGACGGCGTCACCTCCTTCGACGCCGCCCCCCTCACCTGCGCCGGGGTCACCACCTACGCGGCGCTGAAGGCCGCGCACCCGCAGCCAGCGGAGACGGTCATGGTCGTAGGGATCGGTGGCCTTGGTCATCTCGGGCTGCAGTACGGCCATGTCTTCGGCTGTCAGACGATCGCCGTCGATGTCCAGGACGCGAAGCTGGCGCTGGCCGAAGAGTTGGGTGCCGACCACGTCGTCGATGCGCGTGGCGACCAGGCAGCCCAGGTCAAGGCGGCGGGCGGCGCGGACATCGCGCTGGTCACCGTCCCCTCGCCCAAGGCCATGGCTGCCGCGCACGCGTCCCTCAACCCGACCGGACGCCTCGTCCTCGTCGGGCTGCCCGCCGACAACCAGCTCACGCTGCCGGTCTTCGAGACGGTGCTGATGGGGATCAGCGTCCAGGGCTCGCTCGTCGGCACCCGCAACGACCTGGCCGAGGTATACGCCCTGCACGCCGCGGGTCGTACCCAGGTCATCGCCGAGTCGCGCGAGCTCGACGACGTGAACGTCTGCTTCGACGAGGTCCTCGCGGGCAAGGTCCCGGCGCGAATCGTGTTCGAGATGAGCTGACCCCAGCAGCACGACCAGGTGGTCGCCGCCGACAGCGGGTACGCCGCGCTGTGGCGCTCGTGGCAGCAGAGCCAGGCCGCTCCCGACTCTGGGCTAGACCTCGAGGTCCGTCCCGGCGCCCAGGACGACGACGCCTGGGACCGTGGCCACCTCGCGCATACCCAGGTGCCGGTAGAACGCAAGCGCTCGCGTGTTGTCGGGCGCGACCCCGAGGTGCACCCCGGGGACGCCGCGCTCCCGCAGCGCGGCCAGGAACGTCCGGATGAGCAGCCGCCCCAGACCGCGACCCTGGTGACTGGGCAGCAGGTCGATGTGCAGGTGCGCGGGGTGGTCGCCCAGCTCCGGGTGCACGTTGCGCTCGGGGTGGTGCAGCAGCGCGGTCAGCTCCTCCTCCTTGGTCCGCGGAGACGCCGGGAGCGGGTACTTGTCGGCGACCAGCGGGAGCCAGCGCCGCCTGTGCTCGGCGGCCCAGCGCGCCGTGTCGGCCGTGCCGATGACATAGCCGACCACCCGGCCGTCGTCCACTACGAAGGCCAGCTCCGGTTCGAGCTCCAGGTACGGGCCGGCGAACACGTCGGGCATGAAGTCGTCGCTGCTGTACAGGCCGCGCGCGTCGCCCCCGGCCTCGGCGGTGCGGACACAGACGTCGTACACGTCCGCCCGGTCGCTGGGGCGGTAGCTGCGGATCATTCCAAGACCTTGCCCGACGACGACGCCCGATCGCCACACTGGCACGCACCGGTTCGGAGGCGGCACGCTTGGCGGGTGCTCGGTCCGATCATCCTGCGCTCCGGCGTCGTCATCGACTCCGACGAGCTGCGCTGGCGCTTCTCCCGGGCGAGCGGCCCGGGCGGCCAGGGCGTGAACACGACGGACTCCCGCGTGGAGCTCTCCCTGGAACTGACGGCTCTGCCGCCCGAGTTGCGGGAGCGCGCCCTGGCGCGGCTCGGCTCCCGGCAGACCGACGGCGTCGTGACCGTCGTCGCCGCCGAGCACCGGTCCCAGCTCCGCAACCGCGAGGCGGCACACGCAAGGATGACCGCCCTTCTCGACGACGCCCTGCGACCGCCGGCCGCGCCGCGGCGACCAACCCGGGCGAGCCGGGCCTCACGGAGACGCCGCGAGGCGGCGGAGCGTCACCGCCGGGAGGTCAAGGCGTTGCGCCGGCGTCCGCAGTGACCGAGTCCCGCGCCGCGTCGCGCACCAGGCGCACCCAGAACAGCACCGCGAAGGCCCCGAAGATCCACCACTGCAGCGCGTAGGCCAGGTTCTGGAGGTTGGCCCCGCCGCCCTGCGCGGTAGGGGGCGGAAGCAGAGCGACACCGCTCTGGGCCGGCTCGACGTCGGACAGGACGACGTATCCGGAGTAGATCGGGCCGCCCCACCGGTTGACCAGCTCCGCGGGGCTGATCGCGGCGGTCTGCCCCTCGGGGACGGCGTCGCCGGCGGCCTCCCCGGCCTGCAGGTATCCCGTCAGCCGCACCTCTCCGACGGGGGCCGGCGGAATGACTGCGTCGGCGACCCAACCGCGCACCACGGCCAGGACGGCGTCGTCGTCGGTCACGAACGGGCTCAGCACCAGGAAGCCGACCTCGCCGTCGAGCACCCGGCCGGGGACCAGCAGCTCGTCGGCGCCGAAGTCACCGGAGACCGCGACCGGAAGCCCCACCAGGTCGCCGGTGAACGAGCTGCGCGGGCGCAGGACGTCCTCGAGCGGCTCGGGGGCGCGGCCGGCAAGCTCCTGGGCGCGCTGCTCGGCCGCCGCCTCGCCGCGCAGCTGCGCGCGCTCGAGCTGCCACATCCCCAGGCGAGCACACACCGCTGCGACGGCCAGCAGCAGAACCAGGGTCAGCAGCATCCGAGGGGAGCGGGCGGTGCGCAGGTAGTCGGGGCGGGCCGGTGCGGGGTCGACCGACGTCATGCAGCCACGTTACCGGCGCGCCCGCGCCCCCGGGGCCGGGTGATCTTCGCCCGCCCCGACCAGCCGCGATGCGTGCGGTGGACACCGCCATGTGATGGCATTGGTGGTGCGCCCGGGCCTCGCACGATGCCAGGCGGGCGTTCGGGGTCGTACGTCCCACCTCCCCCGTGAGGTAGGCGGCACCCTGAGTACGAGCATCGGGGAGATCCCCTCGGTGCGGGCGACGTACCAGCACAGGAGGCACGTGCCATGACCTCGGTCCTCGATCGCTCCGGCGGCTGGCGCACCCGCGACGTCGCCCCCCTGGACGACCGCACGCTCGACCGCGTCGACAAGTGGTGGCGGGCGGCCAACTACCTCTCGGTCGGCCAGATCTACATGCTGGCGAATCCGCTGCTCAGCGAGCCCCTGCACCGCGACCACATCAAGCCGCGCCTGCTCGGGCACTGGGGCACCACGCCGGGCCTGAACTTCCTCTACGCGCACCTGAACCGCGTGATCTGCGAGCGCGAGCAGCCGACCCTCTACATCACGGGCCCTGGCCACGGCGGTCCGGGGCTCGTCGCCAACGCGTATCTGGACGGCACCTACTCAGAGGTCTACACCGACATCACGCGTGACTCCGAGGGGATGGGCCGGCTGTTCCGGCAGTTCTCCTTCCCCGGGGGCATCCCCAGCCACGTGGCCCCGGAGACGCCGGGGTCCATCCACGAGGGCGGCGAGCTCGGGTATGCGCTCTCCCACGCCTACGGCGCGGCCTTCGACAACCCCGACCTACTGGTTGCCGCGGTGGTCGGCGACGGCGAGGCCGAGACCGGCCCGTTGGCGACCAGCTGGCACTCGAACAAGTTCATCGACCCGTTGACCGACGGCGTCGTGCTGCCGATCCTGCACCTGAACGGGTACAAGATCGCCAACCCGACGGTGTTGGCGCGCATCCCGGAGGACGAGCTGCTCGACCTGATGCGCGGCTACGGGCACACCCCGTACGTGGTGAGCGGCGGGTTCGACGGGGAGGACGCAGCGGCTGTTCACCAGCGCATGGCGTTGGTCCTTGACGAGTGCCTGAACCAGATCGCCGAGATCAAGGCGGCGGCACGGGCGGGGAAGACCGAGCGGCCGTCTTGGCCGATGATCATCCTGCGCACCCCCAAGGGGTGGACGTGTCCGCCGGTGATCGACGGAAAGCAGGTGGAGGACTCCTGGCGCTCGCACCAGGTGCCGCTGGCCAGTGCCCGGGACACCGACGAGCACCTCGAGGTGCTGCGCGGGTGGCTCGAGAGCTACGCCCCCACCGAGCTCTTCGACGCGACCGGGCGGCTGCACGACGAGATCGCCGAGTTGGCGCCTCCTGCGGGCCTGCGGATGAGCGACGTCCCGCACGCCAACGGCGGCCTGCTGCTGCGCGATCTGCACCTGCCGGACTTCCGCAAGCACGCCGTCGACGTCCCCGCCCCGGGGGCGACGATCTCCGAGGCGACCCGAGTGCTCGGCGAGTGGCTGGCCGACGTCGTCGAGGCGAACCCGAGCAACTTCCGGATCTTCGGGCCGGACGAGACGTCGTCGAACCGGTTGGGCGCCGTCCTGGAAGTCACCGACAAGGTGTGGAACGCCGAGCTGCTGCCCGGCGACGACAACCTGAGCCCGCGGGGTCGCGTCGTCGAGATGCTCTCCGAGCATCAGTGCCAGGGCTGGCTGGAGGGGTACCTGCTCACGGGGCGGCACGGGCTCTTCAGCTGCTACGAGGCGTTCATCCACATCATCGACGCGATGGTCAACCAGCACGCCAAGTGGCTGAAGGTGACCCGGGAGATCCCCTGGCGCCGGCCGATCGCGTCGCTGAACTACCTGCTGACTTCGCACGTGTGGCGCCAGGACCACAACGGCTTCTCCCACCAGGACCCGGGCTTCATCGACCACGTGGTCAACAAGAAGGCCGAGATCGTAAGGGTCTACCTGCCGCCGGACGCGAATACTCTCCTCAGCACCTACGACCACTGCCTGCGCAGCCGGGACTACGTGAACGTCGTCGTCGCCGGGAAGCAGCCAGCGCCCAACTTCCTGACGATGGACGAGGCGATCGCGCACTGCGCCCGCGGGCTGGGGATCTGGGAGTGGGCCGGCACTGAGGCCCGCGACGAGGATCCCGACGTCGTGCTCGCCTGCGCCGGCGACGTGCCGACGCTCGAAGTGCTGGCCGCGGCGGACCTACTGCGGCGACACCTGCCCGATCTCAAGGTCCGGGTGGTCAACGTCGTGGACCTGATGCGCCTGCAGGACGAGCGGGAGCACCCGCACGGGCTGAGCGATCGCGACTTCGACACCTACTTCACCGCCGACAAGCCGATCATCTTCGCCTACCACGGCTACCCGTGGCTCATTCATCGCTTGACGTATCGCCGCAACGGGCACGACAACATCCACGTCCGCGGGTACAAGGAGGAGGGCACGACGACGACGCCCTTCGACATGGTCATGCTCAACGACCTGGACAGGTTCCACCTGGTGATCGACGTGATCGACCGGGTGCCCGGGCTCGGCACGCGTGCCGCCCAGCTGCGCCAGGACATGGTCGACGCCAGGTTGCGGGCCCGGCAGTACACCCGGGACCACGGCGAGGACATGCCGGAGATCCGCGACTGGGTGTGGCCGGATGCGGGCGACACGGCGCTGGCCACCGGCGGGCCACAGCAGGTGTCGGCGACCGCCGCCACCGCCGGTGACAACGAGTAGGGACCATGGCGCGCAGCATCTACATAACGTCCTCCGAGGGCGACACCGGCAAGTCCACCGTCGCCCTCGGCATGGTCGACCTGCTGACCCGGACGGTGGCCCGGCTCGGCGTCTTCCGGCCGATCGCCCGATCGACCGAGACCCCCGACTACGTCCTGGAGCTGCTGCTCGCCCACGACGGGGTGGACCTGGAGTACGACCAGTGCGTCGGGGTGACGTACGACGACGTGCACGCGGACCCCGAGGCGGCCCTGTCGCGAATCGTCACCCGGTACCACGAGGTGGCCGACCAGTGCGACGTCGTCGTGATCGTCGGCACCGACTACACGGACGTTGCAGGCCCTACCGAGCTGTCCTACAACGCCCGCATCGCGGTCAACCTCGGCGCGCCGGTGCTGCTCGTCGTGCGCGGCACGGGCCGCAAGCCGAGCGAGGTTCGCCAGGCGGCCGAGGTGAGCCTCGCCGAGCTGAAGGCGCAGCACGCCCAGGTGATCGGAGTCGTTGCGAACCGCTGCGATCCGGACCAGCTGGCCGCGGTCCGCGCCGAGCTGAACGGGACGCTGCCGGCGTGGTCCATGCCGGAGGACCAGCTGCTCGCGGCGCCCACCGTGCGGGCGGTGATGGAGGCAGTCGGCGGGCGGCTCACCGCCGGTGACGAGGACCTGCTCTCCCGCGAAGCCCTCGAGATCCTGGTCGGCGCGATGTCGCTGGAGCACCTCTTGGAGCAGCTGAGCGACGGCGCCGTGGTGATCACGCCCGGCGACCGCGGCGACATCCTGCTCGGGCTGGTGTCGGCGCACGCTGCCGACGGGTTCCCCTCACTGGCGGGGATCATCCTGAACGGCGGCTTCGAGCCCCCGGACACCATCGAGCGGCTCGTCGCGGGCCTCGGTCAACGCCTGCCGATCATCAAGACCGATCTCGGCACGTTCCGGTCCGCCAACCGCGCCGCTGCCGTTCGGGGGCGGCTGTCTGCGGATTCCCAGCGCAAGGTCGACACGGCGTTGGCCCTCTTCGAGCGGCACGTCGACGGGCCCGACCTGCTGCAGCGGCTCGACGTCTCGCGCCCGTCCGTGGTCACGCCTCTGATGTTCGAGTACGAGCTGCTCGACCGCGCCCGAGCCGACCGCAAGCACATCGTGCTCCCCGAGGGCAGCGACGACCGGATCCTGCGAGCGGCGAGCACTCTGCTGCGCCGCGAGGTCGTACAGCTGACCATCCTGGGCAACGAAGCTGCTATCCGCGCCCGAGCCACCGAGCTGGGCCTCGACATCGCCGGCGCGGCCGTCGTGGACCCGAAGGAGGGTGAGCTCTTCGAGAGGTTCGCCAAGGAGTACGCCGAGCTGCGCAAGCACAAGGGGATGACCGCCGACCGGGCCCGCGAGATCGTGGGCTCCGTCTCGTACTTCGGCGTGATGATGGTCTACAACGGCCACGCGGATGGGATGGTCTCCGGGGCGATCCACACGACCGCGCACACCATCCGGCCCGCCTTCGAGATCATTCGGACGGCCCCGGGCGTCGGCATCGTCTCCAGCGTGTTCTTCATGTGCCTGGAGGACCGGGTGCTGGTCTACGGAGACGCGGCCGTCAACCCGGACCCGACGGCGGAGCAGCTCGCCGATATCGCGATCTCGTCCGCCGCCACCGCGGCGCAGTTCGGCATCGAGCCGCGGATCGCGATGCTGTCGTACTCGACCGGGGAGTCCGGCGCCGGCCCGGACGTGGACAAGGTGCGGACCGCGACGGCCCTGGTCCGCGAGCGCCGACCGGACCTCGAGGTGGACGGCCCCATCCAGTACGACGCCGCGGTCGATGCGTCGGTGGCCGAGGCGAAGATGCCCGAGTCCACGGTGGCCGGGCGGGCGACGGTGTTCATCTTCCCGGACCTCAACACCGGCAACAACACCTACAAGGCGGTGCAGCGCTCGGCCGGGGCGGTCGCCGTCGGCCCGGTGCTCCAGGGCCTGCGCAAGCCGGTCAACGACCTTTCCAGAGGCGCCCTGGTGCAAGACATCGTCAACACCGTCGCCATCACCGCCGTCCAGGCCCAAGCCCTGGCCGCAGAGGAGAACACGTGAGCTCGCATGTCCTGGTCCTCAACTCCGGCTCGTCCTCGATCAAGTACCAGCTGATCGACGTCGGAGACGGCCGCTCCGTCGCCGGCGGACTGGTGGAGCGGATCGGCGAGGTTGAAGGAGCTCTGCGCCACGACGGCCCGAGCGGGCGCACCGAACGCACCGCGCCCGTCGCGGATCACGATGCTGGGGTCCGGGCGGTCCTTGGCCTCTTCGAGGAGGCCGGGCCGTCTTTGAACGGCTTGCACCTGGTCGCCGTCGGGCACCGGGTGGTGCAGGGCGGCGACCGCTTCGCCGAACCGACCCTGCTTGACGACGACGTCGTCGCGGCCATCGAGGAGCTGTCGCCTCTTGCGCCGCTGCACAACCCGCCGAACGTCGCGGGGATCGTCGCCGCCCGGCGGGCCTTCCCGGACCTGCCGCACGTGGCGGTGTTTGACACCGCTTTCCATCACACCCTGCCGCCGGAGGCGTACACCTACGCGATCGACCGGGAAGTGGCCCGCGCTAACGGGATTCGGCGCTACGGGTTCCACGGGACCTCGCACGCGTACGTTTCCCGGCGGACCGCGGCCCTCCTGGGGCGGGCCCCGCAGGACGCGAACGTGATCATCGCGCACCTCGGCAACGGGGCGTCGATTACCGCGGTGCGCGGTGGCGAGTCGGTCGAGACCTCGATGGGGCTCACCCCGCTGGAGGGTCTGGTGATGGGCACACGCTCCGGGGACATCGACCCGGCGGTGATCTTTCACCTGCAGCGAGTGGCGGGGATGAACACCGACGACATCGACCGGCTGCTGAATCGCCGGTCCGGCCTCCTGGGCTTGGCCGGCCACAACGACCTTCGCGACCTGCACGACGCCGTTGCGGCCGGTGACCCGGACGCCCGGCTGGCCCTGGACGTGTACTGCCACCGGCTGAAGAAGTACATCGGCGCGTACTACGCGTTGCTCGGCCGGGTGGACGCGATCGCGTTCACCGCGGGCGTGGGTGAGAACGACGACATCGTGCGGCTGCAGACCCTCACCGGCCTGGAGCACCTCGGCATGGTGGTGGACCCGGAGCGCAACGAGGGCCGCAAGAAGGCCGAATGCGTGATCTCCACCGACGACTCCCCCGTGACCGTCTTCGTCGTGCCCACCAACGAGGAGCTGGAGATCGCGCGTCAGGCGGTGGCGCTGATCCGCGGCTAGGCGAGCCTCGCGGCGAGGAACTCGACGACCCGGCGCAGCGGCCCGCTGGGGTCGACGCCGCCGAAGCAGTGGTCGGCCCCGGCGACCAGCTCCAGCTCGACGTCCGGCGCCCCGGCGGCGACGAGCGCCCCGTGCAGCCGAACGCTCTGCCGCGCGGGCACGACGGCGTCTGCGTCGCCCGTGATGATCAGCGTCGGGGGCGCGGCCGGGTGCACGTGGGACAGCGGAGACGCCTTCGCCCAGCCCTCCGGGTCCGCGTCCGGGGACGTGCCGAGGAGCCGCGCCTCGGGGGTCTCCTCGGCGCTCGCCTCGTGGACGTCGTCCCAGTCGAGCAGGTCGGTCACCGGGTAGAGCAGAGCCGCGGCCTGGACTTCGTCGGTCAGGGCGAGCATCGCCGCCAGGTGGCCACCGGCGCTCTCCCCCGCGACCCCGATGGGCCCCAACCCGAGCTCGGCGGCGTGCTCCCGCAAGAAGCCGAGGGCGTCGCGCACGTCGTCGAGCTGCGCCGGCCAGCGGGCCTCACCGGACAGCCGGTAGTCGACGGTCGCGACGGCGAGCCCGGCGCCGACCAGGTCCCGGAACAGGCTGCCGTGCTCCCAGACGTCGGGCAGGAACCGGCGGTCCCCCTCCCACCAGGCACCGCCGTGCACCCACATGACGCACGGCACCGGCCCGGTGGGATGCAGCGGCCCGTAGACGTCCATGAGGAGGGGCCGGAAGCCCAGGCGCTCGGCATAGGTCACGCCCCGGTGGCAGACAGCGCCGGGCACGACGGCGGAGACGTCGAGCCTCCCCTGGATCGTTGCGTCCATCTTCACCTCCATCCGGGCCAGCCTAGGGCCGAGTCCGCTACTACCGTTGCGTTATCTGATCTGATAATCTCGTCACATGGATGATCGGCCCGACGGCCCCGCCGACCCTCCGGAACTCCGCCTCCGACCAGAGGTCGTCGAGGTCCTGGAGTCGGCTGCACGGCTCCAGCAGCTCGTGCCGGACGCGGTCCTCGTGGGTGGCACTGCGGCGGCCGCCTATGCCGGGCACCGGTTGTCGCTCGACCATGACCATGTTCTCGCGGACCTTCGGGCGCGGTTCGACGTCGTCTTGGACGCACTCGAGGCCGAGGGCGACTGGGTGACCAACCGGGTGGTGCCGGGCAAGCTCATCCTCGGCCGGCTGGGCGACATCGAGGCGGGCGTGCGCCAACTCATGCGCACGACGCCGCTCGAGGTCACCGAGCTGAGCCTTCCCTCGGGTTCGACAGTCCGTGCCCCCACGCCCGACGAGGCGCTGCGGATCAAGGGCTTCCTGCTCATCAAGCGGAACCAGGTCCGCGACTACCTGGACGTCGTGGGACTGGCTGACCGCTACGGCGTCGGGCATGCGGGCGGCGTCCTGCGCCGGATCGACTACTTCTACGCCGACCAGCACGGTGGCGGCGACGGGGTCGCCTCCCAACTGGTGCGCCAGCTCGGCGACCCCCGGCCGGCCGACAAGGCGACGCTCACCGAACTCCACCGGTACAAGGGCTTGGATCCGCGCTGGCACCGCTGGTCGGACGTCGCGGCCGCGTGCCGCCAGCTCGCCGCGGAGATGATCTCGGGTGGTGAGGCGTGAAGCTGGCGTTCCGCAACACGGACGCCTCCCCGGCCGACCCGGTTCAGACCTGGCCCTTCGAGGCCACTCTCACCGCGCTCGAGCGAGGTGGGCTGTCCGACTGGCGCCGTCTCGCCGCCGCGATCCGTGCCGAACCCTGGGGCCGGGTGACGCGGTCCGTCGAGCAGGCCGTAGCGATCAGCCGACCGTTCGGGATCTCCGAGGTGATTCTCGACGTCGTCGCCGACGCGCGCCGCGCCGCGGAGGCGGAGGAGCGCGCCGAGGTCGCGGCGGAGGTACGCGAACTGGTCGCGGCCTCCGGGCGCACGCAGGCGCAGTTCGCTGCGGACCTGGGCACGTCCCCGTCCCGGCTTTCCACCTATGCCACTGGAACGGTGGTGCCCTCTGCGGCGTTCATGGTGCGCATGCGCCGACTTGGGGTCTGCTGCACGGATTGGTGACAGCCGCTGTGTGGTGCCGTGAGGTGCCGCTG
>CAYGGX010000034.1:0-23688 GCA_964349585.1 uncultured Actinotalea sp.
CCCGGCGCCCGGAGCAGGTCGAGGCCTGGATGACGGGCCTGCTCGCCGACTGATCGCCAGCGGCTCAGCGATCGGGTCGCGGCCGCGGGAGTCGGCCCGCCTCCTCCACGGCCCGGCGCAGCACCCACTCGACGTGCGCGTTGGTGCTCCGCAGGTCGTCGGCGGCCCACCGCGCGAGGGCCTCGTGCACCGCGGGGTCGAGGCGGAGCAGCATCGACTTCCGCTCCCGGGCGCCACGCGGCGGCGTATCCCGCTCGGGGGACCCGCCGCCGCGCGTCGCTTCGCTCATCCGGTCGCTCTCGTCGTCGGCCAGGTCACTGGTACAGCGTGCCCGTGTTCACGACCGGCGTCGCGCGGGAGTCGCCGCAGAGCACCACGAGCAGGTTGGAGACCATCGCCGCCTTGCGCTCCTCGTCGAGGTCGACGATGCCCTCGCGGTTGAGCTGCTCGAGCGCCATCTGCACCATGCCGACGGCGCCCTCGACGATGCGGGACCTTGCCGCCACGACGGCTGCGGCCTGCTGCCGCTGGAGCATCGCCTGGGCGATCTCCGGCGCGTAGGCGAGGTGGCTGATTCGGACCTCCAGGATCTCCAGGCCCGCGACTGATGCCCGCGCGGCGACCTCGTGCGCCAGCTCCAGGGAGATCTGGTCCGTCGAGCCGCGCAGCGACTCGGCGTCATCGGGCCCGTCGTACGGGTAGGCCCCGGCCACGTGCCGGACCGCCGCCTCGGACTGGACGTGGATGAACTCGTCGTAGTCCTCCACCGCGAAGGTCGCCTTGGCCGTGTCGGCGACCTGCCAGACGACGATCGCCGCGATCTCCACCGGGTTGCCGACCGCGTCGTTGACCTTCATCCGGCTGGTCTCGAAGTTGCGCACCCGGATCGACGCGGTCTGCCGGGAGGTGAGCGGCAGCAGCCAGATGAACCCCTGCCGGCGCACTGTGCCGACGTAGCGCCCGAAGAACTGGACCACGCGGGTCTGCCCAGGCGGAACGACCGTCAGCGCTCCGACGACCAACCCGAACACCAGGTAGCCGAGCACGCCCGGGATCCAGAGCCAGGTGATTCCTCTGTCCTCCATGGCGATGAACGCCCAGGTGCCCAGGCCCGCCGCGACGACCGCCGCCAGCAGGCCGAGGAATCCGTCGGCGATCCAGGCCGGTCGCTCACTGATGTTGACGGCGGCGGCATGATGACCCACCGGTGCTGCGGTCGGCTCCAACTGGGGGTCCCGTTCGATGACGGTGGTCATGCTCGTGCCCTTCTTCGATGTTCACACCAGGTTGGTGTGTCATCAAAGTGATATCACATTCGCCTCGCGCGGAGATAGGCCCTTCGGGTGATCGGCCAGTCTCAGCTCGGCGCGCCGGGCTGGGTCGGCGGCGTCTCGGGCGGGTACCCCATCGGTGGCTGGTCCTGACCCGCCTGCGCCGGCGGATACCCGAGCGGCGGCTGGCCGGAGCCGTCCGGCGGCCACGGCCGGTTCCCGCCGAGCTCGATCAGGATCCCCCGCGCCCGGTGGGCGTGCTCAGGGGCGCACAGCAACGCGTACGACGCCGCGACGATCTGGCTCGCGGAGGTGAAGTCCCGCTTGCCGCCCGTGAGGCTGTAGGAGATCACCGAGAACAGGATCCCGAAGGCCGCACCGATCGCCATCGCGGGCAGGATCGGTCCGAAAAGCTGGTCGGGCTCGGAGAAGATCGAGAGCAGCAGGCCGACGAACAGCCCGAACCATGCCCCGGTGGCGAGCCCTGCGAGCGCGACCCGCGAGTAGGTCAGCCGCCCCGTCACCCGCTCGACCATGCGCAGGTCCGTCCCCACGATCGTGACGTGCTGGACGGGAAACTCCTTGTCGGCCAGGTGGTCGACCGCCTTCTGCGCCTCGAGGTAGGTGCCGTACGACGCGACCTGCTCGCCGCTGGGCAGAGTGGGCACCCGGGGCACGTTGGCGTTCCTGTTCATGGTCATGGTCCAATTCTCCCCCATCGCGTCCCCCCCGGCCACGCCTGCACGGCGCCCGCGCGCATGCACCCCCCGCGCGGACCCCGCGGATACGCTGGCGCACGTGAGCAGCGTCGGGAAGGTGTTCGTCGCCCGCCTCGCCGGGACCGCCGTCTTCGACCCGATCGGCGACCAGGTGGGGCGGGTGCGCGACGTCGTCGTCCTGATCCGGGTCAAGGGCGCGCCCCAGGCGGTGGGCCTCGTGGTCGAGGTGCCCGGGCGACGGCGGGTGTTCCTCCCTCTGACGCGGGTCACCAGCATCGACGCGGGTCAGGTGATCAGCACCGGCCTGGTGAACATGCGCCGCTTCGAGCAGCGACCCAGCGAGACCCTCGCGATCGGCGAGCTCCTGGACCGGGCGGTCGAGTTCGCCGACGGCTCGGGGTCGGGCACGATCATCGACCTGGCGCTGGAGCAGCAGCGCAACCGGGACTGGCTCGTGACCCAGCTCTTCATCCGGCGCCGCGCGGCGGGCAAGGGCGGCCTGATGCGGCGGCGGGGGGAGACGACGCTGGTCGACGTCGGGGCGGTGCGCAGCCTCGCCGCCACCGCCGAGCTGCAGGCCGCGGACCTGCTGCTCGCCTCCTACGCCGACCTCAAGCCCGCCGATCTCGCCGACGCCCTGCAGGACCTGTCCAGCAACCGCCGGCTCGAGGTCGCGGCCAGCCTGAACAACGAGCGGCTCGCCGACGTCCTCGAGGAGCTCCCCGAGGACGACCAGGTGGCGATCCTGTCCGGTCTGGGCGTCAACCGCGCCGCGGACGTGCTGGACGCGATGCAGCCCGACGACGCCGCCGACCTGCTGAGCGAGATGCCCGTGGAGCAGGCCGCCGAGCTACTCGAGCTGATGGAGCCGGAGGAGGCGCGGGACGTGCGGCGGCTGCTGGCCTACGAGGACGACACCGCGGGCGGCCTGATGACGACCGAGCCGGTGATCCTCGGCCCGGAGACGCCGATTGCCGCCGCGCTCGCCCACGTGCGCCGCGAGGACCTCACGCCGGCGCTGGCCTCGATGGTCTTCGTGACCCGCCCTCCGCTGGAGACCCCCACGGGGCGGTTCCTCGGCGTCGTGCACATCCAGCGGCTGCTCCGCGAGGCGCCGCACGACCTGGTCGGCGCCTACCTGGACACCGAGATCGAGCGGGTGGAGCCCGAGGCGCCGTTGGGCCAGATCACCCGGGTGCTGGCCACCTACAACCTGCTCGCGCTCCCGGTGGTCGACGCCGAGCGGAGCCTGCTCGGCGCGGTGAGCGTCGACGACGTGCTCGACCACCTGCTGCCCGAGGACTGGCGGGAGAACGACGCGGAGGACATCGACCACGCGATGGCCGAGCAGCAGGAGGCCAACCGTGGTTGACCGCCGCCTGGACACCCCGAAGGACACCCGCCGCACCTGGCGGCCCCGGCTGGACCCGGACATGGTCGGGCGGGGTGCGGAGGCATTCGCGCGGTTCATGGGCACCGGGCGGTTCCTGCTCTACATGACGGGGTTCGTGATCATCTGGGTCACGCTCAACGCCGTCGCGCTGTTCGGCCTGCGCTGGGATCCCTACCCCTTCATCCTGCTCAACCTGTTCTTCTCCTTGCAGGCGTCCTACGCCGCCCCCCTGATCCTGCTCGCCCAGAACCGCCAGGACGACCGCGACCGCGTCTCCCTGGAGCACGACCGGCAGCGCGCCGAGCGGTCCCTCGCCGACACCGAGTTCCTGGCCCGCGAGATGGCGGCCATCCGGATCGCGATCGGTGAGGTGGCGACCCGGGACTTCGTCCGGTCCGAGCTGCGCGACCTGCTCGACGAGCTGGCGGAGGCCCGGTCCCCGGAGGTCACTGCGGAGTCCTGGGACGACGGCGACTGACGACTGCGGCCCGTCGACTCGCCGCTACTGCGTGGCCTCCGCGGCGAGCGCCCGCACCCGGTCGACGAGGTCCGTCCGGCCGGTGATCTCCAGATCCTCGGTGTTCCCGCGGCCCCAAAGCCACAGGTCCAGGTCCCAGGCGTGCCCGGCCACCTCGGCGTCGGCGTCGGCCGAGCCGTCCACCAAGAGCGCGGCAACCAGGTCGTGAGCCTTGCCGGACTCGGGCCCGGTTCCCGTGAACCGACCAAGCTCGAGCGCCCACCGACCCGGCACGTTCGTGCTGGTGAGCAGCACCCGCTGCCCGTCCGGGGCGAACTCCCCCCAGTCCGGTACGCCGCCGATGAACACCCGCAGCACCTCATCGACGCCGTCCAGCGCCAGCTTCTTGGCCGGAGGGCGCACGTCGACGCCGGCCGTCAGCTCGGCGTCGACCCGGTGGATCAACGCCTCGTGGGCCTGCCGCCGGGCCAGCCACCCGATCGATCCGCCGTCGGGATGCCACGACCAGCACTCGTCGGCCGGCTCCCGGTCGGCGAGCGCCCCGAGCAACTCCGTGCCCGACGTCGCGACGAGCTTGCGCAGCGAGGCGACGTCGTCCGGGCGGTCCGGGGGCACCACGTCGTCGCGGGCCGCCCCCCGTGCCACCTCCGCCCAGAGGTGCTGGACCTCGCCGAGGTGCCAAAGCAGATCGGCGGCCGTCCACCCCGCGCAGGACGGGACGGGCGCGTCGGCATCCACCCCGCGGAGAACGTTCAGGAAGCGCTCCGACTGCTCGCGGATCGCCGCCACGAAGCTCTGATGCTCCATGCGGCCGAGGCTACGCGCCCTGCCCTCGCTCGGCTCGCGCACCCCAGCGGTCGCGGCGCCGACCGCGCTCCGTCATCGCGGCCGACCGAGGTCCCACAGGCGGCAACCTACGATGGACGACATGTCCGCACCCACAGTCGAGACCGTGACCGCAGCCCTCGCCGGCGTCATCGACCCGGAGATCCACCGGCCGATCACCGAGCTGAAGATGGTGCGGTCCGTCGAGGTCGTCGGCGGCCCCGCCGGTGCGGAGGTGATCGTCGGTATCGACCTGACCACCGCCGGTTGCCCGCTCAAGGACACGATCACCCGGGACGTCACCGCCACCGTCGGCGGGATGGCGGGCGTCGCCTCGGTGCAGGTCGCGCTCGGCGTGATGAACGACGAGCAGCGCACCGAGCTGCGCAGCATGCTCCGCGGCGGGACTCCGGAGGCGGTGATCCCGTTCGCGCAGGCGGACAGCCTGACCCGGGTGTACGCCGTCGCCTCGGGCAAGGGCGGCGTCGGCAAGTCGTCGGTCACCGCGAACCTGGCCGTCGCGATGGCGGCGGACGGCGTGAAGGTCGGCGTGGTCGACGCCGACGTGTACGGCTTCTCGATCCCGCGGATGCTCGGCATCACCCAGGCACCGACCAAGGTCGGCGAGATGATCCTGCCGCCGGTGGCGCACGGGGTGAAGGTGATCTCGATCGGGATGTTCGTGCCGCCGGGCCGTCCCGTCGTCTGGCGCGGCCCGATGCTGCACCGCGCGCTGGAGCAGTTCCTGGCCGACGTGTACTGGGGCGACCTGGACGTGCTGCTGCTCGACCTGCCCCCGGGCACGGGCGACATCGCGATCTCCGTCGCACAGCTGATCCCGTCCAGCGAGCTGGTCGTGATCACCACCCCGCAGGTCGCCGCGTCCGAGGTCGCGGAGCGGGCCGGCTCGGTGGCGCTGCAGACCCGGCAGAACGTGGTCGGCGTGCTGGAGAACATGAGCTGGCTCGAGCAGCCGGACGGCTCACGGCTTGAGCTCTTCGGGTCCGGTGGCGGGCAGATCGTGGCGGACAACCTCGCCCGCGCGACCGGGACGGACGTACCGCTGCTCGGGCAGGTCCCGCTGGACATCGCACTGCGCGAGGCCGGCGACGCCGGCACCCCGGTGGCGCTGACCGCACCGGACTCGGCGTCCGCCACGGTCCTGCGCGAGGTGGCGCATCGCCTCGCGCACCGCTCGCGGGGTCTCGCCGGGCGCCCGCTAAACGTCACGCCCGTGCACCAGCACTGACCCCGGGCCCACCCGCCCTGTTTGTGCGGAGGATCTGGCCCCATGCGGAGCCCAGATCCTCCGCACAGAATGAGGTCGATCCGCGAGGGCCGACTCTCAGCCGCCCGAGCGAGGGAACCGCACCAGTCTGCGAGTGGCGTCGTGTCCGGACATGTTGCATCCTGTTTGATCCTGGCGAATACTGTTCGGGTGCTCGCGACCCAGCGGCAAGAACACATCCTCGCCCGGATCCGAAGCCACGGCGCGGTGCGAGTCGCCGATCTCGTCGCCGACCTCGACGTCTCCGACATGACCGTCCGCCGCGACATCGCCGAGCTCGCCCGACGCGGCCTGGTCCACCGGGTGCACGGCGGGGCGGTCGATGCCCGCCAGGCCGCGCACGAGCCGGGATTCCGGGCCAAGAGCGGCCTGGCCACCGCCCAGAAGGCGGCGATCGCGCGCGCGGCGCTCGAGCACGTCACCCCGGGCTCCGCGATCGCCCTCTCCGCGGGAACGACCACCCACTTGCTCGCCCGGCTGATCGCGGAGGACCGCAGCCTCAGCCCGCTCACGGTGGTGACCAACTCGCTGCCGGCGGCCGACACGCTCGACCGTTCCGATGACCAGGGCCTGACCGTCGTGCTCACCGGCGGCACCCGCACCCCTTCCGACGCCCTGGTCGGGCCGATGACAACCCGAGCCCTTGAGGCGCTGCGCGTCGACGTCCTGTTCCTGGGCGTGCACGGCATGGATCAGCACGCCGGGCTGACCACCCCCAACCTCCTCGAGGCCGAGACCAACAAGGCTCTGATCGCGGCCGCCGGCACCACGGTCGTGCTCGCCGACCACACCAAGTGGGGCGCGGTCGGCCTGAGCCGCATGGCCGACCTGGCCGACATCGACGTCCTGATCTGCGACGACGGGCTGCCGCCGGAGGCCGCGGCGACCCTGCGGGACGTCGTCGGGCACCTTGTTCTCGTCCCAGTCACCGAATCGGACCGCCTGCGCGTGGTCGATCCCCGAGCGGAGCACGCATGATTCGTCGCACAGCCACCCGGCTCGCCGACGGCAGGGAGCTCATCTACTTCGACGACTCGGAGCCGTACGCGTCGGGCGCCGCGACCCGCCGCCTGGACGACCCGCGCCCGCTGCCCGACCGGTTCGCCCCCGTGGTCGACGACGACGGCACGGCCCACCCGGTCACCGGCCCGGAGATGCGGCTCGACCCGCTGACGGGCGAGTGGGTCCCGATGGCCTCGCACCGGATGCACCGGACGTTCCTGCCCGCGGCGAACGCCTGCCCGCTGTGTCCGGCACGCGCCGACTCCGAGTACAGCGACGGCGAGATCCCCGACACCGACTACGACGTCGTGGTGTTCGAGAACCGCTTCCCCGCCCTGCTCGACGTCCCGGGAACGGACGAGTCCCCGTCCCTCGTCGACGACGAGGCGCTCTTCCCGGTCCGGCCCGCGACCGGCCGCTGCGAGGTCGTGTGCTTCTCCGCCGACCACAACGGCTCGTTCGCCGACCTCAAGCCGGCCCGCGTGCGCACGATCATCGAGGCGCTGGCCGACCGGACCGCCGAGCTCTCCGCCCTGCCCGGCATCAAGCAGGTGTTCTGCTTCGAGAACCGCGGCAAGGAGATCGGCGTCACCCTGCCGCACCCGCACGGGCAGATCTACGGGTTCGGGTTCGTCACTCCGCGGACCGAGGCGATGCTCCGCCAGGCCACCGCCCACCACGAGCGCACCGGCGGCAACCTGCTCCGCGACGTGCTGCGCGCCGAGCAGCGCGCCGGGACCCGGATCGTGCTGACCTCGGAGCACTGGACCGCGTACGTGCCCGCCGCGGCGCGCTGGCCGGTCGAGGTGCACCTGGCGCCGAACCGGGACGTCATCGACCTGCCCGGCTTGACCGATGCCGAGCGCGACGACCTTGCCGTGGTGTACCCCGAGCTGCTGCACCGGCTCGACCTCTTCTTCGCCGACGACGACGGCTCTCCCATCCCGCTGCCCTACATCGCGGGCTGGCACCAGGGCGTCGTCGGGCGCCGGCGCGACCTGGGCCGGCTGCACCTGCAGGCGTTCTCCGTGCTCCGCGCGCCCGGCAAGCTGAAGTACCTGGCCGGGGTGGAGTCCGGGATGGCCACCTGGATCAGCGACACCACGCCCGAGCGGATCGCCGCCCGCCTCCGCGAGGTCGGCCGGTGATGCTGGACGCCTGGCCGCGGCCCGACGGCGCGCGGCGCGTCACCGACGCCTTCCGCGAGCGCCTCGGCGGGAAGCCCGACGGCGCCTGGTCGGCGCCCGGCCGGGTGAACGTGATCGGCGAGCACACCGACTACAACGCGGGCCTCTGCATGCCGATCGCCCTGCCGCACCGCACGTACGTCGCGCTGCGCTCCCGGCCCGACGACGTCGTCCGGGTCGCCTCCGCGCAGGAGGCCGGCTCGGGCGTGTGGACCGCGAACCTGGCCGACGTCGCCCCGGGTTCCGTCTCGGGGTGGGGCACGTACGTGGCCGGGGTGGCGTGGGCGCTCCGCGAGGCCGGTCACGCGGTGCGCGGCTTCGACGCCGTCGTCGACTCGTGCGTGCCGTACGGGTCGGGGCTGTCGTCGTCCGCGGCGCTGGAGTGCGCGGTGGCGGTTGCGCTGGACGACGTGCACGGCCTCGGACTCGGGGCGGACGACGAGGGGCGGACCGCGCTCGTCCGGCTGTGCATGCGCGCCGAGAACGAGATCGCCGGGGCCCCGACCGGCGGGCTGGACCAGTCGGCGGCGCTGCTCTGCCGGCCCGGCGAGGCGCTGGTGCTGGACTTCCGGGACGGGTCCGCGCGCCCGATCGGCTTCGACCTGTCGGCGCACGGCCTGGCCCTGCTGGTGATCGACACCCGCGCGGAGCACCAGAACGCGGGCGGCGAGTACGCGGCCCGTCGGGCAACCTGCGAGCGGGCGGCCGGGCTGCTCGGCTTGGCGAGCCTTCGGGAGGTCACCGAGCTGGACGCGGCGCTCGACCGGCTCGGGCAGGTGGGCGGCGAGGAGGCCGAGGTGCTGCGCCGCCGGGTGCGACACGTCGTGACCGAGAACGCGCGGGTCGAGCGCACCGAACGCCTGCTCGCCGAGGGCCGCGTCGAGGCCGTCGGCGCGGTGCTCACGGCCGGGCACGCCTCGCTGCGCGACGACTACCAGGTCACCTGCCGCGAGCTGGACCTCGCGGTCGACGCCGCCATCGCCGCCGGCGGGCTCGGCGGGCGGATGGTCGGGGGCGGCTTCGGCGGCTCGGTGATCGTCCTGGTGCGCTCGGCCGACACCGGCCGGATCGCCGACGCCGTCGACGCGGCCTTCGCCGACGCCGGGCTGGGCGCCCCGGCCTTCCTGGTCGCGACCGCCGAGGGCCCGGCCGGCCGCGACTGAGAGGCCGCCCGCAGCCCGCCCGCGATAGCCTGCGCGCCGACCGGGAGGTGGCTGCCATGGCGGCAGGCAAGGCGGGACTCGGGGCGGCGGCCGTGCTCGTGGCGCTCACCTCGGCCGGATGCAGCAACGCGCCGGAGACCGTCGAGGATGACGACAACACGCCGCTCGATGCGTACCTCCGGGAGATCTTCGAGTACGACCCCGATGACCCCGACCCCCTCCGGGCCCCGGCCGAGGAGTCCGTCGCCGCCTGCATGGCGGAGGCCGGCTGAGCGGCGTCGGCGTGCGACCTCCGGACGGGACCGGCACGACGACGTCGTCCTCAAGAGCGATTCCGTTGCCGGTCACCTCGGCCTACCGTGAAGACGTCCCAGCCGCGACGTCGAGAAGGTCTCGCAGATGAAGGCCCCACACACCGCCCTGCTCGCCGCGGCCGCCCTCGCCGCTGCACTGGCACTGGGCGGCTGCGGCGGGGCGCCCGAGCCGGAGCCCTCGCCGACACCGACCGCCGGCCCGCTGGAGACCCTGTTCCGCGACTACCTGGCCGAGTGGTCGAACGAGGACGTCACCCGCCAGCTGACCCGGATGGAGGAGTCGATCGCCGCCTGCATGGCCGAGCAGGGCTTCGCCTACACGCCCGTCGACTACTCGGAGGTGGAGGTGGACTTCCTGGGGTCCGACCTCGGGGTCGAGCCCGGGACGCTCGAGTTCGCCCAGGTCTACGGCTACGGCCTGACCACCGATCCCTGGGGGACGAGCGACGTCGAGGTCGCGGACCCGAACGCCGAGTACGTCGCGGCCATGTCGGAGGCGGAGCGCGACGCGTACTTCGCGGCCCTGTACGGCGAGCGGTTCGCGGACCAGCTCGTCCCGGACGGGCAGCAGCCGGACGACGAAGCCATCACGGACTACTCGTGGGAGGACGCCGGCTGCACCGGGCGGGCCCAGCAGCAGCTGCTGACCGGCAACGAGACGGACGGCGACGAGTTCGTCGGGCTCCAGCAGGCGATGGCGGAGATGACGGAGTCGGCCGCCCGGGACCCGCGGCTCGATCGCGCGAACGCCGACTGGGCCGCCTGCATGGCGGAGTCGGGCTATCCGGGCCTCTCCGCCGTCGGCGACGCCGAGGCTGCGATCAGCGCCGAGGTCGAAGCGGTCGTCGCCGCCGCGGGGGACGCCGGCCCGGCGGGCGTCAGCGGGCCGCTCGTCGACCGGCCCGGGGAGGCCACGGTCTCCGAGCAGCTGGAGCAGATCACGCCCCGGGAGATCTCAACGGCCGTGGCCGATCTCACCTGCCAGGCCGAGACGGGGTACGACGCGGTTCGCCGGGAGGTCGACGCCGAGTACCAGCGGGAGTTCCTCGCCAAGAACCGCGACGAGATCTCCGAGTGGCTGAGGTCGCTGCAGTCGCTGCGCACCGCGGACTGACATCCGCCGGGACCGCTCAGAAATGTGTGACGGGTTCGCGGGACGTCACACGAAGGCGTCCCGGCCGCTGCTAGCGTGCTGACACGGCTTCCTGCCGTGTGACTCAGGGGACACCATGACGGCGAACTCCATGGGCGCGCTGCGCCAGTGGGTGGCTCGCGCTGCCGTGCCGCCCGCGCCGATGAGGAGACACCCATGACCCGCCACCTCCGGACCGCCGCAATCGGTGCCGCACTCGCGCTCTCCCTCACCGCCTGCGGGGGCGGCGAATCGGCACCCGAGGACGAGATGGGCCCGCTGGACCGCATCCTCGAGGACATCTGGGGAGGTTGGAACGAGGAGACGGGCAACGCCCAGCAAATCCGGGTCGAGGAGATTGTCGCCGAGTGCATGGCCGAGCTCGGGTTCGAGTACACCCCCGTCGACTACAGCCAGACAAGCATGACCATGACCACCGACGACCTCGAATTCGAGTGGGGCACCAGGGAGTTCGCCGAGAAGTACGGGTACGGCGCGACCACCGACCCGTGGGGCAACGAGGACATGATGAACGAGCCGCCCGACCAGGAGTGGGTCGACCCCAACCAGGACTACGTGATGGCCATGTCCGAGACGGAGCAAACCGCCTACTACGCAGCCCTGTACGGCAACCAGGAGTACCCCGAGGGGGACGAGGAGGAGTGGGTCTACGACTGGACACAGAACGGGTGCCAGGGCAAGGCGCAGCACGAGGTTTACGAGTCGGTGCCGGGCATGGAGGACGAGGCTTACCAGGCCCTGATGGAAGAGATGAACGGCATGTGGGAGGGCATCATGAGCGACCCGCGGCTCACCGAGCTCAACGGCAACTGGGCCTCCTGCATGGCCGACGCGGGGTACCCGGGCTTCACGATGGTCGACGACGCTCAGAACTCGATCTACGACCAGCTCAACGCGATCTGGGAGAACGCGTACGTCGACATCTCGCCGGATGCCTCGGAGTCCGAGTGGCAGGCAGTGCAGGACGGCATCGACGCCCGGATCGCGGAGATCACGCCGGTCGAGATCGAGACCGCCGTCGCCGACTTCGACTGCCGCGACGAGATCAAGTACGACGCCGTGTACCGCGCGGTGAACGCCGACCACCAGCAACGCTTCTACGACGCGCACAAGGACGAGCTCGAGGCGTGGCGGGACGCGGCAGTCGCGGCGCGGGGCTGAACACCGATGCCGGGGGGTCGGCGGAAACCCGATCCGGGACCGCTGTCATGTTTCGCCGGACCGCGACATGTACAAGTCGTGAGGCAGCGCGCCACAACCTTTGCCACCCGTCGGTCGTCTGAGTCATTGACGGGGGTAGCAGGCGCGCGCGCCGAAGTCATCCCGCAGGACGATCTGCGGACCGGCGGCGCCCCACTACGTTCGACGCCGAAGCCGCTTCGCACAACCGAGGACCAGACATGAGCACAACAGCACGCGTGACCGCCGCCGCAGGAGCAGCCCTGGTCCTCGCACTCACCGGATGCGGTGGCGACGGACCGGCGGACCCCGCGGACCAGATGGGGCCGATCGACAAGCTCTTCGAGGGCATGTACGGCGAGTGGGACCCGGAGCAGTCCAACCAGGACATGATCCGGATGGAGGAGATCATCGCCGAGTGCATGGCCGAGCAGGGCTTCGACTACACCCCGGTCGACTACAACCAGGGCGGCGGGCCGGTCGTAATCGACGGTGACGACGGCATCGAGGAGGAGTGGGGGACGCTCGAGTTCGCCAAGAAGTGGGGCTACGGCGCGACCACCAACCCGTGGGGCGAGCCGTCCGAGGAGCCAATCGACGACCCCGGCGAGGTGTGGATCGACCCCAACCAGGAGTACGTCGAGTCCATGTCCGAGTCCGAGCAGCAGGCTTACAGCACCGCGCTGTACGGCGAGCAGTGGAACATGGAGTGGACCGAGGAGATGGAGTCCGGCGAGTACGTCTGGGACTGGACCACAGCGGGCTGCAGCGGCCGGGCCCAGCACGAGGTCTACGGGGACGGCTTTGGCGCGACCGACAACGAGTTCGCCGACCTCGAGGCCGAGATGCAACTCATGTGGGAGGCCATGTCCAGCGACCCGCGGCTGACCGAGGTGGCCAGCGAGTGGGCCGGGTGCATGGCGGAGGCCGGCTACCCCGGCCTGAACGAGATCTACGACGCCGAGAACCTCATCTACGAGCAGGTCAACGCCATCTGGGAGAACGCCTACGCGGACATGCCCCCGGACGCCAGCGATGAGGACTGGCGCGCCGTCGAGGCCAGCGTCCAGTCGGAGCTCGCCACCATAACGCCGGAGGAGATCAAGACGGCCACCGACGACTACACCTGCCGGGACCGGGTCCGGTACAACCAGACCCAGGTCGAGGTGAACATCGACCACCAGCAGCGGTTCTACGACCTGCACAAGGACGAGCTGATCGCCTGGGCGGAGTCGATGTCGTCGCGGTCAGCGGGATGATGGTCGCCGGGTTCGACGCGGGGCGGGACGTCAGGGGCATCCCCATGAGAGATCGGAAGGAACACCGGCCATGAGGGTGCCGCTGACGGGTTCGACGAGAACCATCTGGATCATGGCGGCGACCGCCGTCGTCAGCCTCGGCGCGGGCCTCGTCCTGAGCCGCATCATCGTCTCCCCGTCCGAGGCGGCCGCCAACGCGGCGCCGCCGGACGCCGGGGCCATCACCGTTCCGGTGGAACGCAGGGTCTTGGCGAACGACGTCGTCATGCGCGGGGACGGCCTGTACGAGGACCCGATCCAGGTGACCGTCGAGACCGGTGACATCGGCGGCCCGGCCGTGGTGACCGGTCAGGTGCCCGAGGAGGGTGCGACGATCGACGCGGGTTCGGTGATCCTGGAGATCACCGGCCGACCGGTGATCCTGCTACCCGGCGACCTGCCGGTCTACCGGACGCTTCGGGCCGGCGTCTCCGGCCCCGACGTCGAGCAGCTCAAGGCAGCCCTGACCGCGCTGGGCATCAACCCCGGCAACGGCTCCAACACCTACGACGCCGCGACGGCGGCCGCCGTCCGCGAGCTGTACGCGCGCATCGGCTACCCGCCGCCGACCGCCGGCGAGGCCGCCGAGGCGGCGCTCGAGGGCGCGCGCGAGATGGTCCGGATGGCCGACGAGCAGGTCGCCACGGCGCAGCGCGAGCTGAACGCCGCCGCGGCCGGGATCCCCGCGTCCGAGCGGATCCGGCTCGACGGCGCGGTCACCTTCGCCCAGCTCCAGATGCAGGAGCGGGACGCCTACTGCAGCACCGCCCCGCCCGGTGACCCAGACTGCACCGCCTCGGCGAAGGCGCAGCTCAAGACCGAGTTCGACGCGGCGGTCGCGACC
Source organism: uncultured Actinotalea sp. (assembly GCA_964349585.1). Taxonomy (GTDB): domain Bacteria; phylum Actinomycetota; class Actinomycetes; order Actinomycetales; family Cellulomonadaceae; genus Actinotalea. The sequence goes on from CAYGGX010000034.1 coordinate 14,115, forward strand.
CGCAACGAGGCCCTGGCCGCGGTCAGCACGAGCGCCCAGCGAGCGGCGCTGACCGCCGCCCAGCGCGCCCGGTCCGACGCGGCCGAGGCCCTGGCCAAGGCGCAGCTGGAGGTCCTCACGCCGATGCCGGCCAGCGAGGTCGTCTACCTCCCGACCACGCCGCGGCGCGTCGACGCGATCAGCGTCCGCCGGGGATCCACCGTCTCCGGGGCCGTGATGAGCGTCTCGGGAGCCACGCTGCAGATCGCCGGGAATGTCGCAGCCTCGGACGCCGACCTGATCGCCGAGGGCTCCCCCGTCACGATCACGCTGCCGGACGGCGAGGACGTCACCGGCACCGTCCAGTCGGTCGGCGAGCAGCTCGAGACGCCGGGCGGGGCCGCACCGGACCCGAACCGGAAGCGCGTCGTCGTCGTGCCGGACGAGCTGACCGAGGACCAACGCATGATGCTGCAGTGGTCGAACGTCCGGGTGCGGATCCCGGTGAGCTCGACCGACGGCGAGGTGCTGGCGGTGCCGATCGCGGCCCTGACCGCAGGCCCCGGCGGCGAGTCCCGCGTCGAGGTGCTCGAGGCCGACGGCGAGTCGAGGCTCGTCACCGTCCGCCTCGGCCTGGCCGCCGGCGGCTTCGTGGAGGTCGAGGGCATCGACGGACCGCTCACGGAGGGCGACCGCGTGGTCGTCGGCCTGGCGGCGCAGCAGCAGCCCGCGACCGAGGAGGACGACGAGGAGCCGGAGCCCGAGCCCGAACCTGATCCCGATGAGGGCGCCGCGGGATGAACCCCTCGGTGAACCTGCTCGGCGAACCGGGGTTCGTGGCGGCGGCCGATGTCGCCACCCCGGAACCGCCGGTCATCGACCTGCGCGGGCTGACCAGGTCCTTCCCGGGCAACCCGCCGGTCGAGGCCCTGCGCCGGGTCGACCTGACAGTCCGGCGCGGCGAGTACGTCTCGGTGATCGGCCCGTCCGGTTCGGGCAAGTCGACGCTGCTGCACATCCTCGGGCTGCTCGACCGGCCGACGGCGGGCGACTACCTGCTCGACGGGGTGTCCACGGCGACGGTCTCGGAGCGGGACCGCGCGGCCCTGCGCGGCGGGCGGATCGGCTTCGTCTTCCAGGCCTTCCACCTTCTGCCGCACCGCACCGTGCTCGACAACGTCCTGCTCGCCGCCCTCTACAGTGGGGTCCCCCGCTCCGAGCGCAAGGACCGCGCGCTCGCCGCGCTCGAGCGGGTCGGCCTCAGCCACCGCCTCGACTTCATGCCGACGGTGCTCTCCGGTGGCGAGCGGCAGCGGGTCGCGATCGCCCGCGCCGTGGTCTCTGCCCCGCACGTGCTCCTCGCCGACGAGCCCACCGGGAACCTGGACACCGTCACGTCCGCGGGTGTCCTCGACCTGTTCGGGGAGCTGCACGCCGACGGCCTCACCCTGGTGGTCATCACGCACGACGCGGCGATCTCCGCCCGCGCCGGCCGCCAGGTGCGGATCACCGACGGCACGCTGAGCGAGGTGGGGTGATGGGCCCGCGCGTCCCGCTGCCCAGCCTGCGCATGCGCCGGGCGAACCTCAGACTGCCGAGACTGCGGCTGCCCGGTCGGCAGCAGGGCGACTCGACCGTGACCCGACGCGGCCACAAGCTCGACCACTTCGGCCTCCGGGACCTGGTCTCGGAGGCGGCGCACGGCATCGGCGCCCGGCCCGGTCGCCTGGTGCTCACCATCATCGGGACCGTGCTGGGCATCGGGTCGCTGGTGGTCACCGTCGGCCTCGCCCAGACCGCCGCCGGGCAGATCGCCCGCACCTTCGACGCCGTCGCCGCAACGCAGGTACTTGTCGAGCCGGCCACCGCCCGGACCGGCGGGGGCGAGCGCGCCACCGGCCGTATCCCCTGGGACGTCGAGGACCGGCTGATGCGGATCGCCGGGGTGGAGGCCGCCGGCGGCATCGGCAACGTGAACGTCGGGGAGCTGCGGATCACGGCGGTGCCGGTCAACGACCCCTCGGCGCCCGCGCTCGCGACCCCCCAGGTGCTCGCCACGACCCCCGGCTTCCTCGAGGCCGTGGGCGGCCGGGAGCTCACCGGTCGGTACTTCGACGCTGGGCACGACGAGCGCGCCGACCGGATCGTCGTCCTCGGTGCCCGCGCCGCGGCCCGGCTCGGCGTCCACCGGATCGACCGGCAGCCGTCCATCTTCATCGGCGAGCGGTCGTACACCGTGATCGGGATCATCGACGACGTCAAGCGCCGGTCGGACCTGCTCGACGCCGTGATCATGCCGATCGGCACGGCGCGCGTCGACTTCCAGCTGGCCGGGCTGGAGCAGGCCCAACTGCGGATGGCCGTCGGCGCCGGGCCGGTGATCGCCGAGCAGGTCCCGATCGCGCTCGACCCGAACAGCCCCGAGGCGATCCGGGTCCAGGTCCCGCCGGCGGGCTCGAGCGTCCGGCAGAACGTGCAGGCCGACATCAACGCGATCTTCCTCGCGCTCGGCGCGGTCGCCCTGCTCGTCGGTGGCCTGGGGATCGCCAACGTGACCCTGCTGTCCGTCCGGGAGCGGACGGCGGAGATCGGCCTGCGCCGCGCCCTGGGCGCCACCAAGGGCAACATCGGCTACCAGTTCCTGATGGAGTCCGGCGTGATCGGGCTGCTCGGCGGGCTGGTCGGCGCGTCCCTGGGGGTGGCGGCCGTCGTGATCGTCAGCCTCACCAAGCAGTGGACGCCGATCCTGGACACGATGATCGTGATAGCGGCCGTACTGCTCGGCGGGGTCATCGGCCTCGGCGCCGGGACCTACCCCGCGCTGAAGGCGGCGGGTGTGGAGCCCATCACCGCCCTACGCTCGGGCGGCTGAGCGCGAGCAGCCGAGATCAGGCGCCGGTCTCGACCGATCGCAGGTCAGGACCGCAGGCCGGCGATGACCTCGTCAACGAGCTCGGGGGTCAACTGCACCCGCGACTCGGTGTCCACCAGCATCGCCGGTGGCCGGTCGCAGAGCCCGATGCAGTTCGCCCACTCCAGCGTGAACTCGCCGTCGGGCGTGGTCTCGCCGAACGACACCCCGAGCTCGCTCTCCAGGTGGTCGGCGATCCGGCGCATCCCGGCCATCTCGCAGCTCAGCGTGCGGCACAGCCGCAGCACGTGCCGGCCCGTCACCCCGACGCCAAGGAACGCGTAGAACGTGACCACGCCGTGCACCGCGACCGGCGTGACGCCGAGCCGGTCGGCGACCACCTGCATGCCGATGTCGCTGATGTCGTGGTGCAGCGCCCGCAGGTCCTGCAGGATCGGGATCAGGGCGCTCCGGTCGCTGCCGTGCTTGGTGACCAGCGAGTCGATCAGCGCGATCAGGTCGGCGTTCCGGGTCGCGACCTCCGCGGGGAGGGTCAGCATTTCGGCTCCTCGTCCTTCCGGCCGTCGGCGTCGATGAACGTCCCGCGCGCCGTGTACTCGGTGTGCAGCAGGTGATGGGCCGTGTGCCCGTTCGGGCCATCGGTGAGGAACTCGTTGTACAGCCGCAGCACCGCCGGGTTCTCGTGGCTCTTGCGGGCGCGGCCGGTCTTCCCGTAGTGCGCGTCCTCGCCGTAGATGGCCTTGGCGCGCTTCCTGCGGATCGCGACGCTCGTCGGGATCGGCTGGCCGCCGCCGCCCAGGCAGCCGCCCGGGCAGGCCATGAACTCGATGAAGTGGCACTCGCTGAACACGCCACCCGCCTTGATGTCCTCCATCACCTTCTCGGCGTTGGCGGTCCCGTGCACGACGGCGAGCTTCAGGGTCGCGCCCCGCAGCCAGTTCCAGTTGGGCACCAGGTGGGCGAGCAGGCCGGGGACGGGGCCGACCTCGTCGGGGATCGTGACCTCGGCGAGGCGGGCGCCCTCGAAACCGCGCACCGGCGTGATGTCGGCGTGGTCGAACAGGTCCTCGACCTTGAGGCCGGTGACGAGCTCGACGACGGTGCGCAGCGCCGCCTCCATGACGCCGCCGGTGGCGCCGAAGATGATGCCGGAGCCGGAGGCCGTGCCGAAGGGGTCGTCGAACTCGCTCTCCCGAAGGTCGGGCAGGTGGATGCCGTGCTCGTGGATCATCGAGCCGAGCTCGCGCGTCGTCAGCGCGAGGTCGACGTCGGCGTACCCGCTGTCCGTCATCTCGGGCCGCGTGGTCTCGTACTTCTTGGCCGTGCACGGCATGAGGGACACCGAGACGACGTCGGCCGGGTCGATGTTGTTCGCGTTGGCGTACCAGGTCTTGATCAGCGCGCCGAACATCTGTTGCGGGCTCTTGCAGCTCGACAGGTTGGGCAGGTACTCGGGGTACCTGTGCTCGATGTACTTGATCCAGCCGGGGCTGCACGAGGTGAACTGCGGGACCGGCCGGGTCGAGTCGCCCTGGACCAGGTTCTCGTAGAGGCGGAGCAGCAGCTCGGTGCCCTCCTCGATGATGGTCAGGTCGGCGCTGAAGTTGGTGTCGAACACCTTGTCGAAGCCGATGGCCTTGAGCGCAGTGTTCAGCTGCCACGTCATGGTGGTGCCGGGCGGCTGCCCGAACTCCTCGCCGATCGCGGCGCGGGGCGCGGGCGCGGTCTGGATCACGACGTGCTTCGTCGGGTCCTCGATGGCCGCCCAGACGGCGTCGGTGTTGTCCTTGGCGGTGAGCGCGCCGGTGGGGCACCGGTTTATGCACTGACCGCAGTTGATGCACGCGACCTCGGAGATCGGCAGGGACAGGTACGGCGCCATGGTGGTGCCGTCGCCGCGGCCGATCACGCCTAGCGCCCCGACACCCTGCAGCTCCACACACGTGCGGATGCAGCGCAGGCAGTGCACGCACTTGTCCATGTCCCGCACGATCGACGGGCCCATGTTGTCGAAGATCCGCAGCCGCTCGGTGCGGTGACCGAACCGGAACCGGTCCGAGGCGTACTCGGTCGCCAGGTCCTGCAGCTCGCAGTTGCCGTTCCGGTTGCACGTCTGGCAGTCGCCGCAGTGCTCGGCCAGCATCAGGTCGATGACGTCCCGGCGGGCCTGGCGCACGCGCGGGCTGTAAGTGCTGATCTCGATCGGCGTGGTGATCGGGTAGGCGCAGCTGGCCTGCAGGTTGCGCTGACCGGTCACCTCGACCACGCAGACCCGGCAGATGCCCTGGTCGGGCAGGTCAGGGTGGTGGCACAGGGTAGGGATCCGCCGACCCGCGGCCTTGGCCGCGTCGAGGATGCTGGCGCCCTTGGGCACCTTGACGCCCGTGCCGTCGACGGTCACGACGACCATCTCGACGGGCGTGTCCTTGGTGGCGGTGGCGAGGGCTGCGGTGTCCTTGATCCGCCTGGCGTCCGGGCTCATCGTCGTCCTCGCCGTCAGGCCGTCGCGGGCACGCGGTCGAAGATCTCCGACCGGTAGTGCTTGATGATGGACAGGAACACGTTCGGGGCCGTCTGCCCGAGCCCGCACTTGGATGTGATCTGCATGGTGCCGCTCAGGCTCAGCAGGTCCTGGAGGTGCTGCGGGGAGCACTCGCCGCGGCGGATCTCCTGGATGCCCTCGAGCAGCTTGATGTTGCCCACCCGGCACGGGGTGCACTGGCCGCAGGACTCGTTGACGAAGAACCACTGCAGGTTCTCCAGCACCTCCAGCAGGTCGCGGTCCGGTCCGATCACGATCACCGCGCCTCCGGTGGAGACGTCCTCGTAGCTGATCGCCCGCCCGAAGTCGGACGCCGGCACGCACTCGCCCGACGCGCCTCCGACGATCGCGGCCTTCGCGTTCTCACCGCCCGCGGCTGCCAGGACGTCCGCGATCGGCACGCCCAGCGGGAACTCGTAGACGCCCGGGCGCTCGACGTCGCCCGAGATGGACAGCAGCTTGGGGCCGGTGGACTTGTCGGTGCCGATCGCGGCGAACCAGTCGGCGCCGCGGGCGAGGATCGCGGCGACCCAGGCGAAGGTCTCCACGTTGTTCACCGTGGTGGGCGCGTCGTTGAAGCCCTTGATGACGGGGAACGGCGGGCGGTTGCGCGGCTCGCCACGGCGCCCCTCCAGGCTCTCGATGAGCGCGGTCTCCTCACCGCAGACGTACGCTCCGGAGCCCATGTGGATGTGGATGTCGAAGTTCACGCCGGGCTTGCCCAGGATCGAGACGCCCAGCAGCCCGGCGGCCCGGCGGGCGGCCAGGCACTCCTCGAGCTGATCGCGCAGGTAGATGTACTCACCGCGCAGGTACAGGATCCCCTCGGTGGAGCCGATCGCGAAGCCGGCGATCGTCATGCCCTCGAAGACCAGGTCGGCCAGCTCGGCGAGCAGCACCCGGTCCTTGAAGGTGCCCGGCTCGCCCTCGTCGGCGTTGCAGACCACGTAGCGCTGCCCGTTGGGGGTGGGCGCGTTCGCGGCGAGCTCCCACTTGACCCCGGCGGGGAACCCGGCGCCGCCGCGCCCCTTGATCCCGGAGGCCTTGACTGCCGCAATCACGCCTGGCGGGTCCAGCGCGAGTGCGGCGTGCAGCCCGGCCTCCGCCTCGACCGAGGCCAGCGTCATGGGCGTGCGAACGCTCATCAGGTTTCTCTCCTTTGGGCCACCCGAAGCACACGCCGACTGTCCCAGGACAGGTCAACGCGACTTCAGGTTAGGTCCCGCCGGAGCGCCGAATCTGGGCCCTTTGGGTGCTCGTCGTCCCACGACTTCTAGGGGTCCGGCGGGGCCGCCAGAGGCTCAGCGCGGCGCCGTCGTCGGGACCGGAAGACCCGGTACAGGACGTACCCGATGGCGATCAGCACCCCGATCACCAGGATCGGCGCGAAGATGGCGACGATGCTCACGGTCGCCGACGCGACGTCCTCCCCTGCGGAGACGAAGGGCGTCCCCAGGCCGAGCGTGCCCGCGTTGACCAGCGGCCGGCTGAGCGCCTTGCCGGCATGCACCGTCCCAGCCACCAGCACGCCGACGGCGGCTCCCACCCACGGGTTGTCCCGCCACCAGTCCGACTGCTCGATCTGCTCGGCGCCGGACACCGCGGCGAACATGACCCCGCCCATCAGCGGGCGCACGGCGGTCTGGATCGCGTCGCTCACGCTGTCCACGCCCGGGACCTTGTCCAGCACGACGTCGGCCACGAGCAGGACCATCCCGATGCCGATGGCCCACCAGCTGGAGATCCAGTCCATCGAGGCCGGCAGCTCGACGAGCGTCGTGAACCGGTCGAGCATCCCGACCAGCACGAACGGGATGAACGCGTTGAGTCCGGCGGCGGCGGACAAGCCGGTCCCGGCCAGCGCTGCGAGCACCTCGGCACCTCCCTGGGGCTGTGGCGCCAGGGTAGCCGCCGCGCGCTACGGGGAGCCGGTGAACTCCCGCGCCGGGATCAGCTCGGGGCAGACCCACTCCCCCGCGTAGCCCCGGTCAGTGGAGAACGTGCCGCTCAGCCGGTCGGGCGACACGATGATCCGCGAGCCCCCGCCATGGTCGACGCCGCCGATCGTCAGGTAGAAGCTGCCGTGGTCCGGCGGCGACGTCGGGTTGACGTACATGGACATGGCGATGTCGTCGCGGTGGGAGTCGGGCGCCGTGTAGCCCTCCGGGTAGCGGCGGTCGCCGGCCTGGATCAGCAGGTCGCCGCTGTCCTGCACCAGGCAGTGCCCGCCGTGCACCTCGAACTCCTCGGGCGAGTGGAACCGGACGATCATGATCGGCGCGGGCGGCAGGTTCTCGCAGGCCTCGGCGACGGTGCGAACGGTGATGCTCATCCGCACCTCGACCGCGGCGGCCGGCGCGGCGGCGGCACCGGTGGTGGTCAGCCCGAGCCCGACCACCCCGGTGCTCGGGATCTCGGTGCCGCGCATGTCGGTGCCGTCGGGGCATTCGCAGAACCGTCGATGCAGTACCGGGCGGTGAAGTCCGTCGCGACGGGTGCCGTGAGCCCGCCAGGTAGCCCGATCATCCCGATCGCGCCGTGCGTCTCGACGTCGAGCACCTCGCCCGTGAAGTCGACCGCGATCGGGGCCGTCGCGTAGGGGACCGGACCGAACGCGGCCTCGACCGCGGCCCGCTGGTCGGCGCTGAGGGCGTCCCAGTGCGCGAGGACGCCGAGCAGGGCGCCAGTGCCGGACGGGCCGGCGGGACCTGTCGCGCCCGGGTCGCCGCCGTCGATTGGTCCGTAGGCGGCGGCGAACCGGTCGAGCGCGAGGTCGAGCGGGACGCGGCCGTCCACGAGGCGGGCGCCGACGGACCGCTCGTGGTTCTCCTGCCCGACGACGTCGTCCGGCGCGGCATCGGGATCGCCGCCCTCGTCCGGGGTGCAGGCGGCGAGGCCGATGGCGAGGGCAGCGGCCAGCGCGGCGGTGGCGACGACTCGATGCATGGAACCCCCCACGGCCGGCACCCGCGCGCTGCGCGCTGGGGGGACCGTAACGCGCCGGGGCGGGCGAGCAACAGACCCGGCGGACGGCGTGTTAATGGCGGGCGGCGCGGTCAGTAGTTCAGGAGGCTGACCGGCACCCCGAAGGACTCCTCGGCGAGGATCGCCTCGATCCGCTCGCGGGCGCCCCCGCCCGGGTAGGCGATCAGAATCTCCGCGCGGTCGGGATGGTCCTGGCAGCGCTGCACGACGTCGACCCAGACGCTGTCGTCGTCGGCGCCCACTGCCTCGATCCGACGCACCAGGTCGGAGTGCAGGGCAAGCGCGTTCTCCACCTCGGCCCGGGTGGGCAGGTCCGCGCAGGCGACCCCCGACGGCCGGTTGTCGCCCACGTTCACCGCGAACCAGGTACTCGCTGCCGGGACCACGAAGACCGCCGCGAGCGCCACGGCCAGCACGATGCCGGTGGCGATCACCCAGGCCGGCCGGCCACGTCGGGGCGCGTCGACCTCGTCGTCGGCTAGGAACCCGGGATCATTCACCCCCCAATCGTGCCCCCTCCCGTCCTCGCCACTCGTCACATGGGCGCCGTCCCGACCGCCCCCCGGTCCTTCGGTCACCGAACGCAAGAACGTACGGCACCACGACATCGACTGGCTGCGTAGCCTCGCGATCGTCCACCTGTTGCCGTTCCACATGGCACGGATCATCGACGCGTCGAGACCAACCACGGCGAGGGCACCCCGTCTGGGTCCGAGGGCAGGTCGGCGAACTCCTGGAACAGCTCGCCGACCCGGCGCATCAGCTCCTCGTACGCCTCCGGCTTCACCCGCACGCCGAGACGGATGGAGCGCACCGTCGCGGGGTCCGCTTCGGCGAGCTCCTCCAGGAAGGCCCCGACCAGGGTGCGCATCCCGGACGGGCCCATCGGGGTGCGCCACGAGCGCCCGGTCGCCAGGTACGGCACCTCCCGCGCCCCCCGCGCACCCCGGCGCTCGGGCTGCGCCGCCAGGAACCCGCGGTCGGCCAGCATCCGCACGTGGTGGTAGATCGTCGCCGGGTCCCTGCCCAGCCGCGTTGCGATCTGCTTGTTGGTCAGCGCCTCGTCCAGGCACAGCCGCAGAATCCGGACCCGGAGCACGGAGGCGAGCGCGCGGGCGTCCGCGTCGATGTCCTCGAACCGCAGATCGGGCCCGTCCCCACCCATGCCGATCACCCTAGTGAGATCCCCGCGAGTC
>CAYGGX010000035.1:0-4431 GCA_964349585.1 uncultured Actinotalea sp.
GGCCGACGGCTCCCGGGCCGGCGGGGGAGGGACACCTGCGCGCCGTTCCTCCGCCGTCGAGCTCTCGATGCGCTCCGCCGGCCGCCGCCGGTCCCGCTGACGCGAACCCCGCAGCGAATCTGGACGCCACCTTCCGGTCGGCCGAGGACGGGGCTACCGTCGGCGGGTGCGAGCACGCCGGTTCGCCCATCAGGGGTGGCCATGGGTCTGATCGGGCGCCTGCGGGGGCGTCGCGAGTCCACGGCTGAGGCTCGGCGCGACGTCCTGGAGCTACGGGTGCACGGGGTCAACAACACCCCGCCGCCGGCGCTGCTGGACCTGCCGTCGGCCGACATCGAGCAGGTCTCCGGCGACGAGCTGGGCAGCTTCTGGCGACCGACGGACCCAGCGCGCGCCCGCCTGCGACCGCAGGACCGGGGCTACGTGCCCGACGGCGTCGTCCGGGAGGCCTACTCCTGGGGTGGGCTGGCTCGCACGTCGCCCGCTCTCGGTACGGGTGCTGTGGCCGTCGCCGTCGGCGCTCTCGCTCGCGTCGGATGGGCGCTTCTACTGCCGTTCGGCCTGGTGAACGTCGCCTTCTGGAGCCGCCGTCTGGACGCGGAGCGTGGCCACTCCCGCGGCTGGCAGGACGGCGGGACGGCCGGTGCGATGCGCGTCTTCGCACTCTGCCTCACGCTGCTGGCGCTCGGCAGCGCAGCGGTGGTCAGCCTCGACCTCGTCGCCACCCAGTGCTTCGCCGACTCCCAACGTTGGTGCTCGCGGCTGCCGGCCGCCCTGGACGGGCTCGCCTCGGTGTCGCACGGTCAGCGGCTGGCGCTCGCCTCGGTGGTCCCGCTCGCGCTGCTTGGTCTCCTCGCCGGCTTGTCGGCCATCGCGCGGACCCGGTACGAGCAGCTCGCCGCGATGCCCGCGGCCGGAACAGGTGCCATCGCCGCGGGCACGCCCGTGCTGGCCACCCCCGGCCTCTGGTCCAACGCCCGCTTGACGTCGACGATCGGACGAATGCACGTCGCCGCCGGCCTCTGCTTCCTGGTTGTGGCCACGGCATGGCACCAGGTGTTCGGCACGGGAGGGGCTTGCGCGTCGTTCGGGCAGGTGCTGGGCAGTCGGAGCGCGCAGTGCTGGGGGCAGGTCTTCCCACTGGGGGCCTCCGCCGTCCCGTTCGCTGCAACTCTCGTCCTCGGACTCATCGGCCTCCTCGGCGTGATCGTGGCGTTGGCCGCGCCTTGGTGGGGCTCTGCTGCCACCACCGGCTCCCACGCGGGGCGGCGGGTCGGGCGTCGGGTGAACGTGGCGCTCGCAGCGTGCGCCGCGCTGTTCGCCCTGCACACCGTGCTCCTTGTGACCATCAGGCACGCCACGGCTGTGGAGGTGCCCCTGCTCGGGGTGGTTGGCACCCCAGTTCTGCTAACCGCGGTACTGCTCGGGATCGCCGTGTCCGGACTCTGGTGGCGCGGTAGAAGGAACCGCTATGAGGCGTGGGACGGGCGGGCGCCCGCCGTCTTCCTCCTGCTCGCTCTGGGGGCCCAGCTGATCCTGTCGAGCCTCCTGGTGGTCTCGGTGGCCGACTGGCTCAACGGTGATCGATCGGCGGGCGAGCTGCTGCGAGGCGGGATCGCGCTCCCCGGGTCCGTCCCGGCGCCGTCGCGGGACGGGTGCGAGGAGGTGTGTCCCGTGCCGGACCCGCAGCTGAGCATCCCGTCGATCTACATCTGGTTCGGGGTCGCGACCCTGATAGCCCTCGTCGTCGTCGCGATCCTGGGTGCGGCGGCCGCGCTGCGCACGCCCCGGATGCTGCCGGGCGCCGGAGAGGTCCCGGCCGCCCAGCGGCGGCAGCAGCGGCGCGGCGGAGGACTCGACGAGCTGTCGACCCGGCCGGGTGCGGCCGAGGCCGTGCAGCGGGCTCGGCGCCGCGCGGCGGCCGCGCATCGGGCCGAACCGCTCACTGGCCTGCTCGCCGTCGTGAGCGGTGTCACCACGGTGCTCGCCGTCGCCCTGGCGGTGCTGATCGGGCTGGTTCCCGCGCTCGGGCCCCCTCAGTTGCGCCGGATCTCGCCCAGCTCCTGGGGCGAGGTCGCCTACGCGACGCTGGCGGATGGCGGGGCGTGGGCCGTCGGCCTCGTGGGCCTGCTAGTGGTGGCGGGGCTGGTCGGCGGCGCCTTCCTCGGTCGAACGCGCCCCCTGGGGCTCGCGTGGGACCTGATCTGCTTCTTGCCGCGGACCGGTCATCCCTTCGGCCCGCCGTGCTATGCCGAACGCGTCGTGCCCGAACTGGTCCGCCGCTACGCCGAGTGGGTGCACCCGTCGGTCGGGCCCGGAGACGCGCGGGACGCCGCGCCCCGCACAGACCGCCGGGTGGTCATCTCCGCGCACAGCCTGGGAGCGGTCCTTGTGGTGGCGAGCCTGTTCGCCACCTGTGTCGAGCACGGAAAGCACGTGACCGACCGGCTATCCCTGCTGACCTACGGCACGCAGCTTCGCGCGTACTTCGGCCGGATGTTCCCGGAGCTGCTCGGGCCCGAGGTTCTCGGCACCGCCCCCGGGCTCGGTGCGAGCCTTCGCACACCGGACCCATGGCAGGACGCCGTCGCGCACGACGCGGCCCTCCCTGCCGCGGCCCCGCCCGACGCGGAGCTCGCGCCGGGCCCGCGCACCCTCACCGCCCTCCTCGCCGGTCCCGACGGGACGCCGCGCTGGCTCAACCTGTGGCGACGGACCGACTACCTCGGATTCCCCGTCGACAGGTTCGTCGAGAGTGCCCTGGACCGACCCGCGGAGGAGATCGACACGAGCGGATACCTCCCCGAGCTCGGCACCCACGGCGGATACCCGCGAACCCTCGCGTACGCGGCTGCACTCGACCGGCTGCGCCGCCCCTAGTCCCACCCTCGTCGGCCAAGGCTCGGGGACGTTCGGCCCTGTGGCCCTGGGCGCCTCGGCAGGAGGCTGGACCCGTGGCTTTGGCGGCGACCGGCGTCGAGACGGCCGACAGGGTGCGCCGCCGCCTCATCTCCCGTGTTGCGGCGATCCTGCTCGGGGTGTCCGGTGTCGTCTTGATGGTCACGACGGGTTCGGCGCTGTGGGGCGTCGTCCGCGTCGTCGTTGTGGTCGCCCTGGCAGCCGGCCTTCTCTGGACCCAGGGCCGCTCCGACCGGATCTCGGGGTGGGCCGCCGTCGGCGTTGGGATCCTCGCGCTTCCCGTCACCGGAGCCATCGCCGTCGACCACTTGGCCGCCACCGGGGGCAGTCTGCGCAGCGTGGCAGCGATCATCGCTGCTGCGTCGAGCGCAGTCCTGCTCGCCGCGGGAACCGTGCGGCTGGTGCGGGCAAGCCGAGGCTGGCGACGCCTCCGGGCGATCCCTGTGGCGCTCGTCCTGGCCCAGTTCGTCCTCGTGCCGTTGACGATGGCGACGATCGCGACCAACCGCGCGCCAGCGCCACTCGGCGCTGACACGCCTGCCGATCGTGGGTTGGACTTCCGTGACGTCACGCTGGAGACCGCGGACGGCGTCGAGCTCGCCGGCTGGTACGTGCCCTCGCGGAACGGCGCGGCGGTCCTCCTCCGCCACGGCTCCGGGTCAACGAGAACGGCCACGCTGGCGCACGCCGAGGTGCTCGCCGGCCTCGGGTACGGCGTCCTGGCGCTCGACGCTCGCGGCCACGGCGCGAGCGACGGCACGCCGATGGCACTCGGCTGGTACGGAAACGCGGACCTCGCCCGGGCCGTGGACTGGCTCGCCGCGCAGCCGGACGTGCGGGACAGCAGGATCGGGGCCGTGGGCCTATCGATGGGCGGCGAGGAGGCCCTCACCCTCGCCGCGGTGGACCCGCGGGTCCGTGCGGTCGTCGCGGAGGGAGTGGGCGTCCGGGTCGCCGGTGACGTCCCACCCGGGCCGGACGACGCATGGCTCCCGCGCACCGTCAACGCCTGGACCACCGCCATGACGGATGTGCTCACCGCCGCGTCGCCACCCCCACCGCTGGACGAGGTCGTGGCAGGGATCGAGCCGCCATGCCGAGTGCTCATCATCGCCGGGGAAGGTGAGGAGGCGCAGGCGCGGTGGTTGGTTGAGTCCTCCCGCGGCAACGTCGACCTGTGGGAGCCGCCCGGCGCCGGTCACATCGCCGGTTTGGCTACGCATCCAGCTGAGTGGCAACGACGGGTGGCGGCGTTGCTTGCCCAGACGCTGGGCGCGACCGCCGGCGGGTGATCGACCCGACCACGACCGCCTTGAGCGTCCCCAGCACCGCCAGCACGCCGCCCAGAGTCACGAGAACCCCGGCGGTGTCCGGGAGCGCCGTCGCGAGTCGGAGCCATGACTCACCGAGCGGCAGCCCGGTCAACGGGTGTTCGCTGAGAGCGAACAGGTCCTGGTCCCGCGGTTTGAGGTCGCTCGCAGATGAGCGAGGCTAGGGCCAGATGAACGACGC
>CAYGGX010000035.1:4531-23026 GCA_964349585.1 uncultured Actinotalea sp.
CCCGCGGTTTGAGGTCGCTCGCAGATGAGCGAGGCTAGGGCCAGATGAACGACGCGGAGAGCAGTCAGCGGGCCGCTCGCGCCGACGGGTCTCCCCCCCCGTGGGCCGAGCGGAACGCGCGCGTCCGCGCCTGGCTGAACGGACCGCTAGCGGCCCGGCTGCGCTTCGGTCGGCGGCGTATCCCGCTCCGGCAGTTGGGCCGCTGGGCCCTCATCGGGCTGATCGTGGTCGTCCCGTCGGCGGCCTGGGGAGTCGCAACCGCGACGGCGGACGCCAACCTCGGACCGCACGCGGCGCGGTATGAGATCACCCTCGATCATCAGATCACCGTCGACTTCGGCCCGCTCGGCACCCTGGTGATCGATGCGCCCTTGCCGCTGACGCTCGGGGCCCGAGTGGTCGTCAAGGAGATCCCCAGGGAGAACGCCGCCGTGGACGCCGCCGGCACCCTGGAGGCCGTCGGCGCGGACCTTGAGCGGTACGTGCAGTTCTTCTCCGCCCCCGAGGCGACCATCGAGGTCGTGGTCCGAGCGCTGATCTTCGACGCCGTTCGCCGAACGGTACTTGCGGCTGCGTTGATCACCCTGGTGACCATCGGGGCTCGAGCCCTGCTGGGCCCGCAGCGCCGTGGCGAGCTGGCGGCGGCCCTGCGACCGCACGGCGGCGCGGTCGCCGCGGGGACCACCGTCGTCCTCCTCGTCGCGGCGACCGTCACCGGCAGCGCACCCGGCAGCCCGGACGTCTCCGACGAACGAAGGGCCTCGGCCGTGTTCGACGGGACGCCGCTCGAGGGCGCGCGGATCACGGGACGCCTCGCGGGAGTGATCGACACCTACGGCGGCTACGCGGTTGAGGCGTACCGGGACAACCAGCAGTTCTACGAGGATGCGCGGGCCTCGGTGCGGTCCGCCTGGGCGCGCCAGGAAGCCATCGCCGCGGACATCGCCCGGCTCACGGACCGGGCCACTCCAACCCCCTCGCCAGGCGTCGAGACCCGGGAGCCGGTCGTGCTGCTGGTGATCAGCGACCTGCACTGCAACGTCGGAATGGCTCCGGTGATCCGGGAGGTCGCAGAGCTCTCCGGCGCCCGAGTCGTCCTCAACGCCGGCGACACCACGGTGAACGGGACGGGCGTCGAGTCCTACTGCGTCACCGCCCTGGCGGGCGCCATCCCGGACGGGGCCGTCCAGGTGGTGGCCGACGGCAACCACGACAGCCCGGAAACGGCCGCCCAGGAGCGCCGGACCGGCGCGCGGGTGCTCGACGGCCAGGTCATCGAGGTCGAAGGCCTCCGCATCCTCGGGGATGCCGACCCGCGCGCCACTCGGATCGGCGCCGGAACCACCCAGCGCGGCGGGGAGTCCGTCCCGGAGGTGTCGCGTCGCCTTGCGGACGTCGCGTGCGCCGACCCCGACGGCGTCGACCTGCTGTTGGTGCACGACCCTGCGATGGGGGACGTCGCGCTCGAGGACGGCTGCGTCCCAGCGCAGGTCTCGGGGCACATGCACCGGCGGATCGGTCCCGTCTGGATGGATCACGGCACGCGGTACGTGTCCTCCAGCACGGCCGGCGCTCGACTGGGCCAGGCGACGGTGGGTCCGCTGAACGGAGTGGCCGAGATCACCGTCCTGCGGTTCGACCCGGAGAGCCGGCGGTTCGTCGACTATCGGGTGGTGCGCGTCGAGCCGGACACCAGCGCCTACGTGAGCGGATGGCTGCGCTGGCCGGGTGCGCCCCCGCAGGCGCTGCCGCAGGACGGGCCCGTCTGAGTCATCCGTTCGGGTGGTGATGGGCGCGCGGGTCGCAGGCCCGGCCGGTGTGCTTTCCGTCCCGGTGGCCCGACGGCGTACGGTTGTCCGGGCGCGAACGCGCATTCTCGCCGAGCGGTTCCGGTGGACGACGGAGGTGAAATGCCCGTGCGGTACCCGAACGCATGTCGGTCCGGTGCCGTGCCGCACGCCGTCGACGGTGCACGCAAGCCGGGCCGGGCGCGCCGTCGTCGTGCGGGGAACCTGGTTCTGCTGACGGGTGTCCTTGCGTTCACCAGCGTCCCGGCCGTGGCCCACGACGCCCTGGTCGGCAGCGAGCCGGCGGACGGCGCCGTCGTCAGGGAGGCGCCTACCAGCGTTCAGTTGAGCTTCGCCGCCACCCAGGCGGGAATCGGAGCAGAGGTGGTGGTAACCGGACCTGACGGAGCCGTCTGGTCGGACGGTCCCGCCGAGGTCAGCGGTGCAACCGTCACCCAGCCGCTCAAGGCCGGGATGCCCAGCGGCGAGTACACGGTCCTTTGGCGGTCCGTTGCCGGCGACGGGCATCCGGTCGATGGCACGCTGAGCTTCAAAGTCGACCTGCCGGCGGAGGCGCTGTCGCCAGCCGATGCCATCGTGGAGGCCCCGGTGATCATCGAGACTCCCGCCGACGCCGCGCCCGAGGTGGCCGCGGAGCCCGTCGACGCCGCGCCCGAGGTGGCCGCGGAGCCCGTCGACGCCCGCGGTGCCGTTCCCTGGCTTGTCGCAGGCGGATCCGTGCTGGCGCTGGGTGCGGTCGCCGCCGGCCTGGCCCGGAGGGCGGGCAGATGAGCAGCGAGCAGGCGGAGCTCACGAGGCGGACCAGGCGCGCGGCCGAGCAACCCCAGCACGAGCGCCGCTGGCTCGTCGTCACGGTCGTCGGTGTACTGCTGGCGGTCGGCCTCGTCGTGGGCGGACCGTGGTTCTATGCGCACTTCCTGGTCCGTGAGGCGCCGGATCCGCTGATGCTCACGACCCCCGAGGTGGTGCGCACGGTGCCTCAGGGCCCGGTGGACATCGACGGCGCCTGGGAGATCCAGCCCGGCTCCGAGGCCGGGTACCGCCTCGGCGAGGTCCTCTACGACACCGAGGTCACCGTCGTCGGGCGAACCGAGTCGGTTGCCGGCGTGGTTGTGATCTCCGACGGCGTGCTGGTCGAGGCCCGCGTCGTCGTCGACGTCGGATCGATCACCACCGACGAGTCGGCCCGGGACGCCTTCTTCCGCCGCGCCCTGGACACGACGACCCACCCCGAGGCCGTCTTTGAGCTCACCGAACCGGTTGACGTCTCACCAATCGGGCTCGCCGATCAGCCGCTGGCCGTTCACGGCGTCGGAACGCTCACCCTGCACGGGGTCACCCGTCCCGCGACAGCCACGCTCGAGGTGCAGCGCACGGTCGAAGGGGTCGAGGTGCTCGCGACCATCGACCTGATCCTCGCCGACTTCGACCTGATCGCGCCCGACCTGGGCTGGGTGGTCGTCGAACCGGCGGGAACCGTGGAGGCGCTGCTCCAGCTGGCTCGCTGAAACCGCCGGCGGGCGACCGGCGCGGACGGCGCCGTAGAGTCGGGCAGTGCGCTCAGCGACCCGCAGGCTCTGGGGCCTCGTCGCCGCGAGCATGCTCCTGGGGGGGTGCGCGCCGGGGGACGCGGCGGAACTGCGTGACTCTCCAAGGCGCGGTGAGGGGTTCGTGGTCCTCGCGACCTTCACGGTGCTGGCGGACATGGTCGCGCAGGTGGGCGGCCCGCACGTCGAGGTCACCTCGATCACCGGTCCGGGCATGAACGTGCACGGTTACGAGCCGACCCCCGACGACCTGCGTCGCGCCGCGGGCGCCGACCTGATGGTCGCCAACGGGCTGGGCCTCGAGGCCTGGCTCACCGGCCTGGTTGAACCCCTGGGGATCCCGACGGTGATCCTCACCGAAGGCATCGAACCGCTGCCGATCGTCGGCACCACGGTCGAGACCGGCGGGCTGCCGCACAACCCGCACGCCTGGATGTCGCCGCGCGCGGGGCGCCAGTACGTCGCCGCGATCGCCGCCGCCCTTGCCGAGCACGATCCGGCGAATGCGGCCGACTACGCGGCACGCGCCGACGCGTACGCGGCCGAGCTCGCCGAGGTCGAGGCGGAGCTGACCGAACGCCTCGGCGCGCTGCCGCAGGACCGGCGTGTGCTGGTCACCTGCGAGGGCGCGTTCTCGTACCTCGCCGCGGACGTGGGACTGGACGAGGCCTTCCTGTGGCCCGTCAACTCCGAGCGCCAGGGCACGCCGCGCCAGGCGGCCCGGGTCATCACCACCGTCCGGGAACGCGACGTCCCGGCCGTGTTCTGCGAGTGGACGGTGTCGGCCACCGCGCAGCGGCAGGTCGCGCGGGAGACGGGCGCGAGGTTCGGCGGGGAGCTGTACGTCGACTCGCTGACCGGTCCCGACGGGCCTGCCCCGACCTACCTCGACATGCTTCGATACGACGCGGAGCTGATCATCGCGGGGTTGACGGGGGAGGGCGAATGAGGTCGGAGGCGCTCCGGTTGACCGGGGTCACCGTCGCCTACCGCGACGTCCTGGCGCTGGACGACGTCGACCTGGTGCTGGCCGAGGGGACCGCCTGCGGGCTGGTCGGCGTGAACGGCTCGGGCAAGTCGACCCTGTTCAAGACTGTGGTGGGGCTGGTCCGGCCGCGGTCGGGGCGCGTCGAGGTGTTCGGCGGTGCCCGCGGGGAGGCGCGCGCCGCCGGCCTGGTGGGCTACGTGCCGCAGGCCGACGACGTCGACCCGGACTTCCCGCTGAGCGTCGCCGACGTCGTCCTGATGGGTCGCTACCATCGGATGGGGTGGAGCCGGCACCCGACGCACCGGGACAGGGCCGCCGTGGACGAGGCGCTGCGCCGGGTGGGGATGTCCGACCTCGCGGCCCGGCAGATCGGCCGGCTCTCCGGCGGCCAGCGTCAGCGGGTGCTGCTCGCCCGCGCTCTGGCCCAGGAGGCGCGGCTGCTGCTCCTGGACGAGCCGTTCACGGGTGTGGACGCCACCTCCGAGGCCGCGGTGACGGCCGTGCTGCGTGACCTGATTGCGGACGGCTGCACGCTGCTGGTGGCCACCCACGACCTGACCATGCTCCCGGCGCTCTGCGAGGAGTCGGTCCTGCTGCACCAGCGCGTGCTCGCGCACGGCCCGACGGCGCAGGTGGTCACACCGGAGAACCTCGCGCGGGCCTTCAGCGCCGGCCGGGCCACCCGAACGGAGCGCCCATGATGCTCACCGCGCTCGGCGCAGCCGGGTTCTGGGACCTGCTGGTCGAACCCTGGCAGTACCAGTTCATGCAGCGGGCGCTGCTGGTCACCCTGGTGGCGAGCGTGGTCTGTGCCCTGCTGAGCTGCTGGCTGGTGCTCATCGGCTGGTCGCTGATGGGCGACGCGGTCTCGCACGCGGTGCTGCCCGGCGTCGTGCTCGCCTACCTGCTCGGCGCCCCTTTCGCGCTGGGGGCCTTCGTCTTCGGCGTCGGGGCCGTGGGGCTGATCGGTTGGGTGCGGGGGACCAGCAAGGTCAAGGAGGACGCGGCGATCGGTGTCGTCTTCACCACGGTCTTCGCGGTCGGGGTGGTGCTGGTGTCGGTGACCCCGAGCCAGATCGACCTGTCGCACATCCTGTTCGGGAACGTCCTGGGGGTCTCCGACGCGGACATCGTCCAGGTGCTGGCGCTCGCCGCCCTGGCGTTCGTGATCCTCGTCGTGCTGCGCCGCGACTTCACGCTGTACGCCTTCGACAAGGTGCAGGCGCACGTGATCGGCCTCCCGGTGCGCCGGATCGGCGTGATCCTGCTCGGGCTGCTCGCCGTGACCGTCGTCGTCGCCCTTCAGGCGGTAGGCGTGATCCTGGCGGTCGCGATGCTGATCACCCCCGGCGCGACGGCTTACCTGCTCACCGACCGGATCTGGCACATGCTCTGGGTCGCGCCGACGATCGCCGCGGCCTGCGCCGTGGTCGGCATCTGGGCCAGCTACGCGCTCGACGCGGCCAGCGCGGGGCTCGTCGTGGTGTGCCAGGGCGTGGCTTTCGCGATCGCGTACCTGGTCGCGCGGCTGCGTCATCGCGGCGGACGGGGCAGGTCAGCGCCGTCGAGTCCAGAAGGTGGCCTGGCCGAGCTCGCTCCGGGCGCGCGGAACTAGCGGGGCGAGTGTCGGGCAGGGATCCCCCCGAGCCCTGCCCGACATCGTCAGAGGCCCTTGAGCATGTTCGACAGAGCCAGGAGAACTCCGCCGGCCGCCGTCGTCCAGAATGCGATGTCCGCGTTCTGGCCCATCAACCAGAGAACGATCCCCACGATGATGGCGATGATCGCGATGAGGAACACGATCTGCTTCGGTGCGCTGAGTCTCATTGCAGTCCCTTCAGGAGTGCCCCCTGCGCGGCCAAGTATCCTGCTGCTGCACACAGGAAGTCCACGCAACCTTCACGATTTCGGTACAACGCAGGTCTCGGCTGCGAGGCACGGCCGGACACGTCGGTAGCCTGTGCGGGTGCACTCCACCGAGACCCCCGACCCGGCTACCTCCGGCGCAGCGACGCCGCCGGAGCCGCCGCTGCGCTACACCGCCGCGCTCGCCGGCCAGATCGAGCTGAGCTGGCAGGACCGCTGGGAGGAGGAGGGCACCTTCCACACGCCCAACCCCACCGGTCGGCTGACCGACGCCGACGGCAACCATGCCGACCCCGCGTCGCCGTCGTTCTTCGTGATGGACATGTTCCCGTACCCCTCGGGCGCCGGCCTGCACGTGGGGCACCCGCTGGGCTACATCGCCACGGACGTCGTCGGGCGCTACCGGCGGATGCGCGGGGAGAACGTGCTGCACGCCCTGGGCTACGACGCCTTCGGCCTGCCGGCCGAGCAGTACGCGGTGCAGACCGGCCAGCACCCGCGCAAGACCACCGAGGAGAACATCGCCACCATGCGGCGCCAGCTGCGCCGCCTCGGTCTGGCGCACGACCCCCGCCGCACCTTCGCGACCACCGACAGCGAGTACGTCCGCTGGACGCAGTGGATCTTCCTGCAGATCTTCAACTCGTGGTACGACGACGACGCCCTTCGGCCCGACGGGGGAAGGGGCCGGGCCCGGCCCGTCGGCGAGCTGATCGACGAGTACGCATCGGGCGCCCGCGCCCTGCCGGCGCCGCACACCGGCGCCTGGGCGGACCTGGACGACGTCGAGCGCCGCCGGGTGATCGACGACCGGCGCCTGGCCTACGTCTCCGAGACGCCGGTGAACTGGTGCCCCGGCCTGGGCACCGTGCTGGCGAACGAGGAGGTCACGGTCGAGGGCCGCTCCGAGCGCGGCAACTTCCCGGTGTTCAAGCGCAGCCTGCGGCAGTGGAACCTGCGCATCACTGCATACGCGGACCGGCTGGCCGACGACCTGGACGTCATCGACTGGCCGGAGAAGATCCGCGCGATGCAGCGCAACTGGATCGGCCGGTCCGAGGGCGCGATGGTCACCTTCGACGTGATCGGCGGCGAGGAGATCGAGGTCTTCACCACCCGCCCGGACACGCTGTTCGGCGCGACGTTCATGGTGGTGGCGCCCGAGCACCCGCTGCTGGACGAGGTGCCGGCACGCTGGCCGGACGGCACGCACGCGGCATGGACCGGCGGGCACAAGACGCCGATCGCGGCGGTGGCCGCGTACCGGGCCGAGACGGCCGGCAAGACCGCGATCGAACGGCAGGCCGACGCCGGCCGCAAGACGGGGGTCTTCACCGGGCACCTGGCGATCAACCCGGTCAACCACGAGCCGATCCCCGTCTTCACGGCCGACTACGTGCTGTGGGGGTACGGCACCGGCGCGATCATGGCCGTGCCCGGCGGGGACCAGCGGGACTACGAGTTCGCCGAGGCCTTCGAGCTGCCGATCATCCACACGGTGGCGCCGCCGGAGGACCACGAGGGTGGCGCGTGGGCCGGCGACGGCGTCGTGGTCAACTCCGCGAGCGACCAGCTGAGCCTGGACGGTCTGGCCGTGGCGGAGGCCAAGTCGAAGATCACCGCGTGGCTGGAGGGCGACGGGCTGGGCACCGGCACGATCACGTACCGCCTGCGGGACTGGCTGTTCAGCCGCCAGCGGTACTGGGGCGAGCCCTTCCCGATCGTCTACGACGAGCACGACCTGCCGATCGCGCTGCCGCTGGACCAGCTGCCCGTCGACCTGCCCGAGGTGCCCGACTACTCGCCGCGCACGTTCGAGCCCGACGACGCCGGCTCCACTCCCGAGCCGCCGCTGGGTCGCAACACCGAATGGGTGGCGGCGACCCTTGACCTGGGCGACGGCCCCCGGACGTACCGGCGCGACACCAACACCATGCCCAACTGGGCCGGCTCGTGCTGGTACTACCTGAACTACCTGGAGCCCGGCGGTCGGGACGTCGTCGTCGACCCCGAGCTGGAGCGGTACTGGCTGAGCCCGGGCCACAACGCGACGTCGGGGGTGGCCGGCGGGGTTGACCTGTACGTCGGCGGGGTGGAGCACGCCGTCCTGCACCTGCTCTACGCCCGGTTCTGGCACAAGGTGCTGTACGACCTGGGCCACGTGACGAGCGTCGAGCCCTTCGGCCGGCTGTTCAACCAGGGATACATCCTGGCCCACGTGTACCGCGACGAGCGGGGTCAGCCGGTGCCCGCCGCGGAGGTCGTGGAGGACCCGTCGTCGGCCACCGGCTACGCCTGGGACGGCCAGGCCGTGAGCCGGGAGCTCGGCAAGATCGGCAAGTCCCTGAAGAACGCCGTCTCGCCGGACGAGATGTACGCCGCATACGGCGCCGACACCTTCCGGGTGTACGAGATGTCGATGGGTCCGCTGGACCTGTCGCGCCCGTGGGACACCCGCGCCGTGGTGGGGTCGCAGCGCTTCCTGCAGCGGCTGTGGCGCAACGTCGTGGACGAGGAGACGGGCGACGTCACCGTGGCCGACGTCGAGCCCGACCTCGAGACCACCCGCCTGCTGCACCGGACCATCGACGAGGTCCGCACCGAGATGGACGCGATGCGGTTCAACACCGCCATCGCGCGGCTGATCGTGCTGAACAACCACCTGACCGGGCTGGCGGGCGTGCCGCGCGGCGTCGCCGAGCCGCTGGTGCTCATGGTCGCCCCGTTCGCGCCGCACATCGCCGAGGAGCTGTGGTCACGGCTCGGCCACCCGAAGAGCCTGATCCGCGAGCCGTTCCCGGTCGCCGACCCGCAGCACCTGGTGGTCGAGACCGTCACCTGCGTGCTCCAGGTTCAGGGCAAGGTGCGCGACCGGATCGAGGTCCCGCCGGACATCGACGACCGGGCCCTGCAGGACCTGGCGCTGGCGAGCGCCAAGGTGCAGCGGTCGCTGGACGGCCGCCCGGTGCGGACAGTGATCGTGCGCGCCCCGCGCCTGGTCAACGTGGTGCCGGGCTGACATGCGGCCGATCGCGGTCGTCACGGACTCGACGGCATCCCTGCCCGCCGGGCTCGTGGAGGCCGCGGACGTCGTCGTCGTGCCCCTGGACGTGGTGATCGACGGCGTAGCGCATCGCGAGGGCATCGACATCAGCCCCGGCCAGATCATCGATGCGCTGCGGGCCGGTGCGACGGTCCGGACGGCGCACCCTGGCCCCGAGGTCTTCGCGCGCGCCTATGCCCGGGTCGCGGCGCGGGGCGCCCGGGAGATCGTGTCGGTGCACCTGTCGGCGGAGCTGTCCGGCACGGTCACCGCGGCGCAGCTGGCCGCCCAGATGGCGGGGGTTCCCGTGCACGTCGTCGACTCCCGGACCGTAGGACTGGGCCTGGGCCTCGCGGTGCTGGCCGCCGCCCGGCTCGCCGCGGTACAGGACGTGCCCGACGGCGACGCGGTGGCGCGGTCGGCCGAGCGGCGCGCCGCCGGCGCTTCGGTGCGGTTCACCGTCGACACCCTGGAGCACCTGCGCGCCGGCGGGCGGCTGGGGGCCGTCGCCGCGACGCTCGGCACGGTGCTCGGCCTGCGCCCGGTGCTCGGCGTGCGGGACGGGAAGCTCGAGGTCATCGAGAAGGTGCGGACGAGCGCGCGCTCCCGGGAGCGGGTGGTCGAGCTGGCGATCGCCGACGCGCGGCGGCGCGCCCGGTGCGAGCTCGCGGTGCACCACCTGGGGGACCCCGACCTGGCGCGGGAGGTCGCGGAGCGCCTCGCCAACGAGTGCCGGCCGACCGTGCAGGCGGTGCACGTCGCGGAGATCAGCGCGGTGATCGGTGCGCACGCGGGGCCCGGCCTGCTCGCCGTGGTGGTGGCCGACGCCTGACTGAGGGCGGCGTGGTCCACACGGGACGTGCCCGGCCGGGGATCCCCAGCCGGGGGGGACTCCTGGCCGGCTCGGGAGGGCGGATTCCTAGCCTCACCGGGTGCGACCCGACGAGGCCACCCGGGCCCGGCTGGCGCTGCTCGCGCGCCGGGACCCCGCGCCGGACGCGGCGCTCGACGCTCCCGCTCCGCCGAGGGCCGTTGCCGAGCCGCGCCCCGGCGGGTGGGTCCCGGGACCGCCGACGCCGGACGAGCGCTCGCGGGTGCCGGACGAGGCTGATCCCGCCGACCCCCTGAGCGTCCGCGACCGGGCGCTGGCGTCCGCGGTCGCGGCCTACACCGCCGCGTACGGGCACCCGCTCGAGGCCGAGTCGATGACGCCGACCGGCCATCGCTGGGCCACGCCCGGCCGGGTGACGGCGTCCGCCGTCGTGCTCCTGGTCGGGCTCGGCGGCCTGGTTGTCGCGCGTGCGGCACAGCAGTCGCCGGGGGCGGTGGTGGCGCTGGAGGAGGCGCCGCCGGCCCAGGA
Organism: uncultured Actinotalea sp.; assembly: GCA_964349585.1. Lineage (GTDB taxonomy): Bacteria > Actinomycetota > Actinomycetes > Actinomycetales > Cellulomonadaceae > Actinotalea. The sequence goes on from CAYGGX010000035.1 coordinate 15,144, forward strand.
GGTGGGGGCGGAGGTCGGGGAAGCGGCGGCGGTGGTGGTGCACGTCGTCGGGCAGGTCGGCCAACCCGGCCTGGTGACGCTCCCCGTCGGCGCCCGGGTCGCGGACGCCATCGAGGCGGCCGGGGGCGCCGGCGTCGAGGCCGACCTGTCCTCGGTGAACCTTGCGAGGATCGTCACGGACGGGGAGCAGATCCTGGTCCCGCGGCCCGGTGAGGTGCCGCCCGAGGCTGCCTCCGCCCCGGGAAGCGGTTCGGTTGACCTCAACGCCGCGAGCCCGGCGACGCTCGAGACCCTGCCGGGGATCGGTCCGGTGCTGGCGCAGCGGATCGCCGACTGGCGCACGGATCACGGCCGGTTCACCTCGGTCGACGAGCTGACCGAGGTCAGCGGGATCGGTCCCGCGCTGCTGGACGGTGTGCGCGACCTGGTCACCGTCGGATGAGGGACCTGCGCCTGCTCCCGGCGGCCGGAGCCACCTGGCTCGCCTGTGCGCTCCTGATCGGCGGTTCGCCGCACGCGCTGGTCGCAACGGCCGTGCTCGCGGCGGTCGCCGCCGGGGCGCTGGTCGTGCCGATCGCCCGCGGCGGCCCCCGCGGTGGCGCCGCCGCGACCGCCTGCCTCGCCCTGGTCGCCGTCGTGGTCGTGTGCGTCTCCTGCGCCGCGCAGCTGCAGGCGCGGGGGAGCGGACTGCTGGCAGAGCTCACCGCGGACCGCGCCACGGCGGTCGTCGTCGGAGTTGTGCGCGGCGAGGCCCTGCCGATGGTCTCCGGTTGGTCGGGCGAGCAGCCGCGCTTCCGGACGGTGCTCGCCGTGGATCACGTCATCGGGCGTGGCCGGAGCGGTCCCGCGGCGTCCGGCGTCCTGGTGCTCGGCGGCGAGGCGGTGCGCGACCTTCCCTACGGAGCGCGAGTCCGACTCGTCGGGCGGCTGTCGCCAAGCGAGCCGGGTGACGAGGTGAGCGCCGTCCTTGTGGTGGCCGGGGAAGGGGTGAGCGTCATCTCCCCGCCCGGGCCGATCGACCGGACGGTGAACCGGATCCGCGGTGCGCTGCTCGACGTGACCGACGGGCTCCCCGCGGATGCGCGCGGACTGGTCCCGGGCACCGCCATCGGGGACACCACTCGGCTCCCGGCCGACCTGGACCGGGCGATGCGCGATGTGAGCCTGACCCACATCACGGCCGTCTCCGGGGCGCACTTCGCCGTGCTGACGGTCGCCGTGGTCGGCCTGACCGCGCTGCTCCGGCTGCCCCGCCGCGTGCGGGCGGGGGCGACGGCCTGCGTGATGGCGGGCTTCGTCCTCCTCGTCCACCCCGAGCCGAGCGTGGTCCGCGCCGGTGTGATGGGGGCGATCTCGGTGGCGGGGATGGTGCTGGGAAGGCCCTCGCGGGCCGTCCCGTCGCTGGGCGCGGCCGTGGTGGTGCTCCTGGTGCTCGATCCCTGGCTCGCGAGGTCGTTCGGATTCGTCCTCTCCGTCCTGGCGACGGGGTCGATAGCGCTGCTGGGTCCGCCGATCGCCGCTCGGCTGGGGATGCTGCCGCGCTGGCTGGCGGTGGCGGTTGCGGTCCCGCTGGCGGCTCAGGCGGTCTGCGCTCCGGTCCTGGTGCTGCTGCAGCCCGGCGTCGGGCTGCTGGCGGTCCCCGCCAACGTGCTCGCGGCGCCGGCGCTGGTCCCGGCGACCGTCCTCGGAGTGGTCGGGGCGGTGCTGGCGCCGTGGCTGCCTGGCCTGGCGTGGCCGGTGCTGCAGGCGGCGGCCCTCGCGACCTGGTGGATAGCGGCCGTGGCACGGACCACGGCCGGCCTGGCGGGCGCCCGCGCCGACTGGCCGCCGGGTGCGGGCGGTGCGGTGGCGCTTGCCGTGGTGACGGCGGCCGGCCTCGCCCTGGGGCTCTCGCTGGCCCGGTGGCCGCGCTGGCTCCGACGGCTCGGCGCGCTCCTTGCCGTGCTGACCCTGCTGATCGGGCTCGCCGTTCGCGTGGTGACGCCCCGCGCGGTGCCGCTGGCCTGGGAGGTGACCCTGTGCGACGTCGGGCAGGGGGACATGCTGGTGCTGCGATCCGGTCCCTCGGCGGGGGTGGTCGTCGACGTCGGGCCCGATCCCTCGCTGGCCGACCGGTGCCTCGACATGCTCGGCGTCCGCCGGATCGACCTTCTGGTCCTGACCCACTTTCACGCGGATCACGTCGGCGGCCTGTCGGGGGCCATGCGGGGACGCGAGGTCGGGCAGGCCATCGTCTCCCCGCTGGACCGGCCCGCAGCCTCCGCGGCGGCGGCGCTCGCGGCACTTGCGGAGGCCGGGATCCCGGTGCACGTCGGGGCCGTGGGGGGTGCGCCGATCGGGTCGGGGCCGGCCCCGACTCGTGCGGGCCCTCCGGCCGCTCCCGTGGGTTCCGGCGTGTCCGGGCAGGTCCGCTGGACGGTGCTGTCGCCCGTCGCCTCGGTGCGTGCGGGTACGGCGGAACCCTCCGGATCCCAGGTGAACGATGCCAGTGTGGTTCTGCTGCTCGAGACGCCCGCGGTCACGGTGCTCGCCCTGGGCGACGCGGAGACCGGTGCGCAGGGGGACGTGGCCCGGCGATTGGCGGCCTCGGGCAGGGTCCGGGTGGACGTGATGAAGGTCGCCCATCACGGCTCGCGTGCGCAGTCGGAGCGCCTGGCCAGCCTGCGTCCGGCGTTCGCCCTGATCGGCGTGGGGCGGGACAACGACTACGGTCATCCGGCCCAGGAGACGATCCGCCTGTACTCGGGGGCGATCGTGCTGGCGACGCACGAGTGCGGGGATGTGGCGCTGTCGCCGGTCCCCGGCCGGGCCCGGGAGGTCCGGGTGACAGCGGGCTGCGTCGGGTGAGACCGGTCGGGAGGCAAGGGTGACGGCGGCGCGTGGCAGGCTGTGCGCATGGCCGCTGCCCGCCCCCCACAGGGATCGACGTCCACCTGGGACGCGGTGCCGCTCGCGCCGCTCACGCTGATCTCCGGCCCCGAGTCCCTGCTGGCCGAGCGGGCGATCGACCGGCTCGCCCGGCTGGCCCGCGAGGACGGGCGCGACGTCACCAGGCTCGACGCAGCGGGCTACGAACCGGGGCGCCTCCAGGTGGTCGCGAGCCCGTCGCTCTTCGGCGATGCCGGCCTTGTCGTGCTCACCGAACTGCACAACGGCACGCCCGAGGTCTTCCAGGACGTGGCTGCGTACCTCGCGGACCCCGCCCCGGGCGTGCTGCTGGCCCTGCAGCACGGCGGGGGACCGCGGGGCAAGGCGGCCGTCGACGCCGCACGGGCGGCCGGCGCCGTCGTAGTCGCCTGTGAGGCGGTCAAGCGTGACGCCGACAAGTCCGCCTTCGTGGTCGGCGAGCTGCGGATGGCCGGGCGGCGGGTGGAGCCGGCAGCCGTGCGGGCGCTGGTGGAGGCGTGCGGATCGGACCTGCGGGAGCTGGCAGCCGCCTGCCAGCAGCTGGCAGCGGACACCGAGGGCCCGGTCTCGGTCGAGATGGTCACCAGGTATCACGGAGGGCGGGTCGAGGCGACCGGCTTCCGGGTAGCCGATGCGGCGGTCGAGGGCCGGGCAGGCGATGCCGTGGCCCTGCTGCGGCACGCGCTGGCCACCGGCTCGGACCCGGTGCCGCTGGTGGCGGCGCTCGCGGCGAAGCTCCGGACCATGGCCAAGGTGGCGGCGACCAGGGGCCGCGGCCTCGATCCGGTTCGAGACCTCGGGATCGCCTCGTGGCAGGTGGACCGGGCACGGCGGGACCTGCGCCGGTGGACGCCCGAGTCCCTCGCCGCAGCCGTCCAGGCGGTTGCCCAGGCCGACGCCGAGGTCAAGGGCGCGGGTCGGGATCCGGTGTTCGCCGTGGAGCGGGCGGTGCTGCGGGTGGCTCAGGCGGCGGGCGCCGAGTCTCGAGCCTTCGCCAGACCCGCAGCTCCCTGAGTCAATCGGCATGTGACTGCAGCTCGTCGAACCCGCGGCACGGGCTCGGCGTAATGTGAACTTTGCGTGAAGAAGTGCCCCTGACCAGGTTTGAGGTTCACCCGAAGCGACTAGCGGCGGGTCTTCGATCGCTGTCATAGTGGGCGTGACAGGGATTCCACAAGCCCCCGAGGAGAACACGATGAACCGCACACTCAAGGCTCTCGCCGCCGCTCTGATGACCCTCGGTCTCGTCGCCGTCGGCCTTCCGCTCGGCGGCGGTGGTGGCAACATCACGCCGAACGTCGGCTCGACCGGGTGCTGCCGGGTCTAGCGGTCGCAACCTTGAAGGGGCCTCCGCCGGCGGCGGGGGCCCTTCCGTTTTTCACCCGTTCGGGACCTGTGGATACCTTCCGGTACGTTCCTGTCACGAGGTACAGTGACTGCTGTGACTGAACTAGCCGAGCGCCTGCGCGCCGAACGCCTCGCCGCGGGACTGTCCCAGACCGCACTCGCCGGCGAGGACTTCTCGCCCAGCTACATCTCGCTGATCGAGTCCGGTCGCCGGGTGCCCACCGAGGCCGCCCTCGCCGTGCTCGCCGAGCGGCTCGGCACGACCGCGGACTACCTCCGGGAGGGCGACAAGGCGCCGAGCGAGGAGCGCGCCCGCCTGGAGATCGGGTTCGCCCGGCTCGCGCTGACCAACGGCGAGGCCGCCCAGGCCCGTGACCGGCTGCTGGCCGTCGACATGTCGACGATCTCGCCGCGGCACCGCGTTGAGGCTCTGCACGCCCTGGCCCTGGCCTACGAGGGAGTCGGAGATCTCGACGCCTCGATCGCCGTGCTCGAGCCGCTGCTGGCCGAGGCCCTGCAGGCCCGGCGCTCGCTCGAGGCCGCCCGGATCGCCACCGACCTGGTCGCGTCCTACCACGACGCGGGGGACCTGAGCCACAGCATCGAGCTGGGCGAGCGGGTGCTCAGCGCGATCGAGGAGCAGGGCATCGCGGGCACCGACGAGCACCTGCGGCTCGCCTCCACCATCCTCTGGTCCTACTACGAGCGCGGCGACCTGCTGTTCGCGACCCACCGCGCGGCCGAGCTGATCCGGCTGGCGGAGGAGAAGGGCACGCACCGGGGGCGCGGGAGCATCTACTGGAACGCCTCGCTGGTCGCCGAGGGACGGGGCGACCTGGCCGAGGCCCGGCGGCTGACCGAGCGGGCGCTGGCCTACCTGAGCGAGGGGGCGGCGAGCCGCGACCTGCCCCGGCTGCGGCTGCACTTCGCCTGGCTCCTGCTGCGGTCGGAGCCGCCCGAGGCCGGAGCGGCCCTGGAGCACCTCGAGCTGGCGGTCCGGGACCTCGAGCTCGTCGGCTCGTCGACAGAGCTCGCCCGGTGCGAGTTCGAGACCGGCCGGGCGTATCTGATCCTCGGTGACCCCCGCCGCGCGGAGGACCTGGCGCGGGCCGGCCTGGAGCGCCTCGACAAGAACGCGGCCCTGGACGTCTGCAACGGTCGGATGCTGCTCGGCGACGCCCTGGCGGCGCAGGGCGACACCGAGGAGGCCAAGCGGTCCTACCGGTGGGCGGCCGACATGTTCGGCATGATGTCCGCCGGGCGCGAGGCGGCAACGGTCTGGCGTTCGCTGGGCGACCGGATGCTCGAGCACGGCGACCACGAGGGTGCCGCGAAGGCATTCGACTCGGCACTGCGGGAGGCCGGGATCCGGCCGACGAACCTGCCGGTCGTCACGTCGATGGTGTCCACCGCGGCGGGGTTCTCCACCGAGGACTGACACCGCGTCTCGTCGCAGGCCGGCTCGCAGGGGGGGCCGGCGTGCTACCGGGGGCACGACGACGCGCGGCTGGTTCAGCGCGCGGTTGCAGCCCGCGGGGCGCGTCTGGCGCCCGGGGCGTCAGCTGCTGGCGGCCTGCGTCGGCACGCGAGAGGCGCAGCGGGTCGCGTGCGCCTCGGACCGCTGCCTCGGCAGCATGCTGCGGTTCAGCACCTGCGTCGTCTCGAGGTAGAAGCCCTGGAACAGGTCGAAGCCGAGGTCCAGGCAACGATCCATCTCCGCCGGTGTCTCGATCCGCTCGGCGACCAGGGTCGCGCCCTGCGAGCGGGCCGCATCCACCAGCGACGGGCCGCGCAGATACAGGTCGCGCCGGTCCACCTTGACGTAGTCCGCGTGGGGGAGGAGAGCCGCCTGGCTCGTGAGCCCGACGAAGTCATCGATGGCGATCCGGAACCCCGCCGCCTTGAGTCGCCGCACGCCCGCGAGGACCTCGGCGTCGGCGCGGACCGACTCGACGATCTCGATCACGAGGCGACCGGGGTCCGCTGGGATCGGCAGCTCACCGACCAGGAAGGCACGGGTGAAGTTCACAAAGACCAGCGCATCGGAGGCCACCGAGCGCAGGCCCGTCGGGCTGAAGGTGGCCTGCAGCACGCGCAGCGTCGCACGATCCTGGGCCTCAGCGGACCATCGGTCGACGCGCAGCGTGTGTTGACGGCTGGCCCGGTAGAGGAACTCGTACCCGTGCACCCCGCCGCCGCGGGTGAAGATCCCCTGGCGCCCTACGAACAGCTGCGTGCCCACCTGGGCGCGCGGATGGGCGAACGCTGTCGGGAGGTCGGTCGAGGTCTCCTCGACGACCAGCGCTGCTGCCACGCCTGTTGAGAGAGTGTTAGCGCTCTCCTATGACGCCGCCTGGGCAACGGATCTTGATCGGTGCCCGGTGCTCGCTAGAGCTTCGCCACCTGCTTGGCCAGCGAGGACTTGCGGTTCGCGGCCTGGTTCGCGTGGATCACGCCCTTGCCGGCGGCCTTGTCGAACTTGGTGGACGCGGTGCGGAGCGCGGCCTCGGCGGCGTCCTTGTCGCCGGCCGCGACGGCGTCGCGCACCCGGCGGGCGTGCGTCCGGAGCTCGGACTTCACCGCCTTGTTGCGCTGGCGGGCCGCCTCGTTGGTGCGGATCCGCTTGATCTGGGACTTGATGTTCGCCACGAATGGACTCTCTTGTGTGGTCGCCGAAGCGATCGGAAAAGGTCGTAGAGGGCGTACCCAGCACCAGGACTGTCGGGAGTGGGGTTCCCGCGGCAGGAGACCGGGCCTGTGCCCGCCGACCTGGGCGGACACGCGGGTGCTGATGCTACCAGCCGCGCGCAGCGGCCAGCGAGTCCGTCACCAGGTCGAAGCTGGGGCGGTCGAGCACCGCGCCCTCCCGGCGGACCGCCGGCGGCGCCACCCGGATGATCCGGTCCAACCGCACCTCGCTGGCACGTCGAAGACTGTCCCAGTCCCCGGATCCGACGTCGACCCATGTCTCGTCACCGCGACGGGGCAGGGGGTCATGGTCAACCGTGCTGAGCATCAGCCCCAGCAACCAGGCGCCGTCGCGACCGATGACCAGAACCGGTCGATCCTTTCCGCGCCCGGGATCGTCCTCGTACGGCACCCACGTCCACACGACCTCTCCGGGGTCGGGTTCGCCGTCGTGGTCGGGGGAGTACTCCGGGCGGACGACGCCGGTGAAGTCGCCCGGGTAGTCCGTGTCGCCACTGCGCCGCTCACGACGGACGGGACGTGGGACGCGTCCCGCCGCGCGCCGAACCACCGCGAGCAACCGAGCACGTCCGCGGGCGGCAGTCACGCCCGACAGGGTAGCCGGGCGTGCTGCCGCCGCGGCTGCTCAGTCGAGGATGAACGTGATCTCGAGCACCACCTGGTAGGCGGTGATGGTGCCGTCGGAGATCTCGACCTTCTGCTCCTTGACCCACGCACCCTGGACGTGGCGCAGCGTCTGGTTCGCTCGGTCGACTCCGACGCGAATGGCGTCCTCGAAGCTCTTCTCGGACCGTGCGCTCAGTTGGGTGATCTTGGCGACTGACGACATGGGCACCTCTTCTCCTGGTCATGGACGTGCGTCGGTGCCCTAGGGGGCACGCGATCCCAGCGTCCGCCTGTACGGGTGGGGCCGCAACACC
>CAYGGX010000036.1:0-7366 GCA_964349585.1 uncultured Actinotalea sp.
CGGCGGCCACCTCCCTGGTCACCCGACTGGGTCCGGGGCCCGTCGTGATCGGCCCGTCCGTCGCGAGCCTCGACGAGGCGGGCTGCTCGGCCTCCGCAGCCCTAGCCGGACTGGCGGCCGCCCGCGCGTGGCCCACGGCCCCGCGACCGGTGATGGCCGACGACCTCCTCCCGGAGCGCGTGCTGGTCGGGGACGCGGTGGCCCGTCGCACGCTCATCGACCAGGTCTTCGGCCCACTGCGCGCCGCTGGCGGCTCGCTGCTGGACACCCTGGCGGCACACGTGGAGAACGGCCGCTCGCTGGAGGCCGCGGCCCGAGTCCTCTTCGTGCACCCGAACACGGTGCGCTACCGGTTGCGCAAGGTGGCGGAGGTGACCGGCTGGGACCCCCTGGACGCTCGCGAGGCGTACGTGCTGCAGACCGCCCTCGCCCTCGGACGGCTCGACGGCGAGTCCGCCCGTTGACCGAGCCACTTGTAGGTTCCGCACAACGTGCCCGGTTCAGGTTGGTGCGCGTCGGAGGCCCGGGCGGTGGCTAGTGTTCGGCAAGGTGGACGGGTGCTTGCCGTCGTGTGCCCCGGACAGGGCTCGCAGACACCCGGATTCCTCGCCCCCTGGCTCGAGTTCCCGGGCGTGCGCGCGCAGCTCGACGAGTTCGCCACGGTCTCCGGGGTCGGCCTGGTGACGCACGGCACGACGTCCGACGCCGAGACCATCCGGGACACGTCGATCGCGCAGCCCCTGATCGTCTCGGCCTCCCTGATCGCGCTGCAGGCGTTGCTCGAGGGCCGCGAGCCGTCCGAGGTGGTTGGCGTCACCGCGGGCCACTCGGTGGGCGAGCTGACCGCCGCCGCCGTCGCGGGCGTGCTCGACGACGCCGGGGCCGTCGCCCTGGTCTCCGTGCGGGCCCGGGCCATGGCGCGGGCCGCCGCCCTTGAGCCGACCGGGATGAGCGCCGTGCTCGGCGGAGACCCGGACGAGGTGCTGGCCGCGATCGAACGAGCCGGCCTGGTCCCGGCGAACGTGAACAGCCCGGGTCAGGTGGTCGCCGCCGGCGCGCTCGGCAACCTGGCGGCGCTGGCATCCGAGCCGCCGAGCCGCACGCGCGTCGTCCCGCTCCAGGTGGCCGGCGCGTTCCACACCCCGTACATGGAACCCGCCAGGGCAGAGTTCGCAGCTGCCGCCGCCGACTGGCCGGCGGACGACCCGACGGTCCCCCTGCTCTCCGACGCCGACGGAGCGGCCTACCGGGCCCCCGGCACGGCGCACGGCGCCGGGCGCGACGTGCTCGATCGCCTCGTCGCGCAGGTCGTCGAACCAGTGCGGTGGGACCTCTGCCAGCAGACCCTCGCAGCGATGGGGGTCACCGCGATGATCGAACTGCTTCCGGCCGGTGTCCTGAGCGGCCTCGCGCGGCGTACCCTTCCGGGCGTGGAGACAGTGGCGGTGTCGTCCCCCGACGACCTGGACGCCGCTCGCGACCTGATCCGTCGGCACGGGTCGCCCGCCAGCGCCGGGACCGGCGCACCGACCGAGGAGGCAACGGCGTGACCGAGCGGCCCGCAGGCGATCGACCGAAGCTCACCCAGGCGACCGGCCCGGCGCACACCCGGATCCTCGGCCTCGGCGCGGTGCGCGGCGAGAACGTCGTGACGAACGACGAGATCGCCGGACCGATCGACTCCTCCGACGAGTGGATCCGGCAGCGGACGGGCATCATCACCCGCCGTCGGGCGGGTGCGGGCACCGACGTCGTGGACCTCGCCGAGGCGGCGGGGCGCGCCGCGATCGCCGACGCCGGGCTCAGCCCCGCGGACATCGACGTGGTGATCATGTCCACCGTCACCTACTTCCACCAGACCCCGGCGGCCGCAGCCGTGGTCGCCGAGCGCATCGGCGCGGTACCGGCCGCCGCCTTCGACATCTCCGCGGCCTGCGCCGGGTACTGCTACGGCATCGGCCAGGCCGACGCGCTGGTCCGTGCGGGCAACGCCACGCACGTGCTGGTGATCGGTGCGGAGAAGATGAGCGACTTCATCGACCCGACCGACAGGTCGATCTCGTTCCTGCTGGGCGACGGTGCTGGCGCCGTCGTTATCGGCGCCTCGGACACGCCCGGCATCGGCCCGACCGTGTGGGGCTCGGCCGGGCAACCCCAGGCCATCCGCCAGACCGCCTCGTGGAAGGACGCCTTCGACCAGGGCACCGAATGGCCGACGCTTCGCCAGGAGGGCGCCAGCGTCTTCAAGTGGGCCGTGTGGCAGATGGCCCCGATCGCCGAGAAGGCCATGGCAGCCGCTGGAGTGACGGCCGCCGACCTCGCGGCCTTCGTGCCGCACCAGGCGAACATGCGGATCATCGATCAGATGATCAAGCAGCTCAAGCTGCCGGAGTCCGTCGTCGTCGGCCGCGACATCGCCGAGACCGGCAACACCTCCGCGGCCTCCATCCCACTGGCGATCGAGCGCCTGATCCGCGAGGGTCAGGTCCGCAGCGGCGACCTCGCACTGCAGATCGGCTTCGGCGCCGGACTGGTGTACGCGGCCCAGGTCGTCGTGCTCCCATAACCGCCGGACGCCGAAGGTGTTCGACACCCACCGCCGGGACCCAGCCGGGTACCGGAACCACCTCACCAAGGAGATACCCGATGGCGCACAGCGAGCAGGAGATCCTCGCCGGACTTGCCGAGATCGTCAGCGAGGAGACCGGACTCCCGGCCGACTCCGTGCTGCCCGAGAAGTCGTTCACCGACGACCTGGACATCGACTCCCTGTCGATGATGACCATCGTCACCCTGGCCGAGGAGAAGTTCTCCGTCCGGATCCCCGACGAGGACGTCAAGAACCTCACCACCGTCGGCGACGCCGTGAGTTACATCGCGGGCGCCCAGGCCTGAGACACGCGTTGGCGGCTCCGGCCGCCGCCCGACCTCAGGGTGCGAACCGCCCCTGAGTCCCGTCCGGTACACCCCGCGCAGGAGGAACTGTGACCGCAGCACCCGAGGTCGTCATCACGGGCATGGGCATGACCACCCCGATCGGGGGGGACCTGGCCAGCACCTGGCAGGCCGCGCTCGCCGGCGAGTCGGGCGCGCGGACCCTGGACAACGACTGGGCGGCCAAGTACGACCTGCCGGTGAGCTTCGCCGCGCAGATCAAGGTCGACCCCTCGGTGGTCCTCAGCCGGCCGGAGATGCGTCGGATGGACCCGTCCGCCCAGTACGCCGTGATCGCGATGCGGGAGGCGTGGGCCGACGCGGGCGCTCCCGAGCTGGCGCCGGAACGGCTCGGGGCCGTCGTCTCGTCGGGCATCGGCGGCATCTGGACCACCCTGGACGCGTGGGACACGCTGCGCGACAAGGGCGCCCGCCGGGTGATGCCGATGACGGTCCCGATGCTGATGCCCAACTCCCCCGCCGCGTACGTCGAGCTTGAGCTCGGCGCGCGGGCGGGTGCGCACGCGTTGGTGTCGGCATGCGCGTCGGGCGCCGAGGCGATCGGCTACGCGATGGAAATGATCCGGACCGGCCGGGCCGACGTCGTCGTCGCAGGCGGTACCGAGGCCGCCGTCCACCCGATGCCGTTGGCCGCCTTCGCGGCGTCCCGCACCCTGTCGACCCGCAACGACGACCCGGCGGCCGCCTCGCGGCCGTACGACGTGGAGCGGGACGGCTTCGTTCTCGGTGAGGGTGCGGGGATCCTCGTGCTGGAGAGCGCCGAGCACGCCGCCGCCAGAGGCGCCCGGGTCTACGGACGCGTTGCCGGCGTCGGGCTCAGCTCCGACGGCTACCACCTGACGTCGCCGGAGCCGGGCGGGCGTGGTCAGATCGCGGCAATGCGCGCCGCCCTCCTCGACGCGGGTGTCGCCGCGGCCGACGTGGTGCACGTCAACGCGCACGCGACGTCGACGGTGGTCGGTGACCTGATCGAGGCGCACAGCGTCCGGGAGGTTCTGGGCGGCGCCGCGGACCGGGTCGCGCTGTCCGCGACGAAGTCGATGACCGGGCACCTGCTGGGCGGCGCGGGGGCCATCGAGACCATCTTCGCGGTGCTCGCGCTGACGCATCGCACGGCCCCGCCGACCATCAACGTGTCGCAGCCCGACCCGGACCTGGTGCTCGACCTGGTCCGGGACGAGCCCAGGGAGCTGCCAACCGGGCAGATCGCGGCTATCAACAACTCGTTCGGCTTCGGCGGCCACAACGTGGCGCTGGTGGTCACCAGCCCCTGAGGTCGGAACACTTGGCGGGACACCCGCGCCCCCGGGGGGTTCAGCCCACGCGGTGCAGCCAGCGGACGGGGGCCCCAGCGCCCGCGTACCGGAACGGCTCCAGCTCGTCGTCCCACGCCTGCCCCAGGCTCAGCTCGAGCTCGCGGCGAATCCGCGCCGGGTCGCTCCAGTGCTCCAGGCACGCCCGCACCCGATCCTCGGGAACCATCGTGTTGCCGTGCGTGTCGATGACGGCGTGGAAGATCCCCAGCTCCGGGGTGTGGCTCCATCGCGACCCGTCGGCACCATGGCTGGCCTCCTCGGTGACCTCGTAGCGCAGGTGTGCCCAGCCGCGCAGCGCGGACGTGAGCCGGGCGCCGGTGCCCTGCAGGCCCTGCCAGGAGTGCTCCGCCCGGTACATCCCGGGCGCGGCGGGCTGCTCGGTCCAGTCGAGGGCGAGGCGCGCGCCGAGGACGCCGCCGGCGGCCCACTCCACGTGCGGGCACAACGCGCGAGGCGCCGAGTGCACGAAGAGGACGCCGCGGGTGATTGCACCGGCCATGTCGTCCCTCCTTCTGGATCGAGATTCGTCTTCCCCAACGACCTCGAACCGAGCGGGACGCGCGACACGGTACTGCGGCGTACAGGCACAGCATGCCTGATCGGTGACGCCCGGCGCCAGCGTGAACCGCTGCGCGGCGGATTCCGGCGACCGGCGAACCGACGACCCGTGCCCGCGAGCGGTCAGCCGAGCTGCTCGCGCAACGTGCGCATGGCCTTCTTCCGCACGGACCGCTCGAGGCGGTCCAGGAACAGCTTGCCGTCCAGGTGATCGACCTCGTGCTGGAGCGCCCGGGCCATCAGCTCGGTGCCCTCGACGACGACGGGCCTGCCGTCGACGTCCTCCCCCTCCACCCGGGCGTACCAGGCGCGCTTGGTCGGGTACCAAAGCCCGGGGACCGACAGGCAGCCCTCGTCGCCGTCCTGGTACTCGTCCTCGGACAGCTCCGCGATCCGCGGATTGAGCACGTATCCCACCTCGTCGTCGATGTTCCAGGAGAATGCCCGGAGACTGACGCCGATCTGGTTGGCCGACAGGCCGGCGCGACCCTCCGCGTCCACCGTCTCGAGCAGGTCGGTGACGAGGGAACGTACCCGGGCGTCGACGGTGGTGATCCGTTCGCACGGGGTGCGCAGCACCGGATCGCCGATGATGCGGATCTCACGCATGGCCATGCCGCCATGCTGCCATGGCCGGGTGCCCCGACGTTCTCATCGCCGCGGCACGGCGAGACGATCCTGGGCGCGTATCACCGCGCGCCGGGACCCCGGGAGACCTAGGCTCGACATGGAGCGATCGCGTCTCGGACGTCAGATCGCACGAAACCGGACGGAAGGAAGGACCGACATGCGGGCAAAGCTGGCTTTCATCATCGGTGGAGCAGTGGGTTACGTGCTGGGAACCCGAGCGGGGCGCGAGCAGTTCGAGAAGATCCGCTCCCAGGCTCGCCAGATGTGGGAGGACCCGCGCGTGCAGAGCACCGTGGAGGACATGGAGCAACGCGCGTCGGGCCTGATGAAAGAGAAGGGTCCCGAGCTCAGGGAGAAGATCGCCGAGACCGTGAAGTCCGCCGCCGACACGGTGCGCTCCAAGGCCGAGGAGGCCAAGGGCAACGGCAGGGGCTCCTCGACCAAGGGCGGCTCGTCCACGACGTGACGCCCGGCACACTGGTGCCGTGCAACCCCTGACCCTCGCCCTCGGCGGTGCCGCAAGCATCGCCGGGGCGGTCCTCCTGGTTGCCGCGTTCCGCGCCGGGCAGGCCGGTCGGCGGGACGAGGAGCGCGTCGAGTTCCGCCTCGCGACGGCCGCCCTCGCCCCGGGGCGCCCTGCTCTTCCTTGCGACGGTGCTGCTGACCGGCTGAACCCGCGCATCGCTCTACGGAAGCGCGCCCTTGGTCAAGTTGAGGCGCCCGCGAGCCCGCCCTCCGCATCACGCGCTCGGCGCAGCCAGACGGCGACGGCAAGTGTCGCCAGCCCGATGCACAACGCCACCGAGTTCGGCACGACCAACGCCAGGTCGCCCCGGGCGACGCCGTAGGCGATCCAGAGCAGGAAGCCGGGAAGCAGGATCCCGAAGTACCCGAGCGAGACGTCCTCGGCGGAGCGAGTCTGCAGCATCCGGCGGATCTGCAGGGACGGCGAGACGGCCATCACGACGCCCCACGTGGCGGCGGCGACGGCGAGGATGTCGGTGGCGCTCATGCAGTCCTCCTAGGTGGGCCAGGCGGGGCTCGAACCCGCGACCGACGGATTATGAGTCCGCTGCTCTGACCGGCTGAGCTACTGGCCCGCGGTCGACAAGGGTACCCCCGGGTTAGGTTGGCTTCATGGCCCTGCTTCGCCGCCAACCGACCCTGCCCGACGACGTCCGGGCGCGGCTCGAGCTGCCGTCCACCGACCGCGCCCTTGCCGTCGCCGAACTGACCGACGGGTGGGCGGTCGCGACCGCCCAGCGCCTGCACGTGGTCCCGGCCGACGGCGACCCGATCCGGCGCGCCTGGTCCGAGGTGAGCGGCGCCCGGTTGGACCCACGGACCGCCGTCCTGACCGTCAGTTGGGTGGACGGGGCGCCCGCCACCACGCTCAACCTGGTCGACGACCGCTCCCGGGTGTTCCCCGACACCGTCCGCCAGTGCGTCGACTCCTCCATCCTGCTCACCGAACGGGTCCACCTTCCCGGAGGGCGTCGCGTCCAGGTGGCGCTGCGCCGCGATCCGGAGGGCCGCCTGCTCACCCAGGTGGTCGGGACCCCGGACGTCGACCTCGACGACCCGGCAGTCGCGGCGGCCGTGGACGCGGCCGAGGCACGCCTGCGAGAGGCCGCCGGGCTGCGCTGAGCGCCCCGCTGGCACGACGCGTCGGCCCTCGTTCGGCACCTAGCTCGCGCCCCTTCGGTGCGACGGGGGGACCGTGCCGATCGGGTAGCATGGCGCAGCACTATCCGGTCCCGCGTAGCTCAATTGGCAGAGCATCCGACTGTTAATCGGAGGGTTGCTGGTTCGAGTCCAGCCGTGGGAGCGCCGAACCCCCGTCCACGTGTGGGCGGGGGTTCACTAGCAGGCAGCGCGCGGGCGGGGTAGCCCTGCGGCGTGGGCGG
>CAYGGX010000036.1:7466-22555 GCA_964349585.1 uncultured Actinotalea sp.
GGGCGGGGTAGCCCTGCGGCGTGGGCGGACGGCCCTACGGGCGGCGTGAGGGAGTCCTCGGCGAACGGCGCCGAGCAGCCGCCGCGGGCGCGTGCTTGTCCGGGCCGACGACTCGCCGGCCCTCAGGAGACCGGCTCAGGCGACCGGGACCACCATTCGCCAACCCTCGCCGGCAGGCTGCATGCCCTCCGCGAGGTCGGCGGTCGCGATCACCACGTTCGTGCCCGTCCCGGAGACCTTCTCCCACCTGCTGCCGAAGTTCTGATCGACCTTCAGCTCGGGGGGCTCCGGCTGCAACGTCGCCAGGTCCCGGAGCTCGGTCGTGCCCGCGCCGTCAGCGGTCCAGAAGACGCCTGTGGTGCGGGGGTTGTAGCTGGCCCACTCCCACTTCCACTGGCGCTGGACCTGTTCCCAATGGCACACGGTCTCCGTTGTTGACATGAACGGTCTCACCTCCGCGTACGTGCGCGCCGTCGCGCACTTCCCACGATACTGGCAGGCGCCACCCCCACCGCGGCTCGGGACTTAGGGCCCGTCCGAGCCGCGCAGCCGCCAGACCTGCATGCCAATCGTGGCGAGCAGCACCACCCCGGCCGCAACCCCTGCGGCAGCGACGGCGGGTGGCGAGAGCAGGTCGCCGGTGGTGCGCGCGACGACGACCCACACCAGGCCCCAGACGATCGCGGCGCCGATCGCCAGCCGCCCCCGGGTCCAGATCGCCAGGGCGACGCCGGCCGCCCCCGCGATGGCCAGGGCCACCACAGCCCAGGCGTCCGAGACCGTGCCGACCTCCTCCGCGGTGAGCACCGCTGCGGTGTTCGCGACCGTGGCCACCACCACCCAGCCCAGGTAGAGCCCCAGCGTCCCGTCGACCACGACGGTCTCGACCCGCCCTCCGGCGGGGTGCTCGCGCAGACGGACCAGGATGACCAGGAGCGTCCCGAGCAGGACCAGGATCACCGGCACGCTCAGCCACAGCAGCTCGGCCTGGACCACTGCGATCCAGAGCGCGTTCAGCACCATCGAGGCCAGCACCAGCCAGCCCAGACGCCGCTGCCGGGCGTCCGCCCGCTGCGCCGGAAGCGCCTGCCAGATCGCGTAGAGCACCAGTCCGGTGTAGATCACCGACCAGATCGTGAAGGCCGGCTCCCCCGGCGCCACGGGCGTGGCGTCGGCGGCCAGCGCGCCGTCCCCGACCTCCCGCTGGTCCTGTCCGCCCGCTGCGCCGGAGCCGAGGAAGGCCCCCACGATCGCTACCGCACTGCCGACCAGGACGGCGACCTGCCGCACGACGTCGGCTCGGGTGGTCGAGGGCGCTGGAGTCATCGCCCTATCGTCACAAGAAGACCGGCACCCCGCGACGTCACGCAATCAGTCGTTGTCGCGCAGGGCCCGCCGCCGCCCCTCCACGGCCACCAGTTCGGCGAACGCCGCCTGGTACGCCTCGGCGTCGGCCTCGGGGTCCATCCGCTGCAGGCGGCCCCGGGCGTCCGCGATCTGCCGGGTGAGGCCCAGGTCGATCAGACCGCCGACGACGCCGCGGACGTAGTCCTCCAGGGCGTCCGGCCGGTCCTCCGGCAGCGGGGTGACCGCAAGCTCGGTGACGAGCCCGCCGACGGGACCCGCCGCCTCCTCACGGACCCGCTCGACCCACGCTCCGGGGGCGTCCGCCGCAGCCACCCCACCGGCGGCGCGGATCGCCTCGTGCACCGCCCGCAGCGCCGGGACCGAGAAGGCGTCGGCGGGCAGGGCGTCGAACGCCGTCGCGTCCACGACGTCGGGATGCTGCAGCACCGCCTCCAGCGCGTTCCGCTCGAGGCGGGCCACCGGGTCCGCCCGGTCGGGCGCGCTCGGCCTGCCTCGGGACCGCCCCTCCCCCTCGTCCCGCTGCGGCCCGGGGACCGTTGCCTCCCGGGGACGGCCCGGCTCGCCGCGCGATCCCTCACCCGTCACCGACCGCCCCGCCGAGGCAACGGCGCGCAGCACGGAGTCGCCGTCCATGCCCAGCCACCCGCCGAGCATCCGCGCGTACTCGGGCCGCAGTGCAGCGTCGCGGATCCGGGCGACGATCGGCGCCGACGCCCGCAACGCGTTCACGCGCCCCTCTGCCGTGTTCAGGTCGTGGGCCGCGATCGTCGATCGGATCACGAACTCGAACAGCGGCTGACGGCCGGCGACCAGAGCCTTGACCGCGTCCGGCCCGCGCTCCTGGCGCAGTTCGCACGGGTCCATCCCGCCCGGCTCGACCGCGACGAACGTCTGCGCGTAGAACCGCTGGTCCTCACCGAACGCCCGCAGGGCGGCCTTCTGCCCGGCCTCGTCCCCGTCGAATGTGAAGATGATCTCCCCGCCCAGGGAGGCGCCGGACGAGAGCTGGACGCCGCCCCCGACCGCGGTGTCCCCGAGCAGGCGACGCAGGATGCGCGCGTGGTCCGGACCGAACGCGGTTCCGCAGGTCGCCACCGCCGTCGGCACCCCGGACAGGTGTGCGGCCATCACGTCGGTGTAGCCCTCGACCACCACCACCTGCTTGCGCTTGGCGATCTCCCGCTTGGCGAGGTCGATCCCGTACAGCACCGTGGCCTTGTGGTACAGCGCGGTCTCGGGGCTGTTCAGGTACTTGGGGCCGTTGTCGTCGTCGAACAGGCGCCTCGCACCGAAGCCGACGACGTCGCCCGTGACGTCCCGGATCGGCCACAGGAGGCGACCGCGGAACCTGTCGTACAGGCCCCGGTTCCCCTGGCTCATCAGGCCCGACGCCGTCAGCTCGGGCTCCGTGAACCCCTTGCCGCGCAGGTGGCGCAGCAGTGCATCCCAGCCCTGCGGCGCGAAGCCCACGCCGAACTGCCCGGCGGCCTCCTTGTCGAAGCTGCGCTCGGACAGGAACGCCCGGGCCGGCGCGGCGGCCGGGGTGAGCAGCTGCTCGGCGTAGAACGCGGCGGCGTGCCGGTGCGCCTCGAGCAGGCGCTGCCGGCGCCCGGGCTCCTCCCCCGGCCGGGCCGGCCCGCCCTCCTCGTACCGGAGCTGTACACCCACCCGCCCCGCGAGGTGCTCCACCGCCTCCGCGAAGCCCAGGCCGTGCAGCTTCTCCACGAAGGAGATGACGTCGCCGCCCTCGCTGCAGCCGAAGCAGTGCCACAGGCCGAGCGGCGGCCGGACGTGGAAGGAGGGCGTGCGCTCGTCGTGGAAGGGGCACAGGCCCTTCATCGAGCCGACGCCGGCGGGCTTCAGCGTGACGTGCTCGCCGACGATCTCCTCGATCCGGGCCCGCTCGCGGACGTTCGCGATGTCCTCGCTCCGGATTCGCGCCACGGGCGTGAGTCTAGGCGGGCCCGACGACCCGGGGTCATCACCCGGTCGCGTCCAGGCGCACGTGCCAGGCGGCGGCGCTGACGTCGGTGAGGGAGGCCACCTGGTCGACGACCACCCGCAGGCGCGCGGCGTCGTCCGCAGCCGCGGCCCAGTCGTCGGCGAACGGCGCCTCGAGGTGGTCCGGCCGGCGGATCAGCGCCTCGACCAGGCCGGTCAGGATCTCGCGTTGGCGGGCGTGCAGCGGCTCGGCCTCCCGCGGCGCCATGACGTAGGTGACCGCGAGCCCTTTGAGCGCCAGGATCTCCGCGTGGGTCACCTCCGGCACCACCAGCCGGGCGGCGTACCGGGTGTGCGGGCCGCCGCCGAACGCGTCCTGGGTGGCGTCGATCGCCGCCCCGCAGAACCGGCCGATGAGATCGCTGGTCAGGTCCTTCAGGGCCGCCAGCGCGCGACGCGACCCGTCGTGGTCGCGCACCCAGCTGGGGATCGCAGGGAGCCTGAGCAGCGCCTCGTGCACGGCGTCGTCGGGCACGAGGCCGCCGTACCAGCCGCGCACCTGCGCCACCACCCGCTCCCGCTCGCCCGCGTCGGCCAGGACACCCAGGTCGAGGCGCCCCCCCACCACCGCGTCCTCGACGTCGTGCACCGAGTAGGAGACGTCGTCGGCCAGGTCCATCACCTCGGCCTCCAGGCACCGCACCCCCGGGGCGGTGCCGAGGCGCACCCAGGCGAACGCCGTGGCGTCGTCGTCGTACACGCCGAACTTGCCCGACGGCGTGCCGTCCGGGCGGGCCGGGGCGTCGGCGGCGGTCCAGGGGTACTTCAGGGACGCGTCCAGCGTCGCGCGGGTCAGGTTCAGGCCGGCCCCGAGACCCGTGTGGGGGTCGGTGACCTTCGGCTCGAGCCGGGTGAGCAGCCGCAGGGTCTGGGCGTTCCCCTCGAACCCGCCGATGCCCGCCGCGACCTCGGCGAGGGCGCGCTCGCCGTTGTGCCCGTAGGGCGGGTGACCCAGGTCGTGGGCCAGGCAGGCCGAGTCGACGACGTCCGGGTCGCAGCCGAACGCCTTGGCGAGCTCGCGACCCACCTGCGCCACCTCGAGGGTGTGGGTCAGGCGGGTCCGCACGAAGTCGTCGCTGGCCGGCACCAGCACCTGGGTCTTTGCACCGAGTCGGCGCAGCGCCGCGGAGTGCACCAGGCGAGCCCGATCCCGCTCGAAGGGCGTGCGGTACTGGCTCTTGGGCGCCTCGGGGAACCTCCTGGACCGGTCGTGGTCGGTGTATCCCGCTGGCACAGCGCCACCCTAGTCACTGCCCGCGTCGACCCCGCACCTGCGGACCCCGCACGCAGCGGACGCGTCGTTGGGCTCGTAGGGTGGACCAGACCCGTCGAACAACCCGACAGGAGCGCCGTGACGTACATCCTCTCCGCCATCGCCGACACCTCGACCACGACCACGCTGCTGCACCAGCCGACGTCCGCCAAGCAGTGGTGGCGGGACGCGGTGATCTACCAGGTCTATCCGCGGTCGTTCGCCGACGGCAGCGGCGACGGAGTGGGCGACCTCTCGGGGATCAGGACGCGGCTCGGCCACCTGGCCCGACTCGGCGTCGACGCCGTGTGGATCTCCCCGTTCTACCGGTCCCCCCAGCACGACGGCGGCTACGACGTGGCCGACTACCGCGACATCGACCCGGTGTTCGGAACGCTCGGCGACGCCGACGCCCTGCTGGCCGAGGCCGAGCGGCTGGGGATCCGCGTGATCGTCGACCTGGTGCCCAACCACACCTCGTCGGCCCATCCGTGGTTCCGCGAGGCCGTGGCGGCGGGCCCGGGCAGTGCCGAGCGCGACCGCTACATCTTCCGCGACGGCAAGGGCCCCGACGGTGACGAGCCGCCCAACAACTGGGAGTCGGTGTTCGGCGGACCCGCCTGGACCCGGCTCACCGCGCCCGACGGCACCCCGGAGCAGTGGTACCTGCACCTGTTCGACGTCACGCAGCCGGACCTCAACTGGGAGAACCCCCAGGTGCACGCGGAGTTCATCTCGATCCTGCGGTACTGGCTGGACCGCGGGGTCGCGGGCTTCCGGGTGGATGTCGCGCACGGCATGGTCAAGGAGGCGGGCCTGCCCGACTGGTCCGGCTCCACCTCGATGCTGGACGGTGTGCACGAGGGCACGGCGGGTTCGGAGGACGGTTCCACCGGCGCCGGTCACCGGGGACCGATGTGGGACCAGGACGGCGTGCACGAGATCTACCGATCCTGGAACGCGCTGCTCGCCGAGTACGACGGCGACCGGGTGCTGGTCGCCGAGGCCTGGGTGGAGCCGGTCACCCGGCTGGCCCGCTACGTCCGGCCGGGCGAGAACCACCAGGCGTTCAACTTCGACTTCCTGACCTCGCTGTGGTCCGCGCCCGCCCTGCGGGACGTGATCACGGCCTCGATCGAGGCGAACGACGCCGTCGACGCGACGACGACCTGGGTGCTGTCGAACCACGACGTCGTCCGCCACCCGTCCCGCCTCGGCCTCGAGCCGCCCGGCGGCAAGCCGAACGGGATCGGCAAGGACGACCCCCAGCCGGACAACGCCCTCGGGGTGCGCCGGGCGCGCGCCGCGACCCTTCTGATGCTGGCGCTGCCCGGGTCGGCCTACCTGTACCAGGGCGAGGAGCTCGGCCTGCCGGAGCACACCACCCTCGACGACGACGTGCGTCAGGACCCCACCTGGAAGCGGTCGGGACACACCCAGCGCGGTCGGGACGGCTGCCGGGTGCCCCTGCCCTGGGTGGCCGATGCCCCGGGTTTCGGCTTCTCCCCCACCGGCCGGAGCTGGCTCACCCAGCCCGAGTGGTTCGCCGACTACGCGCTGGACCGGCAGGTGTGCGTCGCAGGCTCGACGTTCGAGATGTACCGCAGCGCGCTGCGGGTGCGGCGCGAGTTCCGACTGGGCTCCGGGTCGCTGGCCTGGGTGGACGGGCTCGCCGGGTCCGCGGACGACATGCTCGCGTTCGTGAACCGCGAGGTTCTGGTGGTGACCAACTTCGGTGAGCTGCCGATCACCCTTCCGGACGGCCTCGAGGTGCTGCTGGCCTCCGCGGACCTGCCCGACGACGGGGCCGTGACGGTTCCTAGCGACGTCACCGTCTGGCTTCGCCAGGTCTGACCGTCAGCGGTATCCGACGATCTCGGAATCCGTGAGCAGCACCAAGCCGTCGCCCACGGGCACGAGGTCCCAGTACGACGCCAACCCGGTGCCCGGCACGCGCCAGGCCTCCTCGCCCGTACGCAGGCCGACCGCAGCTATCACAGACCCAGGGTGCTCGGCGATCTGGACCAGCACGACCTCCCCGTCGGTAGGAACCGAGTTGTTCGCAGCCCATTCGGTGTCCACCTGCCACAGCTGGGTCCCGTCCCGCGCATCGAGAGCCGTCACCGCACCCTGGCCAGAAGCGACGAGGACGCCGTCTAGCAGGAAGACGGGCCATGACTCGGCCAGGTCCGGAACCGACCACAGCTCCCCACCGGAGGTCGGATCAAGTGCGGCCACCGAACCGTCCGGCCTGAGCGTCATGAACAGGTCCGGGAACGAACCATCGGTGGCCGCCACGAACCAGGGCTCGCCCTCGACCTCGAACCGGAGGGTGCCGTCGGCGTTCAACACCCGACCCTCAGTCGACCACCCCCGGATCCCATTGCCCCAGTACCACTGCGCTCGTGCGTCGTCCGGCAGAACTTGGACGTGACCGCTGAAGGACGCCGCCGGATCGACACCGGCGACTGCTGTCTCTCGCCCCGTGGCCACATCGAGCGCGAGGCCGTCCGTGAGCTGCAGGACGCCGTCCCCGAGTCCGTACACCCAGCCGCCCGTGTCCGAGCGCCAGAACATGCCGTCGGGCAGCAGGCCGGGCGGGCTCCGATAGCTCCAGACCTCGCCGGAGCGCGGATTCCACCTCACGACCCCGAGCCCAGCATCCTTGTCGAGGTAGGTGAGCAGCAGGTCGTCCTCCACGGCATCCTGCACCAGCACCGAGCCGTGGACGACCAGCGAACCTAGGTCCGCTCCGCTGGTTGCATCGACGGCGGTCAGGCTCGCCGTGAACCCGGGATCCGGCAGACCCTCGAACGCGTACATGTCGAGGGGAACGCAGATGAGCGTCTCCGACACCGGGTATCGGGACAGGGTGGCCCGGTAGTCGTAAAGGGGGAAGCACGACTCGCCCGGGGCACCCTCGCGCTCCCACTGCACGGCACCGGTGCCCGCGTCGAGGGCACGGATCGCGAGCCCGGTCTCGTCCTGGACGAGGATCACGTCACCGGCGGTCCCGATCACCCAGCCGCCGGAGGCACGCCACACCTCCTCGAGGGGTCCGCCGAGGGGCGGCAGCACCCAGCCCAGCTCCGCGAGCGCGGCCCGCCGGGCCGCGTCCCGGCGGTTGTCGATCACGGTCGCCGCGACGATCGTCCCCACCAGGGCGATCATGACCGCGAGGCCCACCCAGCGGAGCCGCCGCGCGCGCGCTGCCTCGCGACGGGCGTCGTCGTCCGCGCGGCTCTCCTCGAGGGAGGAGCCGCCCTCAATGAACTCGACCTGGACGACTTGGTCGCCGGCGCCCCGCCCGCGCATGAGCCGACCCTAGTCCCCGGGGCACCCCGCCCGGATCACCGGTAGGCGATGATCTCCGAGTCGGTGTGGACCAGCACCGTGGACCGGCCGAGCGCCGTCGCGTACCAGGTGCTGTCGGGCACCTGAACCCGCCAGGCGACCGTGCCGGTCCGTACGTCGTGTGCGGCGAGGTGCGCCGCACCGTCGGACCGCGTGAACAACAGCGCGACCCGTCCGTCGGACAACGCCGGCCACCAGCCGGAGGACGCCACCTCGGCGGTCCACAGCGTGCTCCCGGACGCCATGTCGAGCCCGACCGCCGTCCGCTCGCCCTGGGCCACGGCGACCCCGTCGACCAGCAAGGTCGGTTCGGCTCCGGGCAGGCGGCCCGCATTCCACACGTACTCCCCGGTCGCCGCGTCGACGCCGAAGACGTCCATGGTCACGCTGTCTCGCGCGGCGAGGATCCCCGGTGCCGAGCCGTCGGTGACGCCGGGCATCCACAACGGTCCGCTCAGCCGGAAGCGGCGGGAGCCGTCGGCGTTGAGCACATCGCCGCTGATCGCCGTCGGGTGGTTCATCTCGACCCGTCCGCCGTCGGGAAGCTCCCGGACGATCGGGCGACCGGCCCGGGCATCCGTGATCACCTCGTCGCCGGTCGCGACGTCGAGCGCGAGCGTCACGCTCACGCTCTCGATGATCAGGACGCCGTCCTCGACCCCCCAACCCCACCAGCCATCGGTGTCCGACACGATCTCGGCCCGGAGACCGGGCTCGCTCGAATAGCGCCAGACGTCTCGATCAGCCTCAGGCGCCCACCGACGCAGCTCGAGTCGGCCCTCGGTGCCCTCGTAGGCGATGATCAGGTCCCCATCGACCGGATGGACGAACAGCGCGGGAACGTCCAGTTCGTGGGCACCCAGGACCGTGCCCTCGGCCACGTCGAGCACCAGCAGCGACCCGGGCGACTCCCCGTCCACCTCGCCCCTGGCCCGGGCGCACGCGATGCGATCCCACAGCGTGGCCGTCACCTCCTCGCCGAACGGCTGGCACCACATGCCCGGCGGGATGTCCCGGCTCCAGAGGGAGGTGCCGGACTGAGGGTCGATCGCCGTCATGCGGGTGCCGTCGTCGCTCTGCAGGACCATGACCCGGTCGGTCTCGAACACGGCCCACTCGCCCGACACGCGCCACACCTCGGCGATCGGGCCGTCGAACGGGTCCATGAACCCGGGGACGTCCCGCAGCGAGACCAGGAGCGCCGCCTCCCGACGACGCTCCACCACGTCCGCGCCGACGATCACGGCCGCCAGCACGACGATGGCGAGCACGCCCGTCAGTCGCAGCCTGCGGGTCCGCCTGGCCCGATCTGCAGCCACCTCCGGCGGCGGGCCCGCCGCCTCGTCGTCTTCGACGAGGTCGACGTGAACCACGTCATCACCGACCCGCCTGCCCATGGGGGGACCCTAGCCCCGGTCTCAGCGGTAAGCGATGATCCGGTTCGAGGTGAGCAGGAGCAGTGTTCCGTCGAGAGCCGGGTGCAGCTCCGCAACGTTGCTGCGCACCGGGATGCGCCACACCTCGTCGCCCGACCGCGTCCGGAGGCCCACCAACCAGGTCTCCCAACCGTCGCGCACCGGCATGATCACGACGTCGCCGTCGGTCGCCACCGCGGGCCCCCGCGTCGAGGCGATCTCCGTCTGCCACAGGCGGTTGCCCCGGGTGATGTCGATCGCGATGGCGGTCTCCCCGACCACCCCGATCGCGACCCCCTCGACCTGGATCACCGGCGCGTAGCGCTGCACGGCGTAGTACACCCAGCGTTGCTCACCGGTGATCGCATCGAGTCCGAGCAGTCCGCCGGCACCGTCGCGCTGGACCACCAGCACGTCCGGGACCGAGCCGTCCGAGCGTGATGCCAGCCACGGGGTGCCGTTGAACTCGAACCTCGTCGTGCCGTCCGGGGCAACGACGCGACCCTCGCCGTCGAACAGCCGGCGATCGTACGTCCACTCGACGGTGCTTCCGTCGGGCAGCGCCGCCGACATCACGTCCGGGCCGGTCACCTCGAACGTCGGCGTCGACACCAGCTGACCCGTGTCGACGGAGACGACGTAGGCGACGTCGTCGGTCGAGATCAGCACCGAGTCCTCCGCGACGCTGTGCTCCCACCGGCCGAACAGACCCTGGGGCATCACGCCGGGCGCGCTCGCGTGCGTCCAGAGCTGCCCGCGCCCGCCCAGGTCCCAGCGGGCGATGCCGACCGCTGCGTCATGGGTGACGAAGGTGACCAGCAGGTCGCCGTCGACCGGGTCCCACGTCAGGGGCGAACCGTCGATCTCCGGGCGCGCGACCACCGCCCCGCTGACCGGATCCAGAACGGTGATCGTGACGGTGGTGCCGGGCTCCGGCGGACGATGATCCCGGAAGTAGTTGCCCAACGGCACGCACACCAGGTGGTCGGGGTCAAGGTCGGCGGTAGCGTTCGGCGTACCCGACGATCCGTGCACGCCCGCGCACGGCTCCCGCGGTTCGTCCCCGGCCCAGGTCCACAGGACCTCGCCCGTGCCGGTGTCCAGCGCGCGGACCTCGCCCGCACCCGTCGGCTCGGCGGTGACTAGGACGCCCTCGGACTCCGCGATCAGGCCCGGCACCTCGGCCTGCCACACCTCCTGGGGCGGGCCGTCCAGGGCGGGCAGGATCCAGGGATGCTGCGCGAGCTCCACCCGGCGCGCCGCCTCCCGCTGGGAGAGCACGATGTTCACCCCGACGGTCACGACGATCAGGGATGCGACGACGGAGATCCCGAGCACCCGCAGCCGCCCGCCCTGCCGCCACCTCTCGGGGCGGCGCGCGGACGGGCCGGCGGCCGTCGGTTCCCGGGCAGCACTGCCGAACCGCCGGTCGTGATCGGCGGCCAGATCCGCGAGCGGTCCCGGCTCCTCGACAAGCTCGACCTCGACGAGGCGCGGCTCCGCGTCATCGCGCTGCCGGCGCATACTCCGACCCTAACGGCCGCGGGCCCGAAGCTCAGCCCCCTGAGATGCCCAGTTCCGCCTCGGCCAGGTCGCGGCGGAAGCGCTCGCCCAGCTCGCGGGAGTCGAGCCAGCCCTCAGGCAGGACCGGGCGCTTCGGCGAGCCCGCGCGGCCCCGCTGTCCCTCGGCGCCAACTCCGGGGTACGGCTGGCCGAGGTCGAGCTGCGCCAGGAGGTCGTCGAGGTGGTTCAGCGACTCGACCAGACCGAGCTGGGCGCGCAGCACACCGCCCACCGCGTAGCCCTTGAAGTACCACGCCATGTGCTTGCGGAGCTCGCGAAGCGCGCGGCCCTCGTCGCCCAGCTCCTCGACCATCAGCTCGGCGTGCCGGCGCACCACCGCGGCCACGTCGCCAAGGCCCGGTCGGATGCGGGACCCCGATCCGTGGAAGGCCGCGGCCAGGTCGGCGAACAGCCACGGCCGGCCCTGGCAACCCCGCCCGACGACGACGCCGTCGCACCCGGTCCGGGCGACCATCGCCAGGGCGTCCTCCGCCGACCAGATGTCCCCGTTCCCGAGCACCGGGATGTCGGTCACCGCCTCTTTGAGCCGCGCGATCGCGTCCCAGTCGGCGGTCCCGGAGTAGTAGTCGGCGGCGGTCCGCGCGTGCAGCGCGACCGCCGCGACACCCGCGTCCTGGGCGACCAGGCCCGCCTCGAGGTAGGTGAGGTGCTCCGCGTCGATGCCCTTGCGCATCTTGATGGTGACCGGGACGCCGCTGGGTGCGGCCGCGGACACGGCCGCCCGGACGATCGAGGCGAAGAGGTCCCGCTTCCAGGGGAGCACCGCGCCCCCGCCCTTCCGCGTCACCTTCGGCACGGGGCAGCCGAAGTTCAGGTCGATGTGGTCGGCCCGGTCCTCCTCGGCGAGCATCCGCACCGCCGCGCCGACCGTCGCCGGGTCCACGCCGTACAGCTGCACCGACCGGGGGCGCTCGTCGTCGTCGTGCCTGATCATCCGCATCGACTCGGGCGTGCGCTCGACCAGCGCCCGGGAGGTGACCATCTCCGAGACGTAGAGCCCGGCGCCGTGCTCGCGACACAGCCGACGGAACGCCCGGTTGGTCACGCCGGCCATCGGGGCGAGCACCACCGGGGTGTCGACGACTATCGGCCCGATCCGCAGCGGGGGCAGCACCGCAGAGCCCGTCGGAGGCGGGCCCCCGCCGGGCGCGGCGAGCATGGCGGCTGGTTCGGGCACCCTGCGATTGTCCCTCATCGCATCGACCCGGCCGGATGCGGCATCATCGGCCAGATGCGACTGCGCCCCGACCGCACCACGAGCCTGCTCGCCGCGATCCTGATCCCGCTGATCCTCGGCACGGTCGTCGGGCTCTTCGTCCTCTGGCCAACGGGTGACCCGCCGGCGACGGGGATCGTCTCGCTGGATGCGGAGTACCCCACGGCGCGGGTTCTAGAGACGGACACCGAGCGGTGCGCGGGCACCACCGAGGTCAGGCTGCCCGACGGCGAGGTCCCCGAATCGATCGAGTGCGTCGTGGTGCTCGCGGAGGTGATCAACACCTCCGCCGCCGGCCGCGTCGTCGAGGTGTACGCCCCCGCGACGCTCGGGCCCGGCGACGTGTCGGTCGGCACCCGGATCGTGCTGACCCGGTACCTGGCGACCGACACCGACCCCGAGCTGTACGTCTGGTACGACTTCGCCCGCACCATCCCGCTGGGCGTCCTCGCGGTCGTGTTCGCAGCGTTGGTCATCGCGGTCGCCGGCCTGCGGGGGCTGCGGGCGCTCATCGGGCTCGTCCTCGCCTTCGGGGTGATCGCGACCTTCATGCTGCCCGCCCTGCTGCAGGGCGAGGACCCCCTGATGGTTGGGCTCGTCGGCTCGGCGGCCATCATGTTCGTCGTCCTGTACATGGCTCACGGTTTCTCGAGGCGCACGACGACGGCCCTGCTCGGCACCTTCGCCGGGCTCGCCGTGACGGCCACCCTCGGCGTGATCGCCGCCAGCGCCGCGCGGCTGACCGGGATAACCACCGAGGATCACTACCGCCTGGCGATGCTCACCGGGAACCTGGACGGTGACGGTCTTCGGGGCATCTTCATCGCCGGGGTGATCCTCGCCGGGCTGGGCGTGCTGAACGACGTGACCATCACGCAGGCGTCCGCCGTGTGGGAGCTCCGCGCCTCCGACCCGAACGCGTCCTGGCGCACGCTGTTCGGCCGGGGCATGCGAATCGGCCGGGATCACATCGCCTCGACCGTCTACACGATCGCCTTCGCCTACGCGGGCGCATCGCTGCCGATCCTCCTGCTGCTCGAGGTGTACCAGCTGCCACTGCTGCAGACGATCAGCAGCGGCGAGTTCGCCGAGGAGATCGCCCGCACGCTCGTCGGGTCCATCGGCCTGGTGCTCGCGATCCCGTTGACGACCGCGATCGCCGCGGTCGTGGCGGTCGCGGCGCCGCCGGGCGCCCGGCACACGCTCGCCGAGGATGGCGCGGGGCACTCCCACGGCGGGCACGGCCACGCGGGCGCATGACCGGCGAGGGCCCCCCGACGGATACAACCGGGCCGCGCCGGGTGAGCCCTTCGTCCCGTGCGACCGGCCCCCGATCAACCTACGGTGAAGTAAGTTACGCGTCCGTAGCCACCGAGAGGCTTTGCCGTGACCGATCCGTCCGCAAGGCCACCGTCCCGCTGGGGCAACCGCCCGCTGCCGACCGTCATCCAGGGTGGGATGGGTGTCGCCGTCTCGTCCTGGCGGTTGGCGTCCGCCGTCGCCCGCGCGGGCCAGCTCGGGGTGGTCTCGGGCACCGCGCTCGACCTGGTCCTGGCTCGGCGCCTGCAGGACGGCGACCCGGACGGGGCGATGCGCCGCGCCCTGGCGGCGTTCCCGGTCCGTGAGGTCGCCGAGCGCGCCCTCGCCGATCACTTCGTTCCCGGCGGGCGGCCGGCCGGCGAGCCGTACGGGCCGATCCCAAGGCTCTCGCTGCGGCAGAACCGTCAGGTCCAGGAGCTGCTGGTCCTGGGCAGCTTCGTCGAGGTCTGGCTCGCGAAGGAGGGGCACGACGGGTGCGTGGGGATCAACCTCCTGGAGAAGATCCAGATGGCGACGCCCGCGGCCGTGTACGGCGCGATGCTGGCCGGGGTCGACGTCGTCCTCATGGGGGCCGGGATCCCGCGGGACCTCCCCGCACTGCTGGACAGCCTGGCGGGGCACCGCAACGTGCACCTGCCGGTCGAGGTGTCCGGCGCCACCTCGGGGAGCCACACCGTCGACCTGTCCCCGCGCGACCTGCTCGGCCCTCTGCCGGCGCTCCGGCGTCCTGCCTTCGTCGCGATCATCTCCGCGGAGATCCTGGCGATCCACCTCGCCCGCGACGTCGAGACCCGCCCCGACGGCTTCGTCATCGAGGGGCCGAAGGCCGGTGGTCACAACGCGCCGCCGCGAGGGAAGCTGACCCTGGACGACGTCGGGCAGCCGGTCTTCGGGCCGCGGGACGACGCGAGCGTGCCGAAGGTCGCGGACGTCGGGCTCCCCTTCTGGCTGGCGGGCACCTTCGGCTCGCCCGAGGCGCTTGTCGCGGCGCGGGCCGAAGGAGCCGCCGGGGTACAGGTGGGGACGCTGTTCGCCCTGAGCTCGGACTCGGACCTGCTCCCGGGGCTGCGCACCGAGCTCATCGACAGCCTCCGCGCGGGGTCGCTCGAGGTGCGCACCGACCCCCGCGTGTCGCCAACCGGGTTCCCGTTCAAGGTCGCCCAGCTCCCCGGCACCCTCTCCGACCCGGCGGTGGAGGCCCAGCGGCCGCGCCTGTGCGACCTCGGGTACCTGCGCTCGCCGTACGTGCGGCCCAACGGCTCCGTCGGATACCACTGCGCCGCCGAGCCGGAGCACGTGCACGTCCGCAAGGGCGGGACGGTGGAGGACACTCTGGGCCGCGGGTGCCTGTGCAACTCGCTGACGGCGAACGTGGGGCTGGGGCAGGTGCGCTCCGACGGCTACGTCGAGAAGCCGCTGGTCACGCTCGGCGAGGACCTCGACGGTGCGCGGCGGATGCTCGAACGCCACCCGGACGGATGGACGGCCCTCGACGCCCTGGAGTGGCTGCTCAGTGAGGCGCTCCTGCCGTCGCTCACACCGTCGACCTGCCCGCCGCCCCTGCCGTCCTACGCCCACT
>CAYGGX010000037.1:0-22043 GCA_964349585.1 uncultured Actinotalea sp.
CGGACTGAGGGTGGCCCTTACCGATCTTCTCGACCGCCAGGTCCGCGGGGCCGGGAGCAGTCCCGGCGTTGTGCCGCGCGGCGCATCGAACAGAGGGTGATGGCAGCCCCGCAAGCAGTGCGCGTTGGCCCTCGGCCGGGGTACCGGCCGGGGGCCGCGCGATTGACCTGACCCGGTGGAGCGGCGGCTCGCCCTACCGGACCTCGACCACCGCGCCCTCCGGGGCGTCGTCGTCGGGCAGCAGGCGCTGCCGGCGGCGGAAGACCGCGTCGAGCAGGAGGCCGATGACGAGCCCGACCGCCGCCCCCAGCACGACGGCGGCCGCCGGGTGGTCCTGGAGCCACGCCCCGGCCCCGACGCCGAGGAGCACCGAGTAACCCGCCCAGGCGAACGAGGCCAGCGCGGCGACGCCGACGAACCGGCGCCGCGGGTAGCCCAGCGCGCCGGCCGCCATGTTCACCGCGACCCGGGCGGCCGGGAGGAAGCGGGCCGCCAGGATGAAGGCGGTTCCCCCGTCGGCGAGCGACCGCTCGGCCCAGGCGAGGGCCAGTCGACCCCTGCCACGGCGCAGGAACGGGAGGCGGTGGACGTCGATCCGGCTGCCGATGGCGTAGGCGATCAGGTCGCCGACGTACGCGCCCGAGGCGGCCACCAGCAGCACCAGGCCGAGGTGTGGCGTCCCAGTGGCGGCGGAGAGCGCCGCGAGCCCGACCGCGGCGACCTCGCTCGGCACGGGCGGGAAGAACCCGTCCAGCACGGCAAGCACGAACAGGCCCGGGTAGACGAACGTGGAGTCCGCGAGGGACAGGAGCCAGTCGTCCACGCAGCGGCCTCCTCAGGTCGCGGTTCGGCGCACGCCGTCCCGCGGTCGCCAGGGACGACCTCGGGGCCTGGTTCGGGGCCGGCCGTGCTCAGCGCTCGGCCTGGAACATCCAGTGGTGCTTCTCCAGCGCGGCGGTCACGCCGATCAGCATGTCCTGGCTCACCACGTCGGTGCTCTCCGTCTCGGCGATGCCCTGGCGCAGCCGGCCGATCACCACGCCGAGTGTCTCGACGAAGTATGCGACGACGTCGGTGTCCTGGATCCAGCCGGTGGGGTGCTCGGCCACCGCGGAGTCCCGGGCCACCGTGGCCGCGCGGCCGTCCGGCGCAACGCCGATGGTGACGGCGCGCTCGGCGATGTCGTCTGCGAAGAGCCTCGTCTGGTCCACCACCTCGTCGAGCTGAAGGTGGATGCTGCGGAACGCCTTGCCGACCAGGTTCCAGTGCGCCTGCTTGGCCACGAGGCCCAGGTCGATGAGGTCGACGAGCGCCCGGTTCAGGGCTGCGCCGGTGACCTCCTTGTCGGCGTCGTTGAGCGGGCTCTTCATCGCGGACGGGCTCATCGCACGGTCTCCTTCAACGTCTCTGGCGCCTGGATCGCGGCACGAATCGACCCTACTGCGCCACCCGTGGCCCGGTCAGGGCCCTTCGTGCCAGCGACGCAGTCGCCGCCGCCGGGTCAAGTCCACCGTGCCCCGAGCGACGCCGTCGCGCAAAGTCACCCATTCCACCTCATGCTGCACCGGGACCGTGCCGACACAGGGTGTGTGACACGACCGGCGGTCACCACTTCGTGACGAGAACGGTCCGGCGCCGGATTGGGGGGTAGGTGGCTCAACGACGCAACCGGCGCGCAGTCGACGCGCCACAGGTCGCCTCCCGGCTCGACCGGGCGGTCGGACGTGGCGCGACCTTCCCGCCGTGGGCGGCCGTCGTCGTGCTGGCTGTGATGCTCCTCGCGATCTGGTACGTCGTGCACAGCACGGGCGGCACTCAACGGGCCATGCCGCACCTCTTCTACTTCCCGGTGATCCTCGCCGTGCTTCCCTTCGGGATCCGCGGCGCGCTGGTCACCGCACTCGTCGCGACGATCCTGTGCGGTCCGCTCACCCCGCTCAGCACGGCGACGGGCGAGGCGCAGCAGGTGTTCAGCTGGGTGTTCCGTGGACTCATGTTCGCCCTGATCGGAACCATGGCCTCGCTGGCCGTGACGGTCCGCACCCGCTACGCGGAGCAGCAACTGACCAGCGACGTGCGGGCGGCGATGGGCGCCCCCCGGACCCGACACGTCGACGAGTCGATCGTGCCCCTCGTCGCCAAGGTCCTGGCGGACCGCTCGTTCCACCCGGTGTACCAGCCGATCTACTCCCTCGAGGACGGTCGCCTGATCGCGGTCGAGGCTCTGACCAGGTTCGACGTGCGCCCATACCGGACGCCGGACCGCTGGTTCGCCGCCGCCGAGAGCGTCGGCCAGGGGATCGATCTCGAGCTCGCCGCGATCGAGGCGGCGCTGGAGGGCACCCGGTCGCTGCCCCACGACGTCATCCTCTCGGTGAACGCGTCCCCGGCCACCCTGGGCGACCCGCGGCTGCGCGACCTGATTCACCAGAACCCGGAGCGTGAGCTCATCGTCGAGATCACCGAGCACGCGGTCGTCGCCGACTACCACCTGCTGAAGGGAATCGTCGGCAAGCTGCGTGCGCTCGGCGTGCGGATCGCGGTGGACGACGCCGGCGCCGGGTTCTCCAGCCTGCAGCACATCGTCCAGCTCGGCCCCGAGACCATCAAGGTCGACATCTCGCTCACCCAGGGCGTGTCCACCAGCCCGCTCCGACGCGCGCTGGCCGGCTCCCTGATCGAGTTCGCCCAGCGCACCGGCGCCGAGCTCGTGGTCGAGGGCCTGGAGGAGGTGCACGACCTGATCACCTGGATCGCCCTGGGCGCCGACGCCGTGCAGGGATACCTGGTGGGACGCCCGGGCGCCCTGCCCGTTGCGGAGGTCAACGAGCTGATCGCCTCGCTGCGCAGCGAGCGCGCCGAGCAGCGCTGACGCCCTCTCGTACCGTGTGCCCATGAGCACACCGGCCTGGACCCCGGATCGACCGGTCGAACCGTCGCGCGCCGCGCGCTGACGCGCGGGGCGCCAGGGCCCAGCGTCAGCCCAGCGCGCCGTCACTGCCGGCGTCGGGCGCGGACTGCGGCGCGAGCAGGAACCCGGTGCCGTCGGGAGACGGCGCCGCGTCGAGCTTCTGGTCGGCGAGGATCGCTGCGGTCGTCGGCTCGACGAACACCCGAGCCCCGCCCTCCTCGATGACCTCGTCGCCGTCCACCGGCGCGGGGACCAGGGAGAGCTCGAAGTTGCCGGCCTGCGCCTGGGACTCGTCGATCCGCAGACCGCCCTCCTCCGGTAGCCCGGCTCGCGTGGCGAGGTCCTCGACGGCGTGACGGGCGTTTTCGGTCAGGGCGAGCATCGGAGTTCCTTCCGTTGTCGGCTCGATGCCGCGAGGCATCGACGGACCAGTTCCACCGTCACAAATAGGTCGCTCCGGCGCAAACGCCCGCGCATGATCGTCCACCCACCGGACGCAACCGCCGCACGCCCGCCGGTCGGCGGTGCAACACTTGGCGCGTCCCGATCACCTGGAGTGAGCACATGGCGCGCGTCTTCGTCACCGGATCCACCGACGGCATCGGGCGGGAGACCGCCCGGCAGCTCCTGACTGCGGGCCACGAGGTGGTGGCCCACGCCCGGAGCGCGGCCCGCGCCGAGCACGTCCGCGCGATCCTGCCGGACCTGCACGACGTCGTCGTCGGGGACTTCTCTTCCCTCGCCCAGACCCAGGAGGTGGCGGCTTCGGCGACCGAGGCCGGCCCGTTCGACGCCGTGGTGCACAACGCGGGCGTCGGCGGGGGCGCGAGCGAGCGGATCGAGACGGCCGACGGGCTGGAACGGACCTTCCAGATCAACGCCGTCGCTCCGTACCTGCTCACCGCGCTGATCCCCCGGCCGGGGCGACTGGTCTACGTGACGTCCGGCCTTCAGGCGCGGGGCCACGTGGATCCCGACGACGACCTGGTGTGGCCCTGGGACGGGATGCAGGCCTACTCGGACAGCAAGCTGGTGGACGTGCTGATCGCGTTCGCGGTGGCCCGACTGTGGCCGGGCGTGCTGAGCAACGCCGTCGACCCGGGCTGGGTCAAGACGAAGCTCGGCGGCCCAAATGCGACGGACGACCTGTCAGTCGGCGCCGCGACCCAGGTCTGGCTCGCCACCAGCGACGAACCCGATGCCCAGGTAACCGGCCGCTACCTCAAGCGCCGCGACGTCCTCGAGCCGAACCCGCAGGCGAACGACGTCCGGATCCAGGACGCGGTGCTGGACCAGCTCGCCTCGCTCACCGGCGCCGAGCTGCCCCGCTGAGGCTCCTAGCCCGCGTCGGTGTCCCGTTCCGCCCGGACGGCGTCGCCCGGTCCGGTGAACATCTGCGAGCGCTCGGCCGCGAACACGCTCCCGGTGAAGAGCCGAGCGTGACGTCGCGGGTCCAGGCGCACCGTCCCGTTGGGCAGCTCGCCCTCCTGCCGGTGCGACGTCCCGAGCAGGTCGTCGACGTCGCGGGCGGGTAGCACGCCGGCCCGCCGCTGCAGCCACGCCACCAGGCCCTCGCGGACGTCGCAGCGCAGGTCCATCAGACGGGGCACGTCGGCCGCACTCACCACCGCGGTGACCCGGATCCAGCCGGCCGTCGCGTCGGTGACCTGGAGCACCGCCACCCGGCGATCCCACAGGTCGTTCGCCTGGAGCAGCCTGGTGAGCTCGGACCGCAGCTCGGCTACGGGCACGCCCTGCTCGACGTCCAGGTCCACCGTGCCGACCAGATCCGCCGAGCGACGCGTCCAGTTCTCGAAGGTCTCGGCCGTCAGGCGGGTCATCGGCACCACCAGGCGCCGATCGTCCCAGGTCTGCAGCAGGAGGTGGTCGGCGGCCATCGACTCCACCCGGCCCCACTGACCGTCGACCACTATCACGTCGTCCACCCGCACCGCATCGCTCACCGCGACCCGGACCCCCGCAACCAGCCCGCGCAGCCAGGGCAGGGCGACCACGGCCAGCAGCAGCAGCGCGGCGAGCAGCAGCCCGAGCGCGATCCAGCCGAGGCCTACCTCGAGCACGAGCAGCACGCCCGCGAGCGCCGCGAGCGCCGCCAGCACGACGACGAACCGGCGGACCACCCTCGCCTGCGCCGGTCCACCCCTGGCGAACCGGGCACCGGGCTCGTCCGGCCGGTGCCGCTCCATCGCGGCCACGGCGACGGCGATCGCCGCCACGGCGAGCACCCACACCGCCAGGACGATCACCAGTACCGCCGTCGTCTGGTCGAACGGGCGGCGCCAGGGCGCGTCCGCCGGCTCGGTGCGCGCAACCAGCCGGACCGCGCCCCAGACCAGCGCGACGATCAGGAGCAGGCGCAGCGGAACGCGCGTGCGGCGGACCAGGTGCGCGACGAGCCAGCGGCGGGTGGCGCGCCTGGTCAGCGCGGTGGCCAGCTCGGCCAGCACGAGCGCGAGGATCACCGCGGCGGCGATCGCGAGGACCAGGGCCACGCCCGACACACCCTGGGCCGGCCCGGCCGCCTGGAGCAAGAGTCCGGTCATGCCCCAAGGCTAGGGCCGACGGCCCCGCTCGGCGTGCGGCTCCGATCATCGTCGCCTAGCGTCCGGGCAGGGGCGCCAACGCCCCGTTGGTTCACGAAAGGGGTACCTCCATGGGTATCGGCGGCATCGTCAGCGCCATCGTCGTCGGCCTGATCATCGGCGCCCTCGGGCGGCTGTTCACCCCGGGGCGGCAACGGATCTCCATCCTGGTGACCATCCTGGTCGGGATCGTCGCCGCCCTGCTCGGCACCTGGATAGTCAGCCTCGTCGGCCTCGAAGAGACCGGGGGCATCGACTGGATCGAGCTGATCGTCCAGATCGTCGTCGCCGTGGTCGGCGTGACCGTCGCGGCGCAGCTGCTCGGCCGACGGCGCCGGGTCCCCTGACCCGCGCCTCCTGTCCGCCGCACGAGTGGGCGGGGGTCGGCATCGCGTCCGACCCCCGCCCGCGCCGGCCCACCCGAACGGCCCCCGCGCCCTGCGTAGAGTTCGGCCCATGACCTGGATGGTGACCGGCGGCGCCGGCTACATCGGCGCGCACGTCGTGCGGGCGCTGCTACGCGACGGGATGGACGTCGTCGTGCTCGACGACCTGTCGAGCGGGCACGCGGAGTTCGTGCCCGACGGCGTCCCCTTCGTCCGAGCCACGCTGCTGGACACCGGTGCCGTGCGCGAGGCGATGCACGGGGTCACCGGCGTGATCCACCTGGCGGCGTTCAAGTACGCGGGCGTGAGCGTCCGGCGACCGCTGCACACCTACATCCAGAACGTCGTCGGGACGATCAACCTGCTGCAGGCGATGTCCGACGCCCGGGTCGGCCGGATCGTCTTCTCCTCGAGCGCGGCCGTGTACGGGACGCCGGACGTGCCGCTGGTCACCGAGGACACCCCCACCGCGCCCGAGTCGCCCTACGGCGAGAGCAAGCTGATCGGGGAGTGGCTGCTCGCCGACTGCGCGCGGAACCCCGAGGCGCCGGTGGCCCTGCGCCACACGTCGCTGCGGTACTTCAACGTGGTGGGCTCCGGCAGTCCCGAGCTGTACGACTCCAGCCCGCACAACCTCTTCCCCCTGGTGATGGACGCGCTGGCGGAGGGGCGCGCGCCACAGATCAACGGGGACGACTACCCGACGCCCGACGGGACGTGCGTGCGCGACTACATCCACGTCACCGACCTGGCCGACTGCCACGTGGCCGCGGCCCGGGCCCTGGCGGAGGGCCGCGAGCTGGCGCCCGCCTACAACCTGGGCAGCGGCGACGGCGTGTCGGTCCGGCAGATCATGACGACGGTGGCGGAGGTGACCGGGATCGACGTCGAACCGCGGATCGCCCCCCGCCGCCCGGGCGACCCCGCCCGGATAGTCGCGTCCGGCGACCTCGCCGCCCGAGACCTCGGCTGGCGCATGAGCCACACCCTGAACGACATGGTGGCCAGCGCCTGGCGGGCCCGCCAGGCCCTGGGCTGAGGCTCAGGCGCCCGCGCGCAGCACGCCCAGTCGGCCGGCGACCTCGTCCAGGACCGCCTCGCTGCCCGCGTAGACGCCCTCGCGACGCGGCCAGTGCACGACGACGTCGGTGAAGCCCGCCATCGCGGCCCGCTCCACCCCCTCGGTCAGCGTCGCGACCGACTCCAGGGAGTACACCGGCCCGGCATCGAGGTTCAGGTACCGGTCGATGCCCGACGGGTCCCGGCCCGCCTCGCGGGCCACCGCCTCGAACCGCTCGACCAGGTCGGCCATCTGCGCCCACCACCGCTCGACCGCCTGAGCCGGCGCCAGGTCCCCGTCCACGGGCGGGCCGACCGTCGCCCAGCCCTGACCGTGCCGGGCCGCAACCCGCATCGCCCGCGGCCCGTTGGCCGCCACCACGAACGGGACCCGGGGCTGGCGGACGCAGCCGGGGATCATCCGCGCGCCGTGCGCCTCGTAGTGCTCCCCCGCCCGCTCGGTTACCGGGGCGGTGAGCAGGGCGTCGAGCAGGTCGGTGAACTCCCCGAACCGCGAGACTCGCTCGCGCGGCGTCGGCGGATCGCCGAGCACGCCGGCGTCGAACCCGCCCCCGCCGGCGCCCAGCCCGAGCAGCAGCCGCCCGCCGCTCACGTCGTCCAGCGCCATCACCTCCTTGGCGAACGGCACCGGGTGCCGGTAGTTCGGGCTCGCCACCCAGGTGCCGAGCGCGATCCGCTCCGTGACCACGGCCGCGGCGGTGAGCAGCGGGACGGTCGCGAACCACGGCTCGTCGGCCAGCGACCGCCAAGCCAGGTGGTCGTAGGTCCAGGCGTGGTCGAAGCCGTACTCCTCGGCACGTTGCCAGCGCTCGCGCGCCGTCGCCCAGCGGTCCTGCGGCAGCAGGACGATCCCGATCCTCATTGCCCTCCGCACGTCAGGACCAGCCCAGCTCGTGCAGGCGCTCGTCGTCGATCCCGAAGTGGTGGGCGATCTCGTGCACCACCGTGACGGCGACCTCCTCCACGACCTCCTGAGCGGTCTCGCACACCTCGAGGGTCGGGTTGCGGAAGATGGTGATCCGGTCCGGCAGGGAGCCCGCCGCCCACCAGCCGTCCCGCTCCGTGAGCGCGACGCCCTCGTACAGCCCGAGCAGATCGGGCGGCTCGCCGGACGGGGGGTCGTCCTCCACCAGCACCACCACGTTGTCCATCTGGTCGGTCAGCTCGACCGGCAACAGGTCGAGGGCGTCGCGGACGGCTTCCTCGAACTCGGCGCGCGACATGTCCACCACCCGCCCATTGTCCTCCCCCGCCCGTCCGCGACGTGCCGGTCGGGGGCCGGGCCACCTTTGGAGATCGCCGGCCCAGCCCGTATGCTTTCGGAGGTCTCAGACGCTTCGACGTCGGGCGTCCAGCCGGGCCCCCATCGTCTAGCGGCCTAGGACCCCGCCCTTTCACGGCGGTAGCACGGGTTCGAATCCCGTTGGGGGTACGACAACCTGCAGTCCAGCGAGATGCACGGAACCACCGTCGCCCACGCGGCGAGCACAACAGCACACAGTCAAGGCCCCGTAGCGCAGTTTGGTTAGCGCGCCGCCCTGTCACGGCGGAGGTCGCGGGTTCAAGTCCCGTCGGGGTCGCGCGTCGGTCACCTGCCCCCAGGTGTCGGCATCCGGCCACTTAGCTCAGTTGGTAGAGCGTTCGACTGAAAATCGAAAGGTCGGCAGTTCGACCCTGCCAGTGGCCACCACCGTCCGCCCCGCCTCGATGAGGTGGGGCGTCGCCGTCCTCGGATTGCCGAACGGCCTGCGCAGAGGTTGGCTGTGTCAGGAGAATGGGTGGGAGCCCACCGGACCGGTGCGGCAGGAACCGAGCGACAGAGGACGTGGTGAGCGTGACCGACAGCACCAGACAGGGCGACGCCCGGCCGAGCATCGGCGAGCTGGTGTCGACGCTCTCCGAGAAGCTCTCGGCGCTGATCCGCGACGAGATCCGACTGGCCAAGGCCGAGATGGCGGAGAAGGCCAAGAACGCCGGGATCGGGATCGGTCTGTTCGTCGGGGCCGGGGTCTTCGCGTTCTTCGGCCTCGCCGTGCTGATCGCCACCGCGGTGCTCGGTCTGGCGGAGGCGATGCCCGCCTGGCTCGCCGCCCTGATCGTCGCGGTCCTGCTCCTCGGCCTGGCGGCCGTGATGGTCGCCATCGGCAAGAAGGCCCTGGACAAGGGGACACCGCCCACCCCCGAGCGGGCCCAGGCGAGCATCAAGGCCGACATCGCGGCGGTGCGCGAGGGCCTCTCCTCCACGGAAGGACAGCAGCCATGAGCGAGTCGACGACCCCCGCGGACATCGAGGCCGAGATCACCCGGACCCGGGCCGAGCTGCAGCGAACGGTCGACGAGCTTTCCCAGCGTCTCAACCCCCGGACGCAGGCCCGGCACGCGGTCGACGAGGCCAAGATCGCCGCCGCCGACCTCAAGCGCCGGGTCACCGGCGAGCTCCCCGCTCCCGGGGAGCCCGAGGCCTCCCGCACCGGGTGGATCGTCCTCGGCGCCGTAGCGGCCGTGGCCGCCGCCTTCGTGGCCTCCGCGATCCGCAAGCTCTGAACCGACCGACCCGCTGGCTCGGACCGGCCCTCAGGCGTTCGCCGCCTCGTGGTCCAGCAACGCGCGCTTGACCGCGAGCCCGTACGCGTAGCCGCCGAGTGAACCGTCCGACCGAACCACCCGGTGGCACGGAACGAACGGGGCCAGCGCGTTCCGCGCACACGCTGAGGCGGCGGCCCGGACAGCGGTCGGGCGACCCGCCCGAGTCGCGAGCTCGGTGTACGACACCGTGCTTCCCGCCGGGATCTCGCGCATCGCCGCCCAGACAGACCGCGCGAACTCGCCACCCGGCTGGCGCACCGCGACCGAGGCGAGCGCCCCCACCTCCCCGGCCGCATAGCGCTCGACGGCCTCGGCGACCCCGCCGGGCAGCTCGTCCGGGGCAACCACGACGGCTCCGGGGAGCGCCTCGAGCACCCGATCGACCGGCACGAACCCGCTCCGGTGCACGACGCCGTCGTCCGTCACCGCCACCGTCAGCGGACCGCCGGGGGCGGCCAGTGTTGCGACCCTCATCGCTCCTCCTCGGTGAGCGCGGCGTTGCCCGCCGCGTACGCGGTCCACAGGTGTTGTGCGGCGTAGCCGCGCCAGGGCCGCCACGCCT
Source organism: uncultured Actinotalea sp. (assembly GCA_964349585.1). Classification (GTDB taxonomy): domain Bacteria; phylum Actinomycetota; class Actinomycetes; order Actinomycetales; family Cellulomonadaceae; genus Actinotalea. The sequence goes on from CAYGGX010000037.1 coordinate 10,129, forward strand.
CGGCCCTACGGATCGCCTCCGCCGGCGTCAGACCGCCGAGGGCGCGGCGCAGCACCAGGTCGTGGGCGGGGAACGCGTCGGGGTCGCCGAGCGACCGGAGGGCCAGGTACTCGATGGTCCAGGGCCCGATGCCCGGCACCTCGCCGAGCGCCTGCCGGGCGACGGTCCGATCGCCCCCGGGGCCGAGATCCAGGCCGGAGTCGATCAGTCCGGCGATGGCGACGACGGCGCGCGCGCGCGTCCCAGTGATCCCGTGCGCGGCGAGGCGGTCCGGGCCGGCGGCCGCGAGATCGGTCGCCGCGGGGAAGGCCCGGAGGCCCCACTCCGTGGGCCGGCCGTGGGCGGCGACCAGGCGCGCCGTCAGCGTGCTCGCGGCCCGGAGGCTCACCTGCTGGCCGAGGATCGAGCGGACCACGGCCTCCATGGGGTCGGGGATGCCCGGCACACGCAACCCCGGCCTGGCCGCCACCAGGGGCGCGAGGAGGGGATCGGCGCCCAGCACGCCGTCGACCTGCAGGGGGTCGGCGTCCAGGTCTGCCCAGTGCCGCAGCAGGCCGACCACCCGGGTCAGGTCACCGAGCGCGGCGAGCCGGAGGCGAGCCGTCGCCTCGCCGTCATCGAGGCCAAGCTCGACCAGGGCCGGACCGCCCGCGGCCCCCAGGACCCTGCGGATGCGCCGGTCCGCCACCGCCTCGAGCCCGGGCACGGCCCGCCCCGCAACGTGCTCGAACCAGGAGGTGCCGTCCAGGGGACTGCGACGGCGGAGGCGCAGCGAGATCGGCGAGGCCTCGAACGGCGCGGTCGTCCGCCGGCCGCGCAGGGTCGACGGGGCCGCGCCGAAGTGCGCGCGCAGCACCGCGTTGAACTGCCGGATGCTCGAGAAGCCGGCCGCGAACGCCACGTCCGACATCGACCAGTCGGCCTGTTCGAGCAGCTGACGCGCCACCTGGGCTCGGCGCGCCTGGGCGAGGGCGACCGGGGACGCCCCGACCTGGGCGACGAGCACCCGGTGCAGGTGCCGCGGGCTCACGGCCAGGCGCCCGGCGAGGCCGGCCACACCCAGCTCGTCGACGACGCCGTCGTGCACCATGCGCAGCGCCCGCCCCGCAAGGTCCGCGTCGACATCCCACGCCCTCGAGCCCGGAAGCGCGTCCGGCCGGCATCGCCGACAGGCCCGGAACCCGGCCGCCACACAGCCGGCCGCGCTGGTGAAGAAGGCACAGTTGCGTCGCAACGGGGTCCGTGAGGGGCACGAGGGCCGGCAGTAGATGCCGGTGCTGAGCACCCCGACGAAGAGGCGACCGTCGAATCGCGGGTCGCGTGAGCGCACCGCGCGGAAGGCCGCGTCGTCGTCGATCCGGTCGATCACGGCCGCTGACGACCGTGCGCCAACCGTCGGTTCCATCCCCCCATTGTCCGGCCCGGTCGGGCCCGATGCTGGCGGTGATCGGACAGGGCGGTGATCCCGCCCGGTCCGTCAGGCGCCGTCGCGCTGCTCCGGAATCCCCTCGAGCAACTCGCGGACCTCGGACTCCCGATACCGGCGATGGCCACCGAGGGTCCGGATGGACGAGATCTTCCCCGCCTTGGCCCAGCGGGTGACGGTCTTCGGATCGACCCGGAACAGGGCGGCGACCTCCGACGGAGTCAACAGTGCCTCGGACTCGCGCTGTCGTGCGTTCACGGGTCTCCTCCCCGACTGGCCCGTAGCGCCTCCGGACACGTAGAGGCGGCTTGACTGGCCAAGACTCCTCCATCGTGACAGGCCGGACCATTTGTTGCACTCCGGACAGAACGGCGTGTCGCGGGGTGAGACGCGCAGTTATGGAGTCACAATTCGCGCCGATCATGAGCGAACCCCCGGTCGACCTGCAGTGATCCGTCGTCGTTCAGCACCCGCGCCGCGGATCGCGCAGACGCCGCTGCGCCTGCCGGCGACATGTGACGTCGCTCACGCCCGGCACGCCGTGGATCCGCAGTCGCCCACGAGTCGGTGGACGCGGGTCGCCGAAGGGGCCGTTCACGATGTACCGTTGCGACGAAGAATCAGCTACCTCGGGGCCGCACGTGAGAGCACGGTGCCGCCCCACTTCCACGTAAGAGGGGGTCGATGCCATGGGGCGCGGCCGTCAGAAGGCGAAGCAGACCAAGGTGGCCCGCGAGCTGAAGTACTTCACACCGGCAACGGACTACCGGGCCCTCGAGAAGGAGCTCACCTCCGGCCAGCCGAGCCGCGAGCACAACGGTGTCGACCAGCATGTGGCCGAGGACGAGGACGGGTACGCGGACTGGTACCGCGACGAGCGCTGAGTCAGCCGGTCCGATAGTCGCCGCGCATCCGCACGGCGCCGCCGTGCACGCCCTTCGTGCCGCGGACGACGTCGTCCGGCAGGTCGTGCGGTGCGCTCACCGTTCCCAGCACCCACGCGGGCACGCCCGCCGCGGCGAGCGCGGCGATGGACGCGTCGACTGCGTCCGGGCCCACCACCGCGACCATGCCGACGCCAAGGTTCAGGGTGGACTCCAGGTCGTGCCACGGGACGGCGCCCAGCGCTCGGACGAGCTCGAACACCGGCGGGACCGCCCAGCTCGCCCGGTCGACATCGGCCAGCAGGCCGACGGGAAGCACCCTCGCGAGGTTGGCGGCCAGGCCGCCGCCGGTGACGTGACAGAACGCCCGCACCTGACCCGGACCGCGAGCCAGGTCGAGGCACGGGCGGGTGTACAGCCTCGTGGGTTCGAGCAGCTCCTCGCCCAAGGTACGGCCGAGCTCGGGCACGTGCCGGTCCAGGGACCAGCCCGCGACCTCGACCACCCGGCGGACCAGCGAGTACCCGTTGGAGTGCAGGCCCGACGACGCCATCGCGACCAGCGCGTCCCCCGGCCGCACGCGCTCCGGACCGAGCACCTCGTCGGCCTCCACGACACCGGTCGCCGCGCCCGCGACGTCGTACTCGTCGGGGCCGAGCAGTCCCGGGTGCTCCGCGGTCTCCCCGCCGACCAGCGCGGTCCCGGTCTCGGCGCACGCGCGGGCGATGCCGCGCACGATGGCAGCGATCCGCTCGGGCACCACGGAGCCGGTCGCGATGTAGTCGGTCATGAACAGCGGCTCGGCGCCGACCACGACGATGTCGTCGACGACCATGCCCACCAGGTCGAACCCGATCGTGTCGTGAACGTCCATCGCCTGAGCGATGGCAACCTTGGTGCCCACCCCGTCGGTGGAGGTTGCGAGCAGGGGCCTGCGGAACTCGCGCAGGAAGCCGCCGTCGTACAGCCCGGCGAAGCCGCCCACCCCACCGACGACGCGCGGGCCGTGCGTCGCCTGGACGGCGCTGCGCATCAGCTCGACGGCCCGGTCCCCGGCCTCGGTGTCCACGCCGGCCGAGGCGTAGGTGATCTCCTCGCGCTTCATGGATGCCCGAGCGCGTCCGCGCCACCGCTGGACGTCATCAGCGTCGACAGGCCGTCCTCGGGAGCGCCCAGGGCGAGCTGGCTCTGCTCGAGCAGGTTCTTGCCCAACCGGTGTGCGGGCGGCAGCTCGATCGGGTACCTACCCGTGAAGCAGGCGGTGCAGAGCGCCGGCGCCGGTTGCTCGGTCGCGGCGATCATGCCCTCCAGCGAGATGTAACCGAGGGAGTCGGCGCCGAGCGAGCGGGCGACCTCTTCGACGGCCAGGCCGGTGGCGATCAGCTCGGCCCGCGAGGCGAAGTCGATCCCGTAGAAGCACGGCCACTGCACGGGTGGCGCCGAGATCCGCACGTGCACCTCGGCGGCGCCGGCCTCCCGGAGCATCCGGACCAGCGCGCGCTGGGTGTTGCCGCGCACGATGGTGTCGTCCACGACCACAAGCCGTTGGCCCCGGATCACCTCGCGCAGCGGGTTGAGCTTGAGGCGGATGCCGAGCTGGCGCAGCGTCTGGGAAGGCTGGATGAAGGTCCGGCCCACGTAGGCGTTCTTGGTCAGGCCCTGGGCGTAGCGGATCCCCGACTCCGCCGCGTAGCCGATCGCGGCCGGCGTGCCCGACTCGGGGACCGGGATGACCATGTCCGCCTCAGCCGGGTGCTCCCGCGCGAGCGTGCGGCCCATCTCGACCCGCGCGGCGTGCACGGACCGGCCGGCGATCGTGGTGTCCGGCCGGGCGAGATAGACGTACTCGAACACGCACCCGCTGCGGGTGGGCTCGGCGAACTGCGTGCTCCGCAGGCCGTCGGCGTCGATCGCGATGAACTCGCCCGGCTCGACCTCGCGGACGAACGACGCGCCGACGATGTCGAGGGCGGCGGTCTCGCTGGCGACGACCCAGCCGCGCTCCAGCCGACCGAGCACCAGCGGTCGGACGCCGTGCGCGTCCCGGGCCGCGTACAGGGAGTGCTCGTCCATGAAGACGAGGGAGAACGCGCCCCGCAGCCGGGGCAGCACCTCGAGGGCGGTCGCCTCGAGCGTGTGGTCGGGGTCGCCGGCCAGCAGGGCGGTGATCACCGACGTGTCGGTGGTGGTGCCCCCTAGGGCCCCGCGCCGGGCGTTGCCGTACCGCTCGGCCACGAGGTCGACGAGCTCGGCGGTGTTCGTGAGGTTCCCGTTGTGGCCGAGGGCGACGGTCCCCCCGGACGTCGCGCCGAGGGTCGGCTGCGCGTTCTCCCACGTGGTGGCGCCGGTTGTGGAGTACCGGGTGTGGCCGATGGCGATGTGGCCGGTCAGCGAGTTGAGGGCGCCCTCGTCGAACACCTGGGAGACCAGGCCCATGTCCTTGAAGACGAGCAGCTGCTCCCCGTTGGAGGTGGCGATCCCGGCGGACTCCTGGCCGCGGTGCTGCAGCGCGTACAGGCCGAAGTAGGTGAGCTTCGCCACCTCCTCGCCGGGCGCCCAGACCCCGAAGACGCCGCATGCGTCCTGGGGGCCCTTCTCGTCGGGAAGGAGGTCGTGGGTCAGTCGTCCGTCGCCACGGGCCACTGCTCAATGCTGTCACACCGCACGACCCGCGGGCGGCCGGTGCCCGCGGGCTGGACTCACTGCGGGATGGGTGGCAGCCCGGCCGGATCCCTCGGGACGCGGCGCACTCCCGCCCGACGATCGGCGCGCTGGACCAGGCGGAAGGCACCCCAGCCCACGCACGCCGACCCGACGACCAGGAGGAGCGCCGCGGCCACGAAGAGCACCAGCCCGGGGTTCCCGCGCGCCAGGGACTAGCGGCCCCGGCGGTCGATGAGCACCGCGACCATGGCGCCGAGCCATCCGCCGAGCAGCCCGCCGCCGAGTGCCACGAGAACCACCGGACCGGCTCCGTCCGAGACGCCGAGCAGCGCCGCGACCATGGCGCCGACCACCAGTCCGGCGAGGATCCCGACCAGCGCGAACGCGCCGTAGCGCGGGGCGCGGCGGACCAGGGCGCGACCGGCGACCGGTGTCTCCGATGCGGGTTCGTTCGGCTCGGTCCGTTCGTTCGGCTCGGTCGGCGAGGCGGGCACGTCTCGATGCTAGCGGGGGCGCGATGAGCACCCGAGATCGGCGGTCACGCGGCGCGACGCCGGACCGTCAACCAACGGCCCGAGGGGCGAGCGCCACGAGGCGCATCTGGCCGCCGGTGAAGTGGCAGGTCTGCAGGAAGAGATCCGCGCCGCTGAGCACGGTGACCGGCGTGTTCTTCTTTGGGACGTCCTTCAGGAATGTCACGACGTAGTCGCCCGCCTCGTAACCCGTCAGTCGCACGTAGTCGCCGACCTCGAACTCGAGCACGTATGCGCCACCGCAGTGGTTGTGCTCGCCGATGACCTTGCCGTAGGAGCCGTAGTCGGAGAGGACGGGACCCGCGCATCGGTCGATCTCGGCCTGGTGGCCGCGCAGCCGCACGGCGACCTCGGTCGGCGTGGGGAGGGTCGAGGTGATCGTCAGCTCGGGAGCGCTGAACGTCCATTCCGCATCGGCGGGCACGACCACCGGTTCGGAGATCGTGGGCACAGTGGCCGCTGCGTAGGTGGAGCCTCCCCGTGACACCTCGACTCGGCGCCCGATCAGCGAGACGTCGTCGACGGCTTCCAGCGACTCGACTGCGGGCGCGTTGCCGCCGACCAGCGCGGTGTTGGTGGCCGCGCTGATGCTGGCGTCCCCGTCGTCGATTGCGGGCGTGCCGAATGGGTCGACGGCGGGCGCGTCGGCTGCGAAGTAGTCGAGCGGGGCGGAGGCCGCGCGATCGCCCGACGCGACGGGGATGACGAGCCACGCGGCAGCGAGGGCCCCGATGGCGACGGCCGAGAAAGTGCGCCCGCGACGCGGGTATCCAGCCATTTGTCCCCCCGGATCTAGGCTTGATTCTTTGCGTCCGGATCGACACGGTAGGTCGGCTGGTTAACGCACCGGCGCCGAAGCGTCGCTTCTGCCGGAAAGGTCACTTATGCCTGTCGCAAAGGACCGTTTTGGGCGACCAAATGGCGACCAATTGCGTCCCGTCATTTGGTCGGATCCAGTCGGCGCTCCGTCAGCCCGCTCCGGGCTCCAGCTCCAGCGGCAGCCATGGCGCCAGATCGGCCCGCAGACCCGAGGCGCGCACCCGACCGGCGGCGACGGCGTCAGGCCACCGGAGCGTCCCGGCGGCGAGCTCGAGCCAAGTCACCGGGTCCGTCTGGACGACGTTCGGCGGCGTGCCCCGGGTGTGCGCGGGGCCCGCAACCGCCTGAACCGCGCCGTCCGGGGGTACCCGCACCTCTACGGTGCCGCCGGGGGCCCGGGTGGCGAGCTCCTCCAGCGTGAACCGCACCGCCGTCCGGACGTCCTCGCGGGAAGCGCCGGCGGGATCGCTCCGCCACCTCTCCAGGGCCGCCCGGCCGGCGGCAGGATCGGTGCGGCGGCGCGGCGGCATGCGCCCAGCCAACACGATCGTCGGCCACCTGGCCTACCCGAGCAAGCACCCTGGCGTCGTCGCCTCGATAGAATTCCGATCATGGTCATCGACGACTCCGGCCTGCGCGCCCTCCTCGGGCAGGCCCTGAGCGGGGCGGATCCCGCCCTGGCGAGCCGGCTGCCGGAGGACGCCGAGGCGCACCTCGAACGGATCGCCCTCACCACGCGGGCTCGCCACGAAGCCGACGCCCTGCTGCGCGACGCCGTCGCCGGGGCGCGGTCCGCCGGCTGTACCTGGGAGAGCATCGGCCGCAGCCTCGGCGTGACCGGCCAGGCGGCGGAGCGGACGTACGGGGGCGGCGAGCCCCGACCCGACGCCGCCGATCCGTCCGACCGGGTCGTCAAGCTCGCCCCGCTGTACGCCTTCAACGAGATGAGCGTGCTCGAGAACGCCGGCCGGTACGGCTGGCACGCCGTCGCGGCCGGGTCGGGGATGCACCTGGTGCGGCGCGACGACGTCCAGTGGGAGCACCGCCGGGTGTTCATGTCACCGGCCACCGGCCGCGCCCTCGCCGCCGAGGGATGGCAGCGCTGGACCCCCGGGTGGTTCCCGTGGGCGTACTACAACCGGCGTACCAGCCTGCCCGCCGAGCCCGAGCCGCCGGACCTGGACCTGATGCGCCCTGAGCGCGGGCCCGGTCCGACGGACGGGTCGCTCGGCTAGACGATGCCGAACGCCAGCATCGCGTCGGCGACCTTCTTGAAGCCGGCGATGTTCGCGCCGAGCACGTAGTTGCCGGGGCTCCCGTACTCCTCGGCTGTCGTGGCGCAGTCGTCGTGGATGGCGACCATGATGTCCGTGAGCCGCTGCTCGGTGTGCTCGAACGTCCAGGAGTCGCGGCCCGCGTTCTGCTGCATCTCCAGTGCCGAGGTCGCCACGCCACCGGCGTTGGCCGCCTTGCCGGGACCGAAGAGCACGCCGGCTTCCTGGAAGTTCACGACGGCGTCGGGGGTGCTCGGCATGTTCGCCCCCTCGGCTACCGCGACCACGCCGTTGCCGATGAGCGTCTTGGCGTCCGCTCCCGTTAGCTCGTTCTGGGTGGCGCACGGCAGCGCGACGTCCACCGGGACGTCCCAGACGGTGCCCTCGGTCACCACCCGGGCCGACGAGCGCTCGGCCGCGTAGTCGGCGACCCGGCCGCGCCGGACCTCCTTGATCTCCTGCATCAGGGCGAGGTCCACCCCGGCGTCGTCGACGATGTATCCGGACGAGTCGGAGAAGGTGACGATCGTCGCCCCGAGCGCCTGCGCCTTCTCGACGGCGTAGATGGCCACGTTGCCGCCACCGGAGATCGCAACACGCTTGCCGTCGAGGGACTGGCCGCGGGTCTTGAGCATCTCCTCGGCGAAGATCACCGTGCCGTAGCCGGTGGCCTCGGTGCGGGCACGCGAACCGCCCCAGCCGATGCCCTTGCCCGTGAGCACGCCGGACTCGTAGCGGTTGGTGATCCGCTTGTACTGACCGAAGAGGTAGCCGATCTCGCGGCCGCCGACGCCGATGTCGCCAGCGGGCACATCCGTGTACTCGCCCAGGTGGCGGTACAGCTCGGTCATGAACGACTGGCAGAACCGCATCACCTCGCCGTCGGACTTGCCGTGCGGGTCGAAGTCCGAGCCGCCCTTGCCGCCACCGATGGGCAGGCCGGTCAGCGCGTTCTTGAAGATCTGCTCGAAGCCGAGGAACTTGATGATGCCCAGGTAGACCGACGGGTGGAACCGAAGCCCGCCCTTGTACGGCCCGAGGGCGGAGTTGTACTCGACCCGGAACCCGCGGTTGATCTGCACCCGGCCGGAGTCGTCGACCCAGGGGACCCGGAAGATGATCTGGCGCTCCGGCTCGCACAACCGCTCCAGCACGGCGGCGTCGGCGTACTGGGGATGCTTCGCGATCACCGGACCCAGGCTGTCGAAGACCTCACGGACCGCCTGGTGGAACTCCACCTCGCCCGGGTTGCGGCGCAGGACCTGGGCGAAGACCGGCTCGAGTGCGCTGTCCATGGTGTTGCTCCTTCAGGTCTGGGCAGCGTGCACGGCGGCCCACAGTTACGTGCTACGAGCGCCCCGGGATCACCGGAGCCGGCCAGGCAGGGTTGGAGCCCCGTCGCTCCGTCGTGGTCGACGGCCGCACCGGAAGGCGGATAGTCGCCCGGGCGCCGCACCAAGGCTAATGGTGACAAGTATCTTGACGTCAAGATTGGGACGGGAGTCCCGGACGCGGCCTCGCCCGGCGGCGCGTCAGGCGAAGTGCCGGGTCAGGGTCGCCTCGGCGGCCGCCGCACACTCCGCCAACGGGATCGAGAAGAGCCCGTCGAGCTCGAGCGCCGGACCGTCGCCGGCGCCCTCGCCCCGAACGTCACCGGCGGCGTCGTCGGTCACGCCGATCCGCAGCGCCGGCACCCCGCGGGCGGTGCACAGGTCGGTGAACCGGACCTCCTCGCTGCGCGGGACGGCGACGATCGCGCGCGCGACGGACTCGGCGAACAGTGCCTCGAAGGTGGTCACGCCGTCCCGGGCGCACAGGGCACCCAGTTCGATGCGGGCCCCGGCCCCGTACCGCAGGCACGACTCGACCAGCGCCTGGGCCAGCCCGCCCTCGGACAGGTCGTGGGCCGAGTCGACCAGCCGGTCCCGCACCGCGGCCACCAGTACGGACGCGAGCGCCCGCTCGGCCTCGAGGTCGACCCGTGGGGGCAGCCCGCCCAGGTGACCGTGCACGACGTCGGCCCACGCCGAGCCGTCCAGCTCGCCCCGGGTGGTGCCGAGCAGGTAGACGGCCTGGCCGGCCTCCCGCCATCCGGACGGGACGGCCCGGGAGACGTCGTCCAGGACCCCGAGCACGCCGACGACGGGGGTCGGGTGGATGGATGAGTCGATGGTGCCGGGCTCGCCGGTGCCGTTGTACAGCGAGACGTTGCCGCCCGTAACGGGGACGCCGAGCGTCGCGCAACCCTCCGCGAGGCCCTCGATCGCCTCGACCAGCTGCCACATCGCGTCGGGGTCCTCGGGCGAGCCGAAGTTGAGGCAGTCGGTGACTGCGAGCGGTCGCGCGCCCACGGTAGCCACGTTCCGGTACGCCTCCGCGAGCGCGAGCTGCGCCCCCGCCCGCGGGTCGAGCTTCGCGTAGCGCCCGTTGCCGTCGGTGGCGATCGCGACGCCCAGCCCGGTCGCCTCGTCCACCCGGACCACGCCGGCGTCGTCGGGCTGGGCGAGGGCGGTGTTGCCCTGCACGAACCTGTCGTACTGGTCGGTCACCCAGGCCTTCGTGGACAGGTTCGGTGAGCCGACCAGCCGGAGCAGAGTCTCGCGCAGGTCGGCGCCGGTCAGCGGCCGGGCATAGCGGGCCTCCCCCTCGGGTCCGCTGATGGTGTCCGCCTGGAGCCGGTCCTGCCAGGACGGCCGGGCGTAGGGCCGGTGGTAGACCGGGCCCTCGTGCGCGACGGTGCGCGGGTCGACGTCGACGATCCGGTGACCGTGGTGGTCGATCGTCAGCCGGCCGTCGCCGGTGACCTCGCCGATCACCGCGGTCTCGACGTCCCACTTCCGGGTGATCGCCAGGAACGCCTCGAGGTTCTCCGGCGAGACCACGGCCATCATCCGCTCCTGGGACTCCGACATCAGGATCTCGCCGGGTGTGAGCGTCGGGTCGCGGAGCAGCACCTTCTCCAGGTCGACGTGCATGCCGCCTTCGCCGTTGCTGGCAAGTTCGGAGGTGGCGCACGAGATGCCGGCAGCCCCCAGGTCCTGGATGCCCTCCACGACGCCGGCCTGGAAGAGCTCCAGGCAGCACTCGATCAGCACCTTCTCCATGAACGGGTCGCCCACCTGGACGCTCGGCCGCTTGGACGGGACCCCGTCGACGAAGGTCTCGCTGGCCAGGATCGACGCGCCGCCGATGCCGTCCCCACCCGTGCGCGCCCCGAAGAGCACCACGAGGTTCCCGACGCCGGATGCGTTCGCCAGATGGACGTCCTCGTGCCGCAGCACCCCGAGGCAGAGCGCGTTCACCAGCGGGTTGCCCTGGTAGGACGGGTCGAAGACGACCTCGCCGCCGATGTTCGGCAGGCCGAGGCAGTTGCCGTAGCCGCCGACGCCCGCGACGACGCCGTGCACCACGCGCGCCGTGTCCGGGTGGTCGATGGCGCCGAAGCGGAGCTGGTCCATCACCGCGACCGGGCGTGCGCCCATCGACATGATGTCGCGCACGATGCCGCCGACGCCGGTCGCCGCGCCCTGGTAGGGCTCGACGTAGCTGGGGTGGTTGTGGCTCTCGATCTTGAAGGTGACGGCCCAGCCGTCGCCGATGTCCACCACGCCGGCGTTCTGCCCCATGCCGACCATCAGGTGCTCGCGCATCTTCTCGGTGGTGGCCGCGCCGAACTTGCTCAGGTGCACCTTTGACGACTTGTAGGAGCAGTGCTCGGACCACATCACCGAGTACATGGCGAGCTCGGCGTTGGTGGGTCGCCGACCGAGCAGCTCGCGGATGTCGGCGTACTCGTTGTCCTTGAGCCCGAGTTCGGCGTAGGGCTGCTCGGCGTCCGGGGTCGCCGCGGCGCGCTCGACGGTGTCGACGTCGTCGCGGGGTCGAGTAGCGCTGTCAGAAGCGGTGGTCATCAGTTCCCTGCCGGCGCGGGCGCAGTGGTCGCCGCCAAGGCTACCGGCGCTCGCGGGCCGTTATCCGCCCGTCTCGCCCGGACCGATCCCCGCGGTGACCAACCGCGGCAACGGGAGCACCGATCGGCTCCGGCCGCCCGACTCCTACCGAGTTGCCGGTTTCCGGGCTACCGTCTTGTCGGTGAGCGTCGAAACCGACCCGCGCACCGGGTCGGCCCGCGGGAGTGAGTTGACGGAGGAGATCCGTCTCACCCGTCGCGCCCTGAGGCAGGCGGAGGGCGAACGGGACGCGGCGATCACGTCGGCGCTGCCGGGCACCTCGGCGCTGCCGGGCACCTCGGCGCTGCCGGGCACCTCGGCGCTGCCGGGCGGACCGGATCGTGCCGCTCCGCCCACCGCCGAGG
>CAYGGX010000038.1:0-21250 GCA_964349585.1 uncultured Actinotalea sp.
GGTGGTCAACACCTGGCCGGTAGAACGGCTCCTGGAGTGGACCTCACGGCGCTGACGGGGAGGTCCAGGGTCCCTTCAACGTTGAGCGATAGGGTTGCAGCACCCTGGCGCGGACGACTCGTCGGCTCCGCGGCCGGGAACCAACTTTGCTGGAGGTCGGTGACCTGCCGCGAGGCGCACCGGCCGATTCTGGGGATGGGCTGATGCGCAGACCGATTCTTCCCACCGCGGGCGCACTCCTGACGCTCGGACTGCTGGTGGCCTGCACGCCCCAGCCCGCCGATCCGGGCCCGGCCGACCAGACCTCGGGGCCGCCGTCCGAGACGCTGCGCGACACGGCTCCGGAGGGCATGGTCATCGGCGTCGCCGTCGCGGGCGGGGGCCACAACCTGCAGACCGACTTCCCCAACCCCTTCATGGATGACCCGGAGTACCGGGAGGTGCTCGCGACCCAGTTCAGTTCGGTGACCGCCGAGAACCAGATGAAGTGGGAGCTGATCCATCCGCGGCAGGACACCTACGACTTCGAGCCGGCCGACGCGATCGTGGAGTTCGCGGAGGAGAACGGCCAGGACGTTCGCGGTCACACCCTGCTGTGGCACAGCCAGAACCCCACCTGGCTGGAGAACGGTGACTTCACTCCCGACGAGCTGCGCGACATCCTGCGCGAGCACATCGAGACCGTCGTCGGTCGGTACGCCGGCCGGATCGACCAGTGGGACGTCGCGAACGAGGTCATCGACGACGACGGCCAGCTGCGCACCCAGGACAACATCTGGATCCGCGAGCTCGGCGTGGAGATCATCGCCGACGCCTTCCGCTGGGCGCACGAGGCCGACCCGGACGCGCTGCTGTTCCTGAACGACTACAACGCCGAGTGGATCGGGCCGAAGAGCGACGCCTACCTCGAGCTGGCAACCGAACTTCTGGCCGACGGTGTGCCGCTGCATGGCTTCGGCGTCCAGGGGCACCTGAGCACGGAGTACAACTTCCCCGGGGACATGGCGCAGAACCTGCAGCGGTTCGCCGACCTTGGACTGGTCACCGCGGTGACCGAGGCCGACGTCCGGATGAAGCTGCCGCCCGACGGCGTGCCGACCGAGGCCCAGCTGGAGGAGCAGGCCGACTACTACCGCCGCGCGCTCGAGGCCTGCCTGGACGTCGATGGTTGCGACTCGTTCACGGTGTGGGGCCTGACGGACCGGTACTCGTGGGTTCCGTACTTCTTCTCCGGCGAGGGCGCCGCAACGCTGCTCACCGAGGACCACGAGGCCAAGCCCGCCTTCCACGCGCTGCTGGCGGCGCTGGCAGGGTAGGTCAGGCGGGGGTGGCGAGCCCCGCTTCGCCCTCGGTTCGCTTGGCCTTGAGCAGCCTGTCGTCGGCGCGCTTCAACAGCGACGCGGCGTCGTCGCCCTCCCGAACGACGGCGGCGCCGACGGAGATGCTCACCGAGATCTGGTGAGCGAATCGACTCTCCGCCACGACCATCCTGAGCCGTGCGGCGAGCTCGGTGGCCTCGGCCACAGTGATGGACCCGGTCAGGACGGCGAACTCGTCGCCGCCCGTCCGGAACGGCGCGTCGCTCGCCCGGACGGCGTGCGAAAGGCTGTTCGCGACGGTCGTCAGCACCCGGTCGCCGGCCTCGTGCCCGTGCGTGTCGTTGATCGCCTTGAACCGGTCGACGTCGATCGCCAGCGCAGCGAAGGGGGTCCGGTGCCGAGCCCACGCCGCGAAGTGCTGCTCAAGGGTGCGATCCATGGCGCGGCGGTTGCCGAGGCCGGTCAGCGGGTCCTGGAGGGCCAGCTGCTCAGCAGTTCGGAGGCGTTGCTCGACGACGCGTAGGGCGGAGTCGTCGGCGAAGGTCTCCACGGCCCCGACAATCGCCCCGGTGCCGTCGCGAAGCGGCGCTGCGGTCACCCGGACGGCGGCAAGGTGACCCGCCGCGTGATGCATGTAGAGGCGGGTGGTTCGGACCTGGCCGTCATCCATGGTGGCCTGGAGCGGGCAGTGCTCCCCGCACATGGAGTTGCCGTGCTCGTCGACGTGATTGAGCAGGCCGTCGCCGCACCACCTGCCGGTGACGAGATCGGCGTCGAATCCCGATATGCGGGCGGCGGCCGGGTTCCAGTAGGTGATCCGGCGTGCTCTGTCGACTACGTAGAGCCCTTCGGCCATGGCGCCGAGCACGTCGTCGCCGAGGTCCGGGGTGCGATCGGGAGCACGATCTGGCGGATCGCCAGGTACGCGCGGCTTCGCTGGCATCTGCGGAACCTCAAGGGTCGGACCGCGTGGGTGGGCGGTCCGTGGGGGATGGGGGATATCGGGGACTGATGGCCGCTTTGACATCGATCGTCGCTCGGTGGGGGTGTTCGAGCTGGTGTCGCGGAGGTGAAAGGCTAACGGTACGAGGCGAGCACGTCGTCCACAAGGGTCGGCGCCCTGGCCATGATCGGAGCAGCGGGGCCCGGCGCGTCGTGCGAGCCGAGCCCCGCCCTCACGCTCCGGGGGTCAGCAGTCGTAGTAGAGCTCGAACTCGTGCGGGTGCGGGCGCAGCCGGATGGGGTCGATCTCGTGCGAGCGCTTGTACTCGATCCACGTCTCGATCAGGTCGGGCGTGAACACGTTGCTCTCGGTGAGGTAGTCGTGGTCGGCCTCCAGCGCGAGCAGCACCTCGGGCAGCGACGCCGGCACCTGCTGGATGCTGGCGTGCTCCTCGGGGGGCAGCTCGTACAGGTCCTTGTCGATCGGCTCGGGCGGCTCGATCTTGTTGCGGATGCCGTCGAGCCCGGCCATGAGCATCGCCGAGAACGCAAGGTACGGGTTGCTCGAGGGGTCCGGCACCCGGAACTCGATGCGCTTGGCCTTTGGGTTCGACCCGGTCACCGGGATCCGCACGCAGGCGGAGCGGTTGCGCGCCGAGTAGACCAGGTTGACCGGGGCCTCGAAGCCGGGCACCAGGCGGTGGTAGCTGTTCACCGTCGGGTTGGTGAACGCCAGCAGCGACGGGGCGTGGGCCAGCAGGCCGCCGATGTACCAGCGGGCCATGTCGGACAGGCCGCCGTAGCCCTTCTCGTCGTGGAACAGCGGGACGCCGTCCTTCCACAGGGACTGGTGGCAGTGCATGCCCGACCCGTTGTCGCCGAACAGCGGCTTGGGCATGAAGGTCGCCGTCCGGCCGTTGCGGTGCGCGACGTTCTTGATGACGTACTTGAAGAGCATCACCTTGTCGGCGGACTTGGCCAGGGTGTCGAAGCGGTAGTTGATCTCCGCCTGACCCGCGGTGCCCACCTCGTGGTGGGAACGCTCGACCTCAAGGCCCACCTTGTTCAGCTCGAGGACCATCTCGTCGCGCAGGTCCGAGAAGTGGTCCACCGGCGGCACCGGGAAGTAGCCACCCTTGTAGGGCGTCTTGTGGCCGAGGTTCCCGCCCTCCTCCTTGCGGCCGGTGTTCCACGCGGCCTCGATGGAGTCGATGTGGTAGTAGCTCTCCGACTGGCTGGTGAAGAACCGGATGTCGTCGAAGATGTAGAACTCGGCCTCGGGCGCGAAGAACGCGGTGTCGGCGATCCCGGTCGACTTCAGGTACGCCTCGGCCTTCGTGACGATCTGCCGGGGGTCGCGGCTGTAGGGCTCGTCGGTGTACGGGTCGACGATCGACATGTTGATGTTGAGCGTCTTCTCCACCCGGAACGGGTCCACGTACGCCGTGCTGATGTCCGGGATCAGCTTCATGTCCGACTCGTGGATCGCCTGGAAGCCGCGGATCGAGGAGCCGTCGAACATCTGGCCCTCGGTGAAGAACGAGGCGGCGACGCTCTCCGCCGGGACGTTGAAGTGCTGCATGACGCCGGGGAGGTCGCAGAACCGGACGTCGACGAACCGCACACCCTCCTTCTTGATGAAGGCCATCACTTCATCGGCGGAACTGAACATCGGTTCTCCTTCTCGAACACGTTGTGCTCTTCGGTCGCGGTCTGGTGTGCCGGTCCCGACCGTACGGGTTCGCGGTTTCCCGACCATGTACCTCGTGTTTCGGCCGCGTTACCGAGTGCACGACGACGGCGCGACCGGTCACGATCGGCCGGCTCGCCACGGGTAGCCTGAGGCGCGTGGCGCCACGACGGGAGGACCTCGGTTCCTGGCTGGAGGGTTCGCCCGGCGGGGAGCCGGCCGCCGGGGGTCTCGGCCTTCCCAAGGAGGGCCCCGGGTCGGTCGCCCGGGTCGGTCGCCGCCTGGTGGCGTTGCTCATCGACTGGTTCGCCTCGTCGGCGGTGAGCGCGGTGTTCTTCCCCCTGGAGGAGCCCGTGACGGGCGGGATCCTGGCCGGTGACCCGCTGGCGACGCTGGGCATCTTCTTCGCCTCGACGGCCATCCTGGTCGCCCTGCTGGGAACCACGATCGGTCACCGCCTGGTCGGCATCCAGGTGGTGCGCGTGCGTGACCTGCGCGGGGGGGCCGTCCGTGCCCCGGGCGTGGTGGCCGGCGTCGTGCGCACGCTCCTGCTCTGCCTGGTCGTCCCTGCGGTGATGTGGTTCGACGACGGCCGGGGCCTGCACGACGTCGCGGCGGGCACGGCGATCGTCAGGCGTTGAGGGTCAGCGGCCGCGCATCCCCTTGCGGTCCGGGCGCACCTTCATCGGGTCGATCCCCTTGGGCATGGGCATCTTCGCCCCGCCGAGCGCCTTGAGCCGCTTGGTGACCTCGGCGGTGGCCTGCTTGCTCAGCACCGGGCGCAGCCGCGACACCTTGCGGGCGAGCTTGCGGAGCGGCACCTGGCCGTCCTCGTCCCCGCACTGGATCTGGACGACGGGCACCTTCGCCAGCACGCGGTTGACCTTGCGGCGCTCCTGCTCGAGCAGCTTGGCGGCGCGGTGCGGCGGGCCCTCGCTGACCAGGACGACGCCGGCTCGGCCCACGCCGCGGAAGACGAGGTCCTGGGTGCGCATGTCCATCGCGACGGGCTCCTCGGGGAAGTCCCAGCCCCGGCGGATCGTCCTCAGCGCGGACAACGCCGCCCCCGGCTGCCCCGCGATCCGCGAGTAGGCGGCGGCCTCGGTGCGGCGGACCAGGATCAGCAGCACGGCGAGCATGGCGAACGGGAAACCGACGAAGAGCATGTAGCCGAGGCGGCCCTGCCAGATCAGCCCGAGGATCGTCGCGATGCCCATCACGCCGACGAACACGCCGAGCATCCACCAGGTGACGGCGCGATCGGTCTCCCGGGTCATCTGGTACGCCTGCCAGATGTTCTTGTACCAGCGCTGCTTCTTGGGCGCGGCCGGCTGGGCAGGGGAGGAGTCAGACTTCTTGCGGGCCATGACCCAGGAGTCTAGTTGCAGCGGGGGTCGCCCCGACGCGGTCGCGGCCTCAGCGGGCGAGCAGGCTCGACGCCTCCTGGCGCGCGGTGCCCTCGGCGGCCAGGTGGGCCAGGTCGGCGGGGATCTCCTGGCCGCGGCGCCGCATCGCCTGCGCCCACAGCCGGCCCGCGCGGTAGGAGGACCGCACCAGCGGCCCGGACATCACGCCGAGGAACCCGATCCGCTCGGCCTCCTCCGCGAGCGCCACGAACTCCTCCGGGCGCACCCACCGGTCCACCGGGTGGTGCCGCACCGACGGGCGCAGGTACTGGGTGATCGTGAGCAGGTCGGTCCCGGCGTCGTGCAGCGCAACCATGGCCTCGACCACCTCGTCGTACGTCTCGCCCATGCCCAGGATCAGGTTGGACTTGGTGACCAGGCCGTCGTCCCGGGCGGCGGTGAGCACCGACAGCGACCGGTCGTAGCGGAAGCCCGGGCGGATCTGCTTGAAGATCCGTGGCACCGTCTCCAGGTTGTGCGCGAGCACCTCCGGGCGGGACGAGAACACCTCCGCCAGCAGCTCGGGGATCGCGTTGAAGTCCGGGATCAGCAGCTCGACGCCGGTGCCCGGGCTGGTGGCGTGGATCTGCCGGACCGTCTCCGCGTACAGCCACGCGCCGCCGTCGGGCAGGTCGTCCCGGGCCACGCCGGTCACGGTCGAGTAGCGCAGGCCCATGGTCTGAACGGACTCCGCGACCCGCCGGGGCTCGTCGGCGTCGAACGCCGCGGGCTTGCCGGTGTCGATCTGGCAGAAGTCGCAGCGCCGGGTGCACTGGTCGCCGCCGATCAGGAACGTGGCCTCCCGGTCCTCCCAGCACTCGAAGATGTTGGGGCAGCCGGCCTCCTCGCACACCGTGTGCAGCCCGCCGCCGTGCACCAGCTGCTTCAGCTCGCGGTACTCGGGCCCCATCGTCGCCCGGGTGCGGATCCACTCGGGCTTCTTCTCGATCGGCGTGGCGGCGTTGCGGGCCTCGACCCGCAGCATCCGGCGTCCCTCGGGGGCGATCGTCACCGTTTCACCCTACGTCAAGACCTGGGATGAGTTCGCGGCGACCTGCCCGACGGCGGCCGGGGCCGGGGAGCGGGTTCCGTCACCGCGGCGAGCGCCCCCGCCAGGCGCCGGTGCAGCAGCGGCGCGACCTCGAGCACCGTCACCGGGCGTCCCAGCTCCGCGGTCAGCGAGGTGACGTCGGCGTCCGGGATGCCGCACGGCACGATCCGGGTGAACGCCGCGAGGTCCGGGTCGCAGTTCAGGGCCAGGCCGTGCATCGTGACGCCGCGGGCCACGCGCACGCCGATCGCGGCGACTTTGCGCTCGCGGACCCCGCGCGACTCGTCGCCGCCGAGCCAGACGCCCGATCGGCCCTCGCTGCGCCCGGTTCCGAGGCCGAGGTCCGCGCAGGTGTCGATGATCGCCTGCTCGAGGGCCCGCACGTAGGCGACGACGTCCACCGGCTGGGCGAGGCGGACGATCGGGTAGGCGATGAGCTGCCCGGGGCCGTGCCAGGTGATCTTGCCGCCGCGGTCGACGTCGACCACCGGGGTGCCGTCGACGGGCCGGTCGAGGGTCGCGGTCCGGCGCCCGGCGGTGTAGACGCTTTCGTGCTCCAGGAGGAGCGCCGTGTCGGGGCGTTCGCCGTCCACGACGGCGGCGTGGGTCTCGCGCTGCAGGTCCCAGCCCTCGGCGTAGGGGACGTGTCGCTCGCCGAGGCCGACCGTCAGGAACTCCATCCCAGGCACGCTACCCGCCGTGCGCGCCGGGGGGCGGGTCGAGGGGGGCGCCCGGCCGCGCCCGGTGTGCCTGATCCGGTCCGTCGCCCCGGCGCGCCCGCATCATCGCGCCGAGCACCTCTCGCAGGGTCTCGACCTGTGCCGGTGTGAGGCCGCGGGTGCTCATCTCCTCGGCGACCCGCGGGTCGCCCGCCTCGAACAGGGCCGTCCGGCCCGGCTCGGTGAGGACGACGTCGTGCCGCCGGCGGTCGCGGGGGTGTGCCTGGCGCACGACGTACCCGGACCGCTCGAGGCGGGACACGATGCGGCTCATCGTCTGCTCGGTGACCCCGGAGGCCGCGGCCAGCTCGCGCTGGGATCGCGGGCCGCCGGTGAGCAGGAAGAGAACCGGGATCGAGGCATGGTTCAGGTCCCAGGCCCGGAGGTGGTCGTTCCACTCCTTCTCGATGTGCCGGGCGACGGCGGACAGCATGCGGCCGGTGGGCCACTCGCCGCGCGATGGGGGCGCACCGACGGCGGGGGCCTCGCCGTTCGCTCGCTCCATGACGCCATCCTCACCCGCGCTCCGCCGGAACATGTCACGCGCCCCGCCGGTTGCAGGATTTGTCTCGGGACGCACCGTGCAGCATGATACTAAGCATGCTGAGTAAAGCGGAGCGATCGCGCAGCCTGCTGCGCGGCGCCGTCGTGCTGGGGCTTCTCGTCGTCTGGCTCGCACTGGCCGGCCTCGGGGGCCAGTCCATCGGGCGGCTGTCCGAGGTCCAGGAGAACGACGTCGCGTCGTTCCTGCCGACCGGCGCGGAGTCGACGCGGGCGGCAGAGCTGCAGCGCTCCTTCGTCGACACCACGACGCTGCCCGCGATCGTTGTCGTCGAGGCCGACGGCGCGATCACGCCCGATCAGATGGCGGCCGTGCAGCGCTTCACCGACGGGATCGCCGGCATCGAGCTGGGTGAGGGGACCGCGATCGGGGACCTGCTCACCGCGCCCTCGATCGCCATCCCGTCCGAGGACGGCGAGGCGATGCTCGTCACGGTCTTCCTCGACGCGGACGCCGCGAGCGAGCAGATCGGCGAGGAGCGCGTGGTGAACGAGGTGGTCGCCGCGCTGCGGGCGGCCACCGACTCCCTGGCCGACGACGGACTGGCCGCGTGGGTGACCGGTCCCGCGGGATCCATCGCCGACCTGGTCGAAGCGTTCGGGGGCATCGACAGCCTGCTGCTGCTGGTCGCCCTCGCCGTCGTCTTCGTCATCCTCGTGCTCGTCTACCGGTCACCCAGCCTGCCGTTCACCGTGCTGTTCACGGCCCTGTTCGCCCTCGCCGCCGCGGCCCTGGTCGTGTACCAGCTGGCCAAGGCGGGGGTGCTCGTGCTCAACGGCCAGAGCCAGGGGATCCTGTTCATCCTGGTGGTGGGCGCCACAACCGACTACTCGCTGCTGATCGTCGCCAGGTATCGGGAGGAGTTGCGGAACGTCGCCTCCCCGCACACGGCCATGCGCCGCGCCCTGCGAGCCTCGCTCGAGCCGGTGGCCGCCAGCGCCGGGACCGTGATCGCCGGCTTGCTCTGCCTGCTGCTGTCCGACCTGGCCTCGAACGCCAGCCTGGGCCCGGTGGCCGCGATCGGGATCGTCGCGGCGTTCCTGGCCGGGATGACGCTGCTGCCGGCCCTGCTGCTGATCACGGGCCGCTACTCGCGCTTCATCTTCTGGCCCAGGATGCCGCGCATGGCTACCTCCGACGACGACGCGACGTCTCTCGAAGCCGTCGAGCAGCGTTCCGGGGTGTGGGGGAAGGTCTCCGCGCTGATCGGCCGGCGTCCCCGCATGGTGTGGCTCGCGACGGCCGCGGCCCTGCTGGTCGCATCCGCGTGGGTCCCGACCTTCCAGGCGAGCGGGACCAGCGACAACGACATCTTCCTCACCGAGGTGGAGTCCGTCGTGGGCGGCGAGGTGCTGGACGAGCACTTCGACGCCGGCCAGGTGGAGCCCATCGTCGTGTTCGCCCCCGAGGCCGAGCTGGACGCCGTCCAGCGGGCCGCGGCGGGCGTCGACGGCGTGCTGTCCGCCGAGGCGCTGCGCGAGCAGACCGGGCCGCCGGGTGCACCAGCCGACCCCGCGGCGCCCGTGCGCGTGGTCGACGGGATCGCCCGGATCGACGTGATCACCGACTTGAGCGCCGAGTCCCAGGAGGCGACCGAGATCGTCGCCGACCTGCGCACGGCGGTGCACGCCGTCGCCGACACCCTGGTCGGCGGGGTAGCCGCCGAGCGCCTGGACACCCAGATCACCAGCGCGCGCGACCTGCGGGTGATCGTCCCGGCCGTGCTGGTGGTGATCCTGCTGGTCCTGATCCTGCTGCTCCGCGCCGTGGTGGCGCCGCTGCTCATCGTGGCCGCCAACCTGCTCAGCTTCGGCGCCACGATCGGTCTCGGGGCGCTGGCCTTCAACCACCTGTTCGGGTTCCCGGGCGCCGACGCGTCCGTGCCGCTCTACGCGTTCGTCTTCCTCGTGGCCCTGGGAATCGACTACTCGATCTTCCTGATGACCCGCGTGCGCGAGGAGGCGCTGGTCCACGGCACCCGGCCCGGGGTCCGCCGCGGCCTGGCGGTCACCGGTGGGGTGATCACCAGCGCGGGGCTCGTTCTTGCGGCGACGTTCGGCGCGCTGGCCGTGCTGCCGTTGCTGTTCCTGGTCCAGCTGGCCTTCCTGGTCGCCCTCGGGGTGATCGTCGACACCTTCGTGGTGCGCACCCTGCTGGTGCCCGGGCTGGTGCACGACATCGGCCGGGCGTCCTGGTGGCCGTGGCAGAAGCGAATCCCCGCCTGAGACCCCGCGACGCCGGCATCATCGCGCCGAGCCGGTGCAAACCAGCCGAGCCGGTGCAAACCAGCCGAGCCGGTGCTTGCTGCCGCACCGTCTGGGCAGGTCTGCACCGGCTCGCGCTGGATCGTGGGGGATCCCCACGACGCCTGGGGGATCCCCACGACGCCTGAGGGATCCCTACGCGAGCCTGTGGACAACGTCCGCTGACCGCCAGGGAGTGGTCCGATGGCCCGGTGATCCCCGAGCACTCCGGTGCGCTGCGGCGGGCCGGACTGGAGGTCGTCGGCGCCCTCGGTCCCGGGGCCGACGGCCTCCGCTGGGCGGTCCGCGACCAGGCGGGGGACAGGTGGGCGGCCACGGTGCTGGTGCGCCCGGCCGGCGTCGAGCGGGCCCGGCTGCGGAACCGGGTGGATCGCCTCGCCGCCCTCGAGCATCCCCACCTGGTGCGGGTCGGGCCCCTGATCGACCTCCCCGGCGGCGGGCTGGTGGTCCTGCATCGGGAGGTGCTGGGCGCGGACCTGCGGACGGTCGCGGCCGGCCGCGGGCCGTGGACGCCGGGGGAGGTGGTGACCGTCGTCGTGCCGCTCGCCGAGGCGCTCGCTGCGCTGCACCGCGCGGGTCTGGCGCACGGCGACGTCGCCCCGGGCAACGTGATGCTCGCGGACGGCCGTCCCGTACTGGTCGACGTGGTCTGCGCCGACGGCCCGCGGGAGCGGGGCACCCCCGGGTTCGCCGCCCCCGAGCGCCCCGACGGGGCCACTGCGGCCGGGGACGTCTACGCCCTGGGCCGGCTCGGCCGCCACCTGCTCCGGGAGGGCGGGGCCGCCGACGACGACGCCGCCGCGCGCCTACGGGAGTGCCTCGCCCGGACGGGGACGCGACCGCACGAACGCCCCACTGCCGCCGAGCTCGCCGCCGACGTGTACGCGTGCTGCGACCCGGAGCCGATCCGGCTCCCCGAGGCCGCCGTGCTCACCCAGGTTGCGATCCGTCGGCTCTCGGGTGGGGACGACCTGCTGACGGAACGCGCCCCGGCGCGCACCCGTGGTCGTCACCGCCGGCCGCGTCATCCCGCGCGAGTCGCCACCGCCGCGGCCCTGGGTGCCGTTGCCTGCGCCGCCGCCGTGGGGCTCGCCCGAGGCGTCCTCGCCGGCGACCAGCCGGCGGCAGCGGACGAGCGCACCACGTCGTCCCAGGTCGCGGCGCTGGGCACCGACCCGCTGGCCGCGGCCGTCCGGCTCACGCGCGAGCGGGCCGCGGCGCTGGCGGCGGCGGATCGGCACCGCCTCGCGGCGGTCACGGCGCCGGGGTCGCCGGCCGCGGTCGCGGATGCAGCCGCCGTGATCGACCCCCGCAGGTGGCGGCCCGGCGGCCAGGACGGGGTCCTGGTCGTCGTGGCGGGGCTGGCTCGCCGGCCGGGATGCCCCGCGGGGCCGGTTGGGCAGCCGGTCGCGCCGGATCCCTGCGTCCGGGTGGAGCTCACCGCGTCGATTGGCACCGGCGCGGTCTCGTCCGAACGGCCCGCCGCATCCCGGAGTGTCGTGCTGGTGCTGCGCCCCACCACCGGCGGCTGGCGGGTCAGCGAGGTCGAGCCGGCCGCCCCGTGACCCACGCCGCCGCGTGCGGCAGGTCCGGGTGCACGTGCTTGAACCCGGACTCGGTGAGCACCCTCGGCAACGCCCGCTGGGACGACAGGACGTCGTCGGCGAACTCTCCGAGCACCAGCCGCAGGGCGAACCGCGGCACCCGCACCAGGGCGGGGCGGCGCAGCGTCCGGGCGATCTCGCCGATGATCTCCCGCTGGGGCGCGGGCTGCGGGGCGGTCAGGTTCACCGGCCCCGACACGTCGGCGGTGAGCAGGTGCTCGATCGCGCGCGCGTGGTCGAGCAGGGTGATCCAGGGCCAGACGTTGCGGCCGTCGCCGAGCGGCCCGCCGACGCCGAGCCGCAGCAGCGGGAGCAGCCTGCCGAACGAACCGCCCCGGCGGGACATCACGATCCCGGAGCGCAGGTGCGCCACCCGCACGCCGGCGTCCTCCGCCGGCTCCGTCGCGGCCTCCCAGGCCCGGACCACGTCGGCGAGGAACCCCTCGCCGGGTTCGGAGGCCTCGGTGAGCTCCTCGTCGCCGCGGTCGCCGTAGTAGCCGACGGCCGAGGCCTGGAGGAGCACCCGCGGGCCGTCGTCGGCGTCGGCTAGGGCCCGGGCCAGCGCCCCCGTCGGCGCGGTGCGCGACCGCAGGATGGTGCTGCGGTACGACGTCGTCCAGCGACGGTCGCCCAGGCCCGCCCCACCCAGGTTCACGACGGCGTCGAGCCCCCGCAGGTCGTCGGGGTCGAGCCGACCCTCGGTGTCCCACGAGATCTCGTCGGGCGCCTGCGCCGGTCGGCGGACGAACCGGCGCACAACGTGCCCGCGCCGGGTCAGGTGCCCGACGAGCGCCGAGCCGAGCAGGCCGCTCGACCCCGCGACGGCGACGCGCATCTCAGAGCCCGAGCTCGGCCTCGAAGTCGCCCTCCTCGAGCCGCTTCTTCACCGCCTGGAGGTAGCGGGCGGCGTCCGCGCCGTCCACCAGCCGGTGGTCGTAGGACAGCGCGAGGAAGCACATCGAGCGGATGGCGACGTACTCGACCCCGTCCTCGTCGGTGGCGACCATCGGACGCTTGATGATCGCGCCCGTGCCGAGGATCGCCGAGGTGCCGACCGGGACGATCGGGGTGTCGAACACCGCCCCGCCCCAGCCCGTGTTCGTGACGGTGAACGTCGCGCCGCTCAGCTCGTCGGGGGTCACCTTGTTCTCCCGCGTACGGGCCGCCAGGTCGGCGATCTTGCGGGCGATCCCGGCCAGGTTCAGGTCGCCGGCCTCGCGGATCACCGGCACCACCAGGCCGCGGTCGGTGTCGACGGCGATCCCGACGTTCTCCTTGCCGTGGTAGGTGATCTGGTTGCCCTCGAGGATCCCGTTGACCTTCGGGTGCGCCTTCAGCGCCTCGGTTGCGGCGAGCACGAAGAACGGCAGGAAGCTCAGGTTTACGCCCTCGCGGGCGGCGAAGTCGTTCTTCGCCCGGGAGCGCAGTCGGGCGACCTTGGTCATGTCGACCTCGACGACCGTCGTGAGCTGGGCCATCGACTGCAGCGCCTCGACCATCCGGGACGCGATGATCTGCCGGAGCCGGCTGGCCTTCTCGGTCGTCCCGCGCAGCGGCGAGACCTCCTGCGGGGCGCCGCCGGGCCGCGGCCGGGCCTCGACCTCGCGCTCCGGCTTGGTGGCGCGCCCGGACCGCTCCTGCTCGGCCTTCTCGGCAGCCTGGAGCACGTCCTCCTTGCGGATCCGGCCGCCGACGCCGGTTCCGGTCACCGTGCTCAGGTCGACGCCGCGCTCGGCGGCCAGCTTGCGGACCAGGGGAGTCAGGTAGCCGCCCTGGGGCCGCTCCGGCGCGGACGCCCTGGGGGCGTCGTCGGCGGGCTTGCGGTCCCGGCTCCGCCGCTCCGGCCCGGAGACCGGCTGCTGGGTCTGCTGCGCGGGCGCCTCGGGGACCGCCGCGGTCTGCAGCGACGCCTGCGCCACGGAGGACGGCTTCACCTGGTCGGGCTCGCCCTCGGGGCGGGGCTCTGCCTCGGGTGCGGGTGCCTGCGCCGGGGGCTCGGACCGCTGCGGCTCCGCGCCGCCGCCGCCGATCCTGGCGAGCGTGGCACCCACCTCGACGGTCTCGTCCTCTTCCACGAGGATCTCCACGAGCTTGCCCGCGACGGGCGAGGGGATCTCGGTGTCGACCTTGTCGGTGGAGATCTCGAGCAGCGGCTCGTCGAGCTCCACGTCGTCGCCGACCTGCTTGAGCCACCGGGTCACGGTGCCCTCGGTGACGCTCTCGCCGAGGGCGGGCATCGGGACGTCCTGGGTGTCGCCGCCACCGCCCGACGCCTGCGCCTCCTGAGCCGGGGCCTGGGTCTCGGCCTGGGGCTGGGGCTCCGGCTCCGGCTCGTCGCGGGTGACCTCTTCCGGCACCTGCGCGGCCTGCTGCTGGGAGGCGTCGTCGGCGCCCTCCGCGGGCTCGTCCTGCGGCTCGGGCTCGGGCTGGGCATCCTGCGCAGCGGGCTGGGCGTCGCGCCCGGCGTCGTCGGACTCCTGCTCCGAGGCCCCGCCACCCTGCTCCGACTGCTGCTCCGGCTGCCCACCGCCGCCGGCCTCGTCTGCCGACCCGATCCTGGCGAGTGGTGCTCCGACCTCGACCGTCTCGTCCTCGTCCACGAGGATCTCGAGCAGCGTCCCCGCGAGCGGCGAGGGGATCTCGGTGTCGACCTTGTCGGTGGAGATCTCGAGCAGGGGCTCGTCGACCGCAACCTCGTCGCCGACCTGCTTGAGCCACCGGGTCACGGTGCCCTCGGTCACGCTCTCGCCGAGTGCCGGCATCTGCACGGTTTCAGACATGACCTCGGTCTCCTTCGATGTCGGTCAGTTGTGGGCGTGCAAGGGCTTGCCGGCCAGGGCCAGGAAGGCCTCGCCGACCGCCTCGTTCTGGGTGGGATGCGCGTGCACCAGGGCGGCGACGTCCTCGGGGTGGGCCTCCCAGTTCACGATGAGCTGGCCCTCGCCGATGAGCTCGCCGACGCGGGCACCGATCATGTGCACGCCCACCACCGGGCCGTCCGCGACCCGGACCAGCTTGACGAAACCGGCGGTGCCGAGGATCTGGCTCTTGCCGTTCCCGCCCAGGTTGTAGTCGTAGGTCTGCACGTTGTCCGCGCCGTGCTCCTCCTTGGCCGCGGCCTCGGTGAGCCCGACGGACGCGACCTCCGGGTCGGAGTACGTCACGCGCGGGATCCCCGACTCCACGATCGGCGCCGGGTTGAGGCCGGCGATCTCCTCGGCGACGAAGATGCCCTGGGCGAAGCCCCGGTGGGCGAGCTGCAGGCCGGGAACGATGTCGCCCACTGCGTGGATGTTCGCCACGCCGGTGTGCAGCCGCTCGTCGGTGAGCACGAACCCGCGCTCCATCGGCACGCCCTGCTCCTCGAAGCCCAGCCCCTCGGTGCGCGGCCCGCGCCCGACCGCGACCAGCAGGTACTCGGCGTCGTACGTCTTGCCGTCCTCGAGGGTGACGTGTACGCCGTCGTCGTCCTGGGTCACGCCCTGGAACCGGACGCCCGTCGCGAAGGTGATCCCGCGCTTGCGGAACGCCCGCTCGAACGCCTTGCTGAGCGCGATGTCCTCGTTGGGCAGCAGGTTCGGCAGCGCCTCGACGATGGTCACCTCGGAGCCGAAGGAGCGCCACGCGCTGGCGAACTCGCAGCCGATCACGCCGCCGCCGAGCACGACGACGGAGCCCGGCACGCGGTCCAGGGTCAGCGCGCCGTCGGACGTGATGACCCGGCCGCCGATCTCCAGCCCGGGAAGCGTGCGCGAGTACGAGCCGGTGGCCAGCACGACGTGCTTGCCCGTGTACCGGGTGCCGTCGACCTCGACCGTGTCGGGGGCGACCAGCCGGCCCCAGCCCTCGACGAAGGTGATGCCGTGCGCCTTCACCAGTCCCTGGAGGCCCTTGTACAGGCGCCCGACGACGGCGTCCTTGTAGCTCTGCAGGGCGGGCACGTCGATGCCCTCGTACGTGGACCGGACGCCGATGCCCTCGCCCTCGCGGGCGGCGTCGGCCACCTCTGCCGCGTGCAGGTAGGCCTTGGTGGGGATGCAGCCGTAGTGCAGGCAGGTGCCGCCCACCTTGTCCGCCTCGATCAGCGCGACGCTCAGGCCCAGCTCGGTTGCCCGGAGGGCCGCGGCGTACCCGCCGCTCCCGCCACCCAGGACGACGATGTCGTAGTCGGCGGAAGTGTCGGCCACGTGACCTCTCCTCAACTCGGGTCGGACTCCTCCGGCCATCTTGTCATCCCGTGCGGGCCGGGGATAACCGGAGCCGGGCCGCCCGGTCGCGCCGGGACCCGATCTTGCTCAGGGATTCATCCTACGACTTGCGGAGCGCCTACGCTGTTGGCCATGGGCCTGTTCCGCAGACGGCGAACGCCGGGCCAGGTCGGGCCCAAGGAGGCCGAGCGGGCCGCGGTGGACCACCTGCGCCAGTTCACGCAGACCCGGCAGGGGGTCGAGGCGTACATCGAACCGGTCACCAACGTCACCCAGACCACGATGGTGCTCGTCGCGGTCACGGGGGAGTGGACCCGGCGCCGGGTGCCGGACGCCCGCACGGCCCGCAGCATCGCGCAGAGCCTCGGGATCCCGGTCTATGACGTGCAGCTGACCGGGTACCCGTCGCGGATGCGGGAGTGGAACGCCAAGAAGCGCGGCTAGGTTCTCCGCCGGACTCCCGGTGCACGGCTCCCGGACGGCCGGCCCCGTTCAGTCCTCGAGGAGGCGGAGGAGGGTCCGCACGGAGACCCCGGTACCGCCCTTGGGCGTGTAGCCCCAGGCCGAGCCCTCGTTGAACGCCGGGCCGGCGATGTCCAGGTGCGCCCACGGGGTGTCGCCGACGAACTCCGACAGGAACAGCCCGGCGACCAGCATGCCGCCGTTGCGCTCGCCAATGTTCGCAATGTCGGCCACCTGGGACTTCAGGCTGGCGCGCAGGTCGGCGGGCAGCGGCATCGGCCAGAACTGCTCGCCGGCGGCCTGGGCGGCCGTGACCACCGCCTCGCGCAGGTCGTCGGTGCCCATCACCGCCGAGACCCGGGAGCCGAGGGCGACCATCTGCGCCCCGGTCAGAGTCGCGACGTCCACCACGGCGTCGGGCTTCTCCTCGCAGGCGGCGACCAGGCCGTCGGCGAGCACCAGGCGGCCCTCGGCGTCGGTGTTGAGCACCTCGACCGTCTTGCCGCCGCGCTGGGTGATCACGTCCGAGGGCCGCTGCGCGGTGCCGGACGGCATGTTCTCGGCGAGGCAGAGCCACCCGGTGACCTTTACGGGGAGCTCGAGCGCCGCGGCGGCGAGCACCGTGTGCAGCACGGCGGCGGCCCCGGCCATGTCGAGCTTCATGGTCTCCATCGCCTTGGCGGGCTTGATGGACAGGCCGCCGGAGTCGAAGGTGATCCCCTTGCCCACCAGGGCGATCGAGCGCTTGGCGCGGGACGGCGCCCAGCTCAGCTTCACCAGCCGCGGCGGCCGGGTGGAGCCCTGCCCGACGGCGACCAGACCGCCGTAGCCGCCCGCGGCCAGGGCCTTCTCGTCGAGCACGGTCACCCTGACCTTGGTCCCCTTGGCGCCGGCCCGGGCGAGCTCTGCGAACGCCTCCGGGTAGAGGTCCGCGGGGGCGGTGTTGACGAGGTCGCGCACGGCGTGCACGGCGTCGGCGACGACGGCGGCGCGCGCGGTCGCCTTCTTCGCGGCGGAGTCCTTCGCCCTGGCGGTGACCAGCTCGATCCGGTCCGCGGGGCGGGCGTGCCCGGGCTGCTCGCGGTAGCGGGCGAACGCGTAGGCACCCAGCAGGGCGCCCTCGGCCACCGCGGCGACCTGGGCGACGTCGTCGGCGGGGAAGGCCAGGCCGATGGCGGCGACCCCGGTGACCTGGCGGGTGAGTGCGCCCGCGGCCCGGCGGAGCACCTCGTGCTCCAGGGGGCCCTCGGTGTGCTCGCCGATCCCGACGAGGGCGAGCACCGGTGCCGAGGTCTGCGAGACGGGGAGCCGGTGCACGGCGTCGAGCTCGCCGGTGATGCCCAGCGCCCGGGCCTGGCCGGCCACCTGGGAGTGCAGCGCCGCGGGGAGCCCGCCGGCGCCGACGAGGGTCGCGCCGGATGGCGTGCTGGCGACGAGTACGCCGAGCACGTCGACGTCGAGGCGGGCGGGGTCCTTGGTGGTCAGGGTGAGCTTCACGCGCTTGATGCTAGACGGCATATTCTCGACGCCGTGTGGACCCCCCTCGCCGTGGCAGTCGCGGCGCTGTCGGTCGCCCTGTCCGGCTGGGCCGCCTGGCGGACCCTGCGGAACCGCCCGGTGATCCTGCGGCAGCTGCTGTTCGCGGGCGTGATCGAGGCCCTGCTGCTGGTGGAGGTCGTGGTCGCCATCGTGCGATCGGTCGCCGGGACCGGTCCC
The DNA here is from genome assembly GCA_964349585.1 of uncultured Actinotalea sp. GTDB lineage: Bacteria > Actinomycetota > Actinomycetes > Actinomycetales > Cellulomonadaceae > Actinotalea. Next base: position 17,944 of record CAYGGX010000038.1, read on the forward strand.
GCCGACGTTCCCACCTTCTGGGGCTACCTGGTCACCGCACTGATCGTGCTGCCGTTCGCCGCCGCGTGGGCGTTCGCGGAGCGCACCCGGTGGAGCTCGGTGGTGCTCCTCGTCGCGGCGCTGACGACGGCGTTCCTCCAGCTGCGGCTGGTGCACGTGTGGACGGGCGCATGACCGACGAGCGGACGGCCCGGGGCCCAGGCCGGCTGATCGTCGCCGTGTACGGGGTGCTGGCGATCGCGGCCACGGCCCGCTCGGCCGTCCAGATCATCCGCGACCTCGACGAGGCCCCGCTCGCGTACCTCCTGTCCGGCGTCGCGGCGGTCGTCTACGTGGTCGCGACGATCGCGCTCGCCCGCGGCGGCCGTTGGCGTCCCGTGGCGTGGGTCGCGGTGGCGACCGAGTTGGTCGGGGTGCTCGCCGTCGGCGGCCTGTCGGTCGGGCGACCGGACCTGTTCGCCGAGGCGACGGTGTGGTCGGGCTTCGGGCAGGGCTACGGGTACGTGCCGCTCGTGCTCCCGGTGATCGGCCTCTGGTGGTTGGCGCGCACGCGCCGGCCGACCCACCCGCGGACTCCCGCCCCCGAGGGGCCCCCGGCCCGATAGGTTGCCGTCGTGTACCGGCTGCTGTTCAACCAGGTGTTTCGTCGGATGGACCCCGAGCGGGCCCACGAGGTCGCGTTCCACGGGATCCGCTGGGCGGCCGCGGTGCCGGGCCTGGGCTGGCTGCTGCGGCGGTTCTTCACGCGCGGCCACGCGCCGGTCCGGGCGTTCGGCCGCGACGTCCCGGCGGTGTTCGGCCTGGCGGCGGGGTTCGACAAGAACGGCGTCGGCGTCCGCGGCCTGACCATGCTCGGCTTCGGTTGGGTCGAGGTCGGCACCATCACGGCCAACTCCCAGCCCGGCAACGAGCCGCCCCGGCTCTGGCGCGTGCTGGACGAGCGCGCGGTGCGCAACCGGATGGGCTTCAACAACGACGGCGCCGCCGCAGTGGCCGAGCGGCTGCGTCGCCTCCGTTCGCGCCCGGCCGGGCGACGGCACGTCGTCGGCGTGAACATCGGCAAGAGCCGCATCACCGCCCCCGAGGACGCGGCCGCCGACTACGCCACGAGCGCCCGCCTACTGGCCCCCTATGCCGACTTCCTGGTGGTCAACGTCTCGTCCCCGAACACTCCCGGGCTGCGCGACCTGCAGGCGGTCGAGCAGCTTCGCCCGATCCTGGTCGCCGTGCGTGACGCCGCCGACTCCGTCACCGGCCCAGAGGGCGTGCCGCTGCTGGTGAAGATCGCCCCCGATCTGTCCGACGCCGACGTCGACGCCGTCGCCGGCCTGGCCAAGGAGCTCGGCATGGCCGGCGTGGTGGCGGTGAACACGACGATCGACCACGAGCACGGCGAGGGCGGGCTGTCCGGCCCGCCGCTGCTGCCGCGGGGGCTGGAGGTCGTAGCCCGGCTGCGGTCGACGCTCGGCCCGGATGCGGTGATCATCGGCTGCGGCGGGATCACGACGCCCGACGACGCCCGCGCGTACCTCGAGGCGGGTGCCACCCTGATCCAGGGCTACACCGGGTTCATCTACGAGGGGCCGTTCTGGGCATCGCGCGTGAACCGCGCGCTGGGCCGGGGAGCGCGCGGCCGGTGAACCAGACGGTCTGGGCGTGGGAAATGCTCGACGGCGACGAGGTGCTGCGGAGCCCGATCAGCCCGACCTTCACCAGCCGGTTCGACGCCGAGAGCTGGCTGGGGGAGAGCTGGCGCGAGCTGGCCGAGCAGGGGGTGGGCGCGGTGCGGCTGGTCCACAACGGGCAGCCGATGGCGCCGCCGCTGGCCCTGCACTCCTCCTAGGGCGCGTCGGTCAGTACCGCCGCGCCGGCGACGTTCAGGAACCCGGGCGGGTCTTGGGCGCGTGCTCGGCCGTCCGGCCCGGGTCCCGTTCCACCACGTCGCCGAGGACGTCGTCGATCAGCTCCATCACGTCGGCGAGGATCTCCACCCCCGACGCGGCGGCGTTCTCGTGCACCTGCTCCGGGCGCGACGCGCCGATGATCGCGGCCGCGACGTTGTCGTTCGCCAGCACCCAGGCGATCGCGAGCTGGGCCATCGAGATCCCGAGCTTCTCCGCGACGGCTCGCAACCCCTGAACCGCGGTGAGGACGTCGTCGTGCATGAAGCGTTCGATGAACTTCGCGCCGCCCTTCTCGTCGGTGGCGCGGGAGCCCGCGGGCAGCGGCTGGCCGGGCGCGTACTTCCCGGTGAGCACGCCCTGGGCGATGGGCGACCAGACGATCTGGGAGATGCCGAGCTCGCGGGAGGTCGGGATGACCTCGCCCTCGATGACCCGCCAGAGCATCGAGTACTGGGGCTGGCTGGAGATGAGCTGGAAGCCCAGGTCGGTGGCCAGGGCGTGGCCGGCGCGGATCTGGTCGGCGGTCCACTCCGAGACGCCGATGTACAGGGCCTTGCCCTGCCGGACGACGTCGGCGAATGCCTGCATCGTCTCTTCCAGCGGGGTCTCGGTGTCGAAGCGGTGGGCCTGGTACAGGTCGACGTAGTCGGTGCCGAGCCGCGTGAGGGAGCCGTTGATCGACTCCATGATGTGCTTGCGGGAGAGCCCGGTGTCGTTGGGCCCGCCCGGGCCGGTGGGCCAGTACACCTTGGTGAAGATCTCGAGCGACTCGCGGCGCTGACCGGCGAGCGCCTCGCCGAGCACGGTCTCGGCGGCCGTGTTGGCGTAGACGTCGGCGGTGTCGAAGGTGGTGATCCCGACGTCCAGGGCGGCCTTGACGCAGGCCTTGGCGGCGTCGTTCTCCACCTGCGAGCCGTGGGTGATCCAGTTGCCGTAGGCGATCTCGGAGATCTTGAGCCCGCTGTTGCCGAGGTATCGATGCTTCATGGGACCAGCCTACGGCGACGTCGAATCGGTTCGAGGCGGATTCTGGCGATCGCCCCAGTCACAGCGCTAGACCATTCGAGTGAATCTGGCTGTGACTCGGATCTTCGTGTTCCGAATGCCTCATGCACGGACCTTTCATCCCGTAGGTTGCGCGCAGCCATCGAGATCAGCGGCCCATACCCCGGGAGGCTGGCCCGAGTGCCTGAATCGTTCAGAGCGGCCTGGGCGCCGCACGCGCAGGGGAGTGTCGCCATGGGTCCACTGACGGTTGTCACAGGTACTCGGTTGTCTTCACGGGTCATCGCCACCGGGGCGTCGCTGGCCGTGGCCGTGGGTGCCCTGTCCCTTGCACCGCCGGCCGCCTTCATGCGTCTGAGTTCGTGCACCAGTTCCTGGTTCTAATTCCCTACCACTGG
>CAYGGX010000039.1:0-20662 GCA_964349585.1 uncultured Actinotalea sp.
GCCCCAGGCACTGAGCCCCCGCCCCAGGTTTCGCGGGAGTCCGGGAGTTCGATGCCCGCGAGTCCGCGAATCCTGGCGGGTGGCGCGTCAGCCCTGGGTCGGCTGACCGGGGCCGGCCTCGGGGTGCTGGGCGTATGCGGGCGGGTACGGGTATCCGTACTGCGCCGGCTGTCGCTGCTCGGACGGCATTAGGATCCACAGCACGGGGTAGATGAGGATCTGGCTGCCCGGGAGCACCATCAGGACGAGGATGAACAGCAGGCGTGCGGGCCAGGGGTCGAGGCCGAACCTGCGGCCGATCCCAGCGCACACCGCGCCGAGCACGCGGTCGTCGAGCGGCCGGACGAGCCCGTTGTGGGCCATGCTCTGGTGGATCGTGGACATTGACTTCCCTTCGTTGTCGGTGCCTCCAGCCTCGAGCTTCCGGGAGCCGACCGGTATCGGGGGACCGCCTGATCCGACCCCGGTCCGACCCTGGCCGAACCCCGGGATCCAGGGGCCTGGGCCATGCTTGTGGCATGCGACTCTTCGCGGCCGTCGTCCCGCCCCCGGCGGCGCTCGAGCATCTCGAGGTCGCCCTCCGGGCGGTCGGCGGGGACCCGAACCGGCGCCGCGGGCCGCTTCGCTGGACCGAACCCGACGCCCGGCACCTGACCCTCGCCTTCTACGGCGAGGTGCCCGAGGGCTACCTGGACGAGCTGACCCGTGCCCTGGCCGACGTCGCCGCGGCGACAGCCCCCTTCCGGCTGGCGCTTCGCGGCGCGGGCGTCTTCGACGGGCGGACGCTCTGGGTCGGCTGCTCAGGCGACACCGACACCCTCCAGGCGCTCATGGCCGGTGCCGGGGCGGTCGGATCCGACGTGCTCCGCCGGGACCCCGACAACCGCTCCCGCGCGCACCTGACGGTGGCGCGGGTCCGGTCGGGGGCGCGCCACCGACCGGACCGACGCGGCCGCGCGCGCCGACGTCCGGGTGAGCGTCCCGCCGCCTGGCCCGATGGCGGCACCCGCCCGGCCGGTCCCGCCGCGCCGATGGTGCCCGGAGGGGAAGCCGAGCCGGCGGACGTGCAGGCCCTCGCCCACGCGCTCGCCATCTACGAGGGGCCGGCGTGGACGGTGCGGGAGATCGCCCTGCTGGCCTCGGACCTGGGTGCGGGTCACCGGGGCGCGCCCCGGTACGACGTCGTGCATCTTGCGGCGCTCGGCGCTGTGGCAGGATGAACCCCGTGCTGCAGACCCCCGAGGCGAGGGATCGTCGATTTAGCCGGCCCGCAGGCGGGCCGCGCGGCTGAGTCGCGCACGCGGGAGCTGAGAGATGCTCCGCGACTGCCCACTGCGGGCCACAGCTGCGCTGACCCCCACCCCTCGGAAGGCTCCCTGATGTGCCTGTCGCCCCTGGATCCTGACGGCGTCGATGCCGCGGTCGCGTCGGCGCGAGCCGCGATCGCCGCCGCCGACGACCTCGACGCCCTGAAGGAGGCGCGGCTCGCCCACGCGGGCGACCGCAGCCCGCTCGCCCTGGCCAACCGGACGATCGGCGGGCTCGAGCCCGCGGACAAGGCCGTCGCCGGCAAGCTGGTCGGCGCCGCCCGCGCCGCGGTCAGCGCCGCCGTCGCGGACCGGCAGGCCGAGCTCGAGGCGGCCCGAGACGTCCGGGTGCTGGTGGAGGAGGCGCTCGACGTCACCCTTCCCGTCGACCGGACCCCGCGCGGCGCGCGACACCCCCTGGAGTCACTCGCGGAGCGGATCGGCGACGTGTTCCTCGCCATGGGCTGGGAGATCGCGGAGGGTCCGGAGGTCGAGGCGGAGTGGCTGAACTTCGACGCCCTGAACTTCGGAGTGGACCACCCGGCGCGGCAGATGCAGGACACGTTCTTCGTCGCGCACCCGGCCGGGGTCGAGGAGCCGTCCGGCCTGGTGCTGCGCACCCACACCTCGCCGGTCCAGGCGCGCGCGCTGCTGGAGCGCGGGGTGCCGGTCTACATCGTCTGCCCGGGCCGGACGTTCCGCACCGACGAGCTGGACGCGACGCACACGCCCGTGTTCAGCCAGGTGGAGGGCCTCGCGGTGGACCGCGGCCTGACCATGGCGCACCTCAAGGGGACGCTGGACCACTTCGCCCGGGCGATGTTCGGCCCCGAGGCGCGCACCCGCCTGCGGCCCTCGTTCTTCCCGTTCACCGAGCCCAGCGCCGAGATGGACCTGTGGTTCCCGCAGAAGAAGGGCGGGGCGGGCTGGATCGAGTGGGGCGGCTGCGGGATGGTCAACCCGAACGTGCTCCGCTCGTGCGGCGTGGACCCGGATGAGTACCAGGGGTTCGCCTTCGGGATGGGCATCGAGCGGACGCTGATGTTCCGGCACGGCATCGCCGACATGCACGACATGGTGGAGGGCGACGTGCGCTTCTCCACCCAGTTCGAAGGGGTCATCTGATGCCGCGCGTCCCGTTGTCCTGGCTCGCCGAGCACGTCGCCGTGCCGCCCGGGACCAGCGCCGAGCAGCTCGGTGCGGATCTGGTCCGGGTCGGGCTGGAGGAGGAGGCGGTGCACCCGGCGGCGGTCGCAGGCCCGCTCGTCGTCGGTCAGGTGGTCGCCAAGACAGCCGAGCCGCAGAAGAACGGCAAGACGATCCAGTGGTGCCGGGTGGACGTGGGGGAGCACAACGAGACGGCCGACGACGGCTCCCGCAGGCCCCGCGGCATCGTCTGCGGCGCGGACAACTTCGAGGTGGGTGACCGCGTCGTCGTCGCGCTGCCCGGCGCCGTGCTGCCAGGGCCGTTCGCCATCACGTCGCGCAAGACGTACGGGCACGTCTCGGACGGGATGATCTGCTCGGTGCGGGAGCTCGGGATCGGCGAGGACCACACGGGGATCCTGGTGCTGGCGACGCTGGGTCTCGACGGTGAGCCGGGCCACGACGCACGCGCGCTGCTCGGGCTCGGTGAGGAGGTCCTCGAGATCAACGTGACCCCGGACCGCGGGTACTGCCTCTCGATGCGCGGCATCGCGCGCGAGTACTCGCACGCGACGGGCGCGGAGTTCACCGACCCGGGACTTGGTTCGGGCGGGGCGGACCGCGGCGCCGACGACGGCGGCAAGAAGTCCGGGAAGAAGGGCAGCGGCAAGAAGGAGAAGCAGGGCGCGTCCGACGGCTTCGCGGTCGAGGTCGACGACGACGCCCCGATCCACGGCGTGGTCGGCTGCGACCGGTTCGTCGCGCGGGTGGTGCGCGGCGTCGACGCCGCGCGGCCGTCGCCGATGTGGCTGCAGCGCCGGCTCACCCAGGCCGGCATGCGGCCCATCGCGCTCGCCGTCGACGTCACGAACTACGTCATGCTCGACCTCGGCCAGCCGCTGCACGCCTACGACCTGAGCCAGGTCGCCGCCCCGATCGTGGTTCGCCGGGCCCGGCCGGACGAGCGCCTGGTGACCCTCGACGGGATGAACCGGCGGCTGCACGCCGAGGACCTGCTGATCACCGACTCCCCGAACGCGCGGGCGACGCGGGTGCTCGGCCTGGCCGGCGTGATGGGCGGCGCGGAGAGCGAGGTCACGGAGGCGACGACCGACCTGTTGATCGAGGCGGCGCACTTCGACCAGATCACCGTCGCGCGGACCGCCCGGCGGCACAAGCTGGCCAGCGAGGCGTCGCGGCGGTTCGAGCGCGGCGTCGACCCGATGCTGCCTAGGGTGGCCGCCGACCGCGTGGTCGAGCTGCTGCTGGAGTACGGCGGCGGGACTGCCGACCGTGCGGTGACCGACGTCGATGCGACGGTTCGGCCGGCGGCCATCACTGTCGCTGCCGATCTGGCGGCGCGGGTGGTCGGCGTGCCGTACCCGGCCGACGTCGTGCGCGGCACGCTCGAGGAGATCGGCTGCGTGGTGGCCGACGCGGCGCCCGATCGGGAGGGTCGGTCGCAGCTCGAGGTGACCCCGCCCACTTGGCGCCCGGACCTGCTTCAGCCGGTGGACCTGGTCGAGGAGGTGGCGCGGGTCCGCGGCTACGACCAGATCCCGTCGGTGCTGCCGGTCGCGCCGGCCGGGCGCGGGCTGACCGCGGCCCAGCGGGCGCGTAGAGCGGTCGCGGGCGCCCTTGCGGCGCACGGGCTGGTCGAGGTCTTGTCGTACCCCTTCGTTGGCGCGTACCAGCACGACGAGCTGGGCCTGCCCGACGACGACGCCCGGCGCAGGGCCGTTCGACTGGTGAACCCGATCGCCGAGCAGCAGCCGGAGATGCGCACGAACATCCTGGTCACGCTGCTGGACACCGCGCGCCGCAACGTCGCCCGCGGGATGACGGACCTGGCGGTGTTCGAGACCGGGCAGGTCGTGCGGCCGGTTGAGAGGGCGGGTGCGGCGCCCGTGCTGCCAGGCGGCGTGCTGCCGTCGACGGCCGAGCTGGCCGCGATGGAGGCCGCGGTGCCGCCGCAGCCGAGGCGGGTCGCCGGCGTGCTGGCGGGGCTGCGCGCCCCGGGCGGCTGGTGGGGGCCCGGGCGCCGCGCCGACCATACGGACGCCATCGAGGCCGCGCTGCTGGTGGGGCGTGCGTTGGGGGTCGAGATCCGGGTGCTGCCGAGCGCGGAGCACGCGCCGTGGCACCCGGGCCGGACGGCGCGACTGGAGCTGGGCGACGGGACGCTCGTCGGGCACGCGGGGGAGCTGCATCCGCGGGTCGTGGCCGCACTGGAGCTACCCTCGCGGGCGGTCGCCTTCGAGGTCGACCTCGACGCGGTGATCGGGGCGATGGTGGTCGACCCGCTGCAAGCCGTGCCGGTCTCGACCTTCCCGGTGGCCAAGGAGGACATCGCGCTGGTGGTCGACGCCTCGGTGCCGGCCGGCGCGCTGTTCGACGCGGTCCGGGACGGGATCGCTTCGGTGGACTCAGTTGGCGACGTGCTCGAGGAGCTGCGGGTGTTCGACGTGTACACCGGGCCGCAGGTCGGGGAGGGCCGCAAGTCGGTGGCGTTCTCGCTGCGGCTGCGTGCGCCCGACCGGACGCTCACCGCCGAGGAGACCGCGGCGGTTCGGGAGGCGGCGGTGGCCGAGGCGTCGCGCAGGTTCGGGGCCGAGCTGCGGAGCTGAGGGGCCCGGCGGGTCGTGGACGCGGCCGTGCCCACAGGTCCCGCGGGCCAGGTCCCGACCGTGTCGGTGGGTGCCTGGATGATGTCGGTATGTCCCGATTCGCGACGCGGCTCACACCACCAGCCCTCGACGGCGTCGGCGCGTTCGGGGTGCGTGCGAGCGAGGTGGCGGGCATGGACGACGACGCCGTCGTCCGCCTTCTCGGTGAGGTCGAGGCCGTCGGGCGGCGGGTGGACGCGCTGCGGGTGGCGTTGGCCGGGGAGGTCGGTGAGCGGTCCCGGCGCGAGCTCGGGCGGGACGGGCTGGCCGCGGGGCTCGGGTGCCGGAACGCGGTGGAGCTGGTTCAGCGCGTGACCGGCTGCTCGGGGTTCACGGCGAACCGCCGGATCCGGCTGGGCAAGGCCGTCCGTCCCACGACGGCACTCACCGGCGAGGCGCTGCCCCCGCGGTTCGCGCACGTCGCCGCGGCACTGGACCAGGGCACCCTGGGCATCGACGCGGCCGCGGCGATCGTCGACGTGCTCTCACCCGCACTGCGGGTCGCGGCGCCCGCGGATGTCCGGGTGGCCGAGGCCGAGGTCGTGGCCGGGTCGGTAGGTCCAGAACCGGGAGCGCCGCCGCCGTACGACGCGGACTGTGTGCGACTACAGGCGACCGTTTGGCACGCGGCACTGGATCCCGACGGTGCGGCGCCCAGCGAGCGCGATGCGGAGCGCCGGTGCCTGCGGCTGCTTGCGCCGCGGCACGGGCTCGTGCCCGTGAAGGGGATGCTGATGCCCGAGGTCGCGGGCGCGCTGCGCCAGTATGCGGACGCGTGCACCAACCCGCGGACGGCCGAGCTGGCGGGGCCGCGGCCGGACGAGGTTGAGGCGGCCGGCGCGCCGGACGTCGTGGACCCACGCAGCCGTGCCCAGCAGATGCACGACGTGCTGGCGGTCCTGATCGGGGTCGCGGCCCGGGCCGCGGATGCCCCGAGCGTCGCCGGCAACGCTCCCACGCTCATGGTCACCGTCACCGCGCAGGAGCTCGCGCGGGGACGCGGGGCGGCGTTCGCCGACGGCGTGCCCCCGATCAGCATCGCGGCCGCGAGCCACATCGGCTGCGCGGGCGCGGTCCAGCGGGTCGTGTTCGACAGCCACGGGCGGATCGTTCAGCTCGGGGCCGCGGAGCGGTGCTTCACCGGCGCGCAGCGCCGGGCGATAGCCGTGCGGGACGGCGGGTGCGTGATCCCCGGCTGCCACGTCCCAGCCGGCTGGTGCGAGGTGCACCACGTCACCCCGCACGCCCACGATCCCGACGGGACGCACACCGACAACGGGGTCCTGCTGTGCTGGTTCCACCACCGCACCATCGACTCCTCCGGCTGGCAGGTCAGGATGCGAGCGGGGCTCCCGGAGATCAAGGCACCCCCGTGGCTCGGGGGCGGCGGGTGGCGTCCGGCGATCGGGTCGCCGGCGAGGATCGCGATGACCCGAGGCGCTGCGGTGAACGCCGCCGCTTCGCAGGCCGCCTAGTTGATCTGGTCGTCCTCGGTTTCCCCTCGGCCCTCGGTCAGGCGGGCCTGGGCTACGGCTCGAGCAGCACCTTCCCGGTGGTGGCGCGCCCCTCAAGCGCCAGGTGTGCGTCGGCCGCACGATCCAGGGGGAACCTAGCGCCGATCCGAACGGACAGCGTCCCGGCGAGGACCCAGTCGAACAGGTCCGTGGCTCGCCGCACCAGCTCGTCGCGGGTCGCGGTGTGCGGGCCGATGCTCGGCCGGGTGAGGTAGACCGAACCGGCGGCGTTCAGCCGCTGCGGATCGAACGGGGGGACCTGGCCGGATGCGCCGCCGAACAACGCCAGCCCGCCCCGCGGACGGAGCGACGCAAGCGACGCGTCGAAGGTGGCCTTGCCGACGCCGTCGAACACCGTGTGCACGCCACCGGTGAGCTCGCGGACCATCCGCGGCAGGTCCGCCGTGACGTCGTCGAGCCGGTCGTACCGGATCACCTCGGCGGCCCCCGCACCGCGCGACAGCCCCTCCTTCTCGGCCGTCGACACCGTCGTGATCACGCGGGCCCCCCGCATGACGGCGATCTGGGTGAGCAGCAGCCCGACGCCGCCGGCACCGGCATGGATCAGCACGTCCTGGCCCGCCTCGACGGGGAAGGTGGACGTCGCCAGGTAGTGCGACGTGATGCCCTGGAGGAGCAGGGCCGCGGCGGTGTCCAGCGGCACCCCCTCGGGGACCGGCACCGCCTGGTCCGCGATCAGCCGCACCTGTTCCGCATAGGACCCCTCCGTCCCGGCGATCCAGGCGACCCGATCGCCGACCGACAGCCCGTCGACGTCGTCGCCCACGGCCCGGATGACGCCGGCACCCTCGCTGCCCACCACGTGCGGGAACTGTCCCGGGTACACGCCCGACCTGCGGTACGTGTCGATGAAGTTGACACCGGCCGCGGCGACGTCGACCACAACCTGTTCCGGATCGGGCGCGAGGTCGGGGACGTCGACGACGGTGAGCACCTCGGGCCCGCCGGGGGAGGTTGCCTGGATCGCGCGCATGCTCCAATCCAACACCAGGTGTGCCAGCGACTCATCCGGCGGCAGGATGGCGCGATGGGAGACATCAGCGACTACGTCGCGACTCTCGACGGCGCCGAGCGCGCCGCCGTCGAGCACGTGATTGCCCGAGCCCGGCACCTCGTCCCGGACGCAGACGAGGGCCGCAGCTACGGGATGCCCGCGCTGCGCTATCGGGGGAGCCCGCTGCTGAGCGTCCAGGCGACCACCACCCACATCGGGCTCTACCCGTTCAGCCCCGCCGTGATCGACTCGCTCGCAGCCGAGCTCTCGGGATTCGACCGCTCCAAGGGAACGGTCCGGTTCCAGCCGGACCACCCCCTGCCCGACGACGTGCTGGATCGCCTCGTCCTGGCGCGACGGGACGAGATCGACGCGAAGGCGAAGCGGTAGACCGAGCGCACGCCGACCCGTCGGCGCGAACGTACCCATAACTCATGCAGTCGGGTGTATATTCATGCACATGACGATCCGGGTAGCGGTCGCCGGCGCCAGCGGGTACGCCGGCGGCGAGGTGCTGCGCCTGCTCGCGTCGCACCCCGAGTTCGCCATCGGGTCGCTCACCGCGAACGCGAGCGCAGGGGAGCCGCTGGGCCGGCACCATCCGCACCTGCGGTCCCTCGCCGACCGGGTCCTCGAGCCGACCACCCCGGAGGCCCTGAACGGGCACGACGTCGTCGTCCTCGCTCTTCCGCACGCGACGTCCGGTCCGCTCGCGGCCCAGCTGGGCGACGCCCTGGTCGTGGACTGCGGCGCCGACCACCGGCTCGCCGACGCCGACGACTGGCTGGCGTTCTACGGCACCCCGCACGCCGGCACCTGGCCCTACGCCCTGCCCGAGCTGATGCTCGCCGGGGGCGCCCGGCAGCGGGCGAAGCTCGGCGGCGCCCGGCGCCTGGCCGTCCCCGGCTGCAACGTCATGGCGGTCACCCTCGGGATCCAGCCGGGCGTGGCCGCCGGGCTGATCGACGAGACGGACCTCGTGGCCGTGCTCGCCGTCGGGTACTCCGGCGCGGGCAAGGCGCTCAAGGCCCACCTGACCGCGGCGGAGGGGCTCGGCTCGGCCGCCCCCTACGCCGTCGGCGGCGTCCACCGGCACATCCCCGAGATCGAGCAGAACCTGCGCGCCGCCGGCGGAGCCGACCCGAGGGTCTCGTTCACGCCGGTGCTCGTCCCGATGGCGCGTGGGGTCCTGGCGACGACGACGGCGCGGCTCGCCCCGGGCGCGGATCCGGCCGTGATCCGGGCGGCCTGGGAGCGGGCCTACGCGGACGAGCCGTTCGTGCACCTGCTGCCCGAGGGCCAGTGGCCGACGACCGCCGCGACCGTCGGGGCGAACGTCGCGCTGGTGCAGGTCGCGTACGACGAGCGGGCCGGCCGGGTGGTCACGGTCGCGGCCCTGGACAACCTGACCAAGGGCACCGCGGGCTCCGCTGTGCAGTCGATGAACCTGGCGCTCGGGCTCCCCGAGACGCTCGGGCTCACCGCCGACGGGGTGGCGCCGTGAGCGTCACCACGCCCAAGGGCTTCCGCGCGTCGGGCGTGGCCGCCGGGCTGAAGTCGTCGGGCGGCCCGGACGTCGCGCTGGTGGTCAACGACGGCCCGGATCAGGTGGGCGCCGCGGTGTTCACCTCGAACCGGGTGGTCGGGGCGCCGGTGACGTGGTCCCGGCAGGTGGTGCGCGACGGCGTCGTGCACGCGGTGGTCCTGAACAGCGGCGGGGCGAACGTGTGCACCGGACCCGACGGCTTCTCGGACACGCATGCGACGGCGGAGCGCGTCGGTGAGGCGCTGGGGGTCTCGCCGGGCGACGTCGTCGTCGCGTCAACGGGCCTGATCGGCGAGCGACTCCCGCTCGACCGGCTGCTCGCCGGGGTCGACGCCGCGGCGGCGGCGCTGGGGACCGCGGGCGGGCCGGACGCCGCCCTTGCGATCATGACCACCGACTCCGTCCCGAAGACCGTCGAGGTGGCTCGGGACGGCTGGTCCGTCGGCGGGATGGCCAAGGGTGCGGGCATGCTCGCGCCCGCGCTGGCCACGATGCTCTGTGTGCTGACCACCGACGCGATCGTGGACCCGGCGGACGCCGACGGCGCCCTGCGCGCTGCTGCGGCGGTCAGCTTCGACCGGATCGACTCCGACGGGTGCATGTCGACCTCCGACACGGTCGTCCTGCTCGCGTCGGGCGCGAGCGGCGTCCGGGTGGGCCACCAGGCGCTCGTCGAGGCGCTCACGGAGGCCTGCGCCCGGCTCGCCCGGGACCTGATCGCCGACGCGGAGGGCGCCACGCACGACATCGCGGTGCACGTCACCGGCGCGACCAGCGAGGACGCCGCCGTCGCGGTGGCCCGGGCGGTGACCCGCTCGAACCTCGTCAAGGCCGCCGTGTTCGGCAACGACCCCAACTGGGGGCGGATCCTCGCGCAGGTCGGCACGGTCCCGGAGTCCGCCGCCCCCTACGACCCCGACCGGGTGGACGTCGCCATCAACGGCGTCCAGGTCTGCCGCGCGGGCGGCGCCCACGAGCCCAGGGAGAACGTGCGGATGGATGCCCGCGAGGTGCACATCGAGATCGACCTGCACGCCGGCCCGGCGGCCGCAACCGTCTGGACCAACGACCTGACCCATGCCTACGTCCACGAGAACAGCGCGTACTCGACATGAACCCGACAGCCACGCCGCCCGACGACGCGGTTACCGACGCGCCCTTCGACGCCACCCTCCACGAGCTGTCCGCCGCCGACAAGGCGCAGGTCCTGATCGAGGCCCTGCCCTGGCTCCAGCAGTTCTCGGGGGCGCTGTTCGTGATCAAGTACGGCGGCAACGCCATGATCGACGAGGACCTCAAGCGGGCCTTCGCGCAGGACATGGTCTTCCTCCGGCAGGTCGGCCTGCATCCCGTGGTCGTGCACGGCGGCGGGCCGCAGATCTCCACGATGCTCACCCGGCTCGGGATCGCCAGCGAGTTCAAGGGCGGCCTGCGGGTCACGACCCAAGAGGGCATGGACGTCGTCCGGATGGTCCTGACCGGGCAGGTCTCCCGCGAGCTCGTCGGGCTGCTCAACGCGCACGGACCGTACGCGGTGGGGCTCTCCGGGGAGGACGGCGGCCTGCTGCGGGCCCGGCGCCGGACCGCCGTCGTGAACGGCGAGCACGTGGACGTCGGGCACGTCGGGGACGTGGTCGAGGTGGATCCCCGGGCGGTGCAGGACCTGCTCGACGCCGGCCGGATCCCGGTCGTCTCGACCGTCGCGCCGGACGTCGACGACCCCACCCAGGTGCTGAACGTCAACGCGGACACGGCCGCCGCGGCGCTCGCCGTCGCCCTCGGTGCGCGCAAGCTGATCATCCTCACCGACGTCGAGGGCCTGTACACCGACTGGCCCGACCGGACGTCGCTCGCGCGCCGGATCCGGGTGTCGCGGCTGGTCGAGCTGCTGCCGTCCCTGGAGTCCGGGATGGTGCCGAAGATGGAGGCCTGCCTGCGCGCGGTCCGCGGCGGGGTGCCGCAGGCGCACGTCGTCGACGGGCGGCAGGCGCACTCGGTGCTGAACGAGGTCTTCACCGAGCGCGGCGTCGGCACGATGGTGCTGCCCGACGACCTGCGCACGGGATCGGTCCCGGTGGTCCGGCCCGCGTCGCCGGGCGGTGCGACATGACCGGACACCCGGCGCAGACGTCCCCGGGAGGGGCATCGTGACCCGGCACTCGGCGCGCGTCGCCCAGCAGGAGGCCTCGCGCCTGGCCGCCGCACAGCTGGCCTCCGCCCAGCCGGTCGGCGCCCTCACGGGATCCAGCCGGGAGTGGGCCGTCCGGTACGCGGGCGCGCTGATGAACACCTACGGCCAGCCCCGTGCCGTCCTGGTGCGCGGCGAGGGCCCTTACGTGTGGGACGCCGACGGCCGGCGTTACCTCGACCTGCTCGGCGGGATCGCCGTCAACGCCCTCGGGCACGCCCACCCCACCGTGACGGCGGCAATCAGCGCCCAGCTGGGCACCCTTGGCCACGTGTCCAACTTCTTCGCGACGCCCGTGCAGGTGGCCCTGGCCGAGCGGCTGATCTCCCTGGTCGGCGGCGACGCCGACGCCCGGGTCTTCATGACCAACTCCGGCGCCGAGGCCAACGAGGCCGTGTTCAAGATGGCCCGGCGCACCGGCCGGCCGCGGATCCTCGCCCTCGAGGGCGGCTTCCACGGCCGCTCGATGGGCGCGCTCGCCCTGACCCACAAGCCGGCCTACCGGGAGCCGTTCGAGCCGCTCCCCGGGGGGGTGGAGTTCCTGCCGTTCGGTGACACGGACGCGCTCGAGGCCGCGATGGCCGACGACGTCGCCGCGCTGGTGGTGGAGGTCGTCCAGGGCGAGGCGGGCGTGCGCCCGCTGCCGAGCGGCTACCTCGCGTACGCCCGGCACCTTGCCGACGCCCACGGCGCGCTGCTCGTGATCGACGAGGTGCAGACCGGCGTCGGCCGGACCGGCCGCTGGTTCGGCTTCCAGAACCCCGAGTGGGGGGGCGGTGCGCTGCCCGACGTCGTCTCGCTAGCCAAAGGTCTGGGCGGCGGGTTCCCGATCGGTGCGGTCGTGTCACTGAACGCCAAGGCCGCGGGCCTGCTCGGCGCCGGTCAGCACGGCTCGACGTTCGGTGGGAACCCGGTGGCGGCGGCCGCGGCCCTGACCACCCTCGGCGTCATCGAGCGGGACGGCGTGCTTGCGCACGTCGCGTCGCTCGGGACGCGCCTGGCGGCCGCGCTGGAGGGGGTTCCCGCGGTGCGCGAGGTGCGCTCGGCCGGCCTGCTGATCGGCGTCGAGCTGGGCGGGCCCGTGGCGGCAAAGGTCGCGGAGCAGGCGATGGACGCCGGCTTCATCGTGAACCCGGTGACGCCCTCGGCGCTGCGGCTCGCCCCGCCGCTGATCGTCACCTGGGCGCAGGTGAGCCCGTTCGTCGAGTTCCTGCGCTCCCTGCCCGCGGGGCTGCGATACCGGTCGGAGTACTTCCCGGACACGGTGCCGGGCGACCCGCTGGCGCCCGCGCAGACGGAAGTCGTCGGCGCGCAACCGGAGAACACCGCACACGATCCCGAGGAGGCATAGATGGTCCGGCACTTCCTGCGGGACGACGACCTGAGCCCGGCCGAGCAGACCGAGGTGCTCCGCCTCGCCGAGCGTCTGCGCGCCGACCGGTTCGCCGAGCGCCCGCTCGACGGCCCGCGGACCGTGGCCGTGCTGTTCGACAAGCCGACCCTGCGCACGCAGGTCTCCTTCACCGCGGGCATCGTCGAGCTCGGGGGCTACCCGATGCTCGTCGATGGGAAGCTGGCGCAGGTCGGGGTCCGGGAGTCGATCGCCGACACCGCGCGTGTCCTTGGCCGACAGGTCGCGGCAGTTGTGTGGCGCACGTTCGACCAGTCACGCATCGAGGAGATGGCCGAGCACGTCGGCGTGCCCGTGGTGAACGCGCTCACCGACCAGTTCCACCCCTGCCAGGTCCTCGCCGACCTGCTCACCGTCGCCCAGCACCGCGGCGGCGTCGACGCCCTGCCCGGGCAGACGCTCGCGTACCTCGGCGACGGGTCGAACAACATGGCCCACTCCTACGCCCTGGGCGGCGCGACCGCGGGTCTGCACGTGCGGATCGCCTCGCCGGCCGAGCGACCCCCGGACCCGGGCTTCCTGGCGGACGCGCAGCGGATCGCCGCCACCACCGGCGGCTCGGTCACCGTGACCACCGATGTCTCGGCCGCCGTCGCGGGCGCAGACGTCGTGGCCACCGACACCTGGGTCTCCATGGGCGACGAGACCTCGAAGGGCGCGGCGGAGCGCTTGTTCGCCCCGTACCGCCTGGACGCGGCCGTACTCGCCCAGGCCGCGCCGGACGCCGTCGTCCTGCACTGCTTGCCCGCGTACCGCGGCATGGAGGTCACGGCCGAGGTGCTCGACGGACCGCAGTCGGTGATCTTCGACGAGGCCGAGAACCGGCTGCACGCGCAGAAGGCGCTGCTCGTCTGGCTGCTGGGGCACTCGTGACGCCCAACGCGCAGAGCACTTCCGGAGGCGCCGTGCCGGCTACGAAGGCGGCCCGGCACGCCCTGATCACCCGCGTGCTGGCCCGCGAGCCGGTCCGGTCCCAGGGCGAGCTGGCCGCCGCCCTGGCCGCCGAGGGGCTCACCGTCACCCAGGCGACCCTGTCCCGGGACCTCGTCGAGCTGCGCGCCGTCCGGATCCGCACCGCCGACGGCACGCTCGCCTATGCGGTGCCGGGGGAGGGCGGGGACCGCACCCCGCACCTGGCCGAGGACGCCGAGCAGCTCGCCGCCCGGCTCGCCCGGCTGTGCGCCGAGCTGCTGGTCACGGCCGAGTCGTCGGCGAACCTCGTCGTCCTGCGCACGCCGCCGGGCGCTGCGCAGTTCCTCGCCTCGGCGATCGACCACTCCGTGCTGCCGGCGGTGCTGGGCACCATCGCGGGCGACGACACGGTGCTGGTGATCAGCAGCGAGCCGGACGGCGGACAGGCCGTGGCCCAGCGATTCCTCGATCTGGCCGCCGGCCGCGAGATCCCACGGGACACGAAGGATGAGACGTGAGCAAGGTTCTGACGGAGCTGCCGGTCGGCGAACGGGTGGGGATCGCCTTCTCGGGCGGGCTGGACACGTCGGTCGCCGTGGCCTGGATGCGGCACCGGGGCGCAATCCCGTGCACCTACACCGCGGACCTCGGCCAGTACGACGAGCCGGACATCGACCAGGTGCCCGGCCGCGCGATGCTGTACGGCGCTGAGCTGTCCCGGGCCGTGGACTGCAAGTCGGCGCTGGTCGAGGAGGGGCTGGCGGCACTCGTCTGCGGCGCCTTCCACATCCGCAGCGGCGGTCGGTCGTACTTCAACACCACGCCGCTCGGCCGCGCGGTCACGGGCACGCTGCTGGTGCGCGCCATGCATGCCGACGACGTCGACATCTGGGGGGACGGCTCCACCTTCAAGGGCAACGACATCGAGCGGTTCTACCGGTACGGGCTGCTGGCCAACCCCGCACTGCGGATCTACAAGCCGTGGCTCGACAAGGCCTTCGTGGCCGAGCTCGGCGGGCGGGCCGAGATGAGCCGGTTCATGGTGACCCACTCCTTGCCCTATCGCGACAGCGCGGAGAAAGCGTACTCGACCGACGCCAACATCTGGGGCGCCACCCACGAGGCCAAGACCCTGGAGCACCTCGACGTCTCGCTGGAGACGGTCGAGCCGATCATGGGCGTGCGGTTCTGGGACCCGGCGGTGACCATCGAGACCGAGGACGTGACTATCGGGTTCGAGCGCGGCCGGCCGGTGACGATCAACGGCGTCCGGTATGGCGACCCGGTCGCGCTGGTCCGCGAGGCAAACGCGATCGGCGGTCGGCACGGCCTTGGGATGTCCGACCAGATCGAGAACCGGATCATCGAGGCCAAGTCGCGCGGCATCTACGAGGCGCCCGGCATGGCGCTGCTGTTCGTGGCGTACGAGCGGCTGGTCAACGCGATCCACAACGAGGACACCGTCGCGAGCTACCACAACGAGGGCCGCCGACTCGGCCGGCTGCTGTACGAGGGCCGGTGGCTCGACCCGCAGGCACTGATGGCGCGCGAGTCGATCCAGCGCTGGATCGCCTCGGTGGTGACCGGCGAGGTCACGCTGCGGCTGCGGCGCGGCGAGGACTACACGATCCTGCGCACCGACGGCCCGGGGTTCTCCTACCACCCGGACAAGCTGTCGATGGAGCGCACCGAGTCCGCCGCCTTCGGTCCGACCGACCGGATCGGCCAGCTCACCATGCGCAACCTCGACATCGCCGACACCCGGGCCAAGCTGGAGCTCTACGCCCAGCAGCCGGTCGATCAGGGCCAGGTGCTCGTCGAGCACGGCACCCTGTTCGGGGCCCTGCCCGCCGGCGGCGCGGACGTCATCTCGGACAACCCGGCGGTGGCCGGCGACGAGGAGCTTGCGCTGGAGAGCGCCGCGATGGAAGTCGGGACGGACTGATGGCCGGGGGATCCTCCCTGTGGGGCGGCCGGTTCAGCGGCGGACCGGCGGACGCGCTGGTGGCCCTGTCGCGCAGCACGCACTTCGACTGGCGGCTGGCCGACGTGGACCTGCGCGGGTCGCTCGCGCACGCCCGGGTGCTGCACCGCGCCGGCCTGCTGGACGACGACGCGCTCGCCGCCATGGTGGCCGCGCTGGAGGGGCTGCGCGACGACGTCGCCTCCGGCGCCTTCTCACCCGTGCCCGACGACGAGGACGTGCACACCGCGCTGGAGCGCGGGCTGATCGAGCGGGCCGGCGCGGACCTGGGCGGGCGGCTGCGCGCCGGGAGGTCCCGCAACGACCAGATCGCCACGCTGATCCGGATGTACCTGCGCGAGCAGGCGCGGGCGCTCGCGGGGGCGGTGCTGGACGTCGTCGACGCCCTGGTGGGCCAGGCGGCGGCACATCCCGACGCGCCGATGCCCGGCCGCACGCACCTGCAGCACGCCCAGCCGGTGCTGCTCGCCCACCACCTGCTGGCGCACGCGTGGCCGCTGCTGCGGGACGTCGAGCGCTGGGTGGACTGGGACCGCCGGGCCGCGCTGTCGCCGTACGGGTCGGGGGCGCTGGCCGGGTCCACGCTGGGGCTCGATCCGGCCGCGGTTGCCGCGGAACTGGGCTTCGACGGGCCGGTGACCAACTCGATCGACGGGACCGCTTCGCGCGACGTCGTCGCCGAGTTCGCCTTCGTCGCCGCGATGGTCGGCGTGAACCTGTCCCGGCTGGCCGAGGAGGTCGTGATCTGGGCGACGCACGAGTTCGGCTTCGTGCGGCTCGACGACGCGTACTCGACCGGGTCGAGCATCATGCCGCAGAAGAAGAACCCCGACGTGGCGGAGCTTGCCCGGGGCAAGGCCGGGCGCCTGATCGGCGACCTGACCGGGCTGCTGGCCACGCTCAAGGGCCTGCCGCTGGCGTACAACCGGGACCTCCAGGAGGACAAGGAGCCGGTGTTCGACCAGGTCGACACACTGGCGGTGCTGCTGCCGGCCGTGGCCGGGATGGTCGCGACGGCGCGGTTCGACACCGAGCGGATGGCCGCGCTGGCCCCGGCCGGGTTCTCCCTGGCGACGGACGTGGCCGAGTGGCTGGTGCGCCAGGGCGTGTCCTTCCGGGAGGCGCACGAGGTCGCGGGCGCGTGCGTGCGGCTGTGTGAGGAGCGCGGGATCGACCTCGCCGAGATGTCCGACGACGACCTCGCGGCGGTCTCCCCTCGCCTCACGCCGGGGGTGCGCGGGGTGCTGACCGTAGCCGGCTCGCTGGCCTCCCGCGACGGCGTCGGCGGGACCGCCCCGGTGCGCGTCGCCGAGCAGCTCAGCGCCGCCCGCGCGCGCGCCGCCGACCTGCGGGAGTGGGCCACCGGCTGAGGAACCGACGCGGCGGTCGGGGCGCGTCCGCGACTGGAGCTGGCGGACCCGTTCCCGGGGCGGAGCAACCATCGGGACCCGTGGCGCGTTCCTCCTAGTCGTTGTGGAGCGCTCGTCCTGCTGGGCTGAGCGGGGGGCGGCCACCCGGGGCCGAGTGGAGGTGGAGGTTGCCGCGGCGGACACGGCGTGCCGGGAGAAGGCCGGCTGGCACGACGTCCGCGAGGAGGTGCTGGCAGAGGGTGAGGTCGCGATCCTCGACCAGTACGGCGCCGAGCTGGACGCATGGGTCCAGTGGGTTCGGGAGCAGCGTGCCGCGAACGACTGAGGGTCGCGGCGGGGCTCCAGGGCAGACTTGGGTCCTCGGTCGGATCCTAGGAGCGCTCCCCATGCCAGCAGCCCAGCCCGCCAACGTCGAAGCGCTCGCGACCAGCGCGCTCGCGGGGCCGCCCGGGCTGGGCAGCGTCCGCCTCGTGTGCGTCGACGGCCCCGCAGGCTCCGGCAAGACGACGCTCGCCGCCGCACTGGCCGCGGCGCTGGGGGAGGGCGCCGTCGTCGTGCACCTGGACGACCTGTACGAGGGCTGGGCCGGGCTTGGCGGCGTCTGGGAGCGCGTGGAGGCCCAGATCCTGCGCCCGCTGGAGCGGGGCCACCCGGGCCGCTGGCAGCGGTACGACTGGGAGGCTGAGCGGTTCGCGGAGTGGCGCGACCTCCCCGTGCCGGAGTTCCTGATCTTTGAGGGCTGCGGCAGCGCCCCGCGGGCTGTCGACGGCCGCGCGAACCAGATCGCGTTCGTCGAGGCCCCCGCGGACGTTCGCCTCGCCCGCGGCCTCGCCCGCGACGGCGAACACATGCGCGAGCACTGGCTGCGCTGGATGGCCGAGGAGGAGGCGGAGTTCGCGCGGGAGCGAACCCGGGAACGCGCCGACGTCGTCGTCGACGGCACGGCGCCGCGCGAGGGGGCTCCGGGCCCGTGGACCTGACCCGACCGGTGCTCGATGTCGCGCCGCGGCTGCTCGGCGCCCACCTGGGCACGCACCTGCCCGACGGCGTCGTCGTGGTTCGCCTCACCGAGGTGGAGGCGTACGACGGCGAGGCGGACCCCGGCTCGCACGCATTCCGGGGCCGCACGGCCCGCAACGAGGTGATGTTCGGGCCCGCGGGGCACCTGTACGTATACCGGCACATGGGGTTGCACGTGTGCGCCAACGTCGTCACGGGCGTGCCTGGGCGGGCCTCTGCGGTGCTGCTGCGGGCCGGCGAGGTCGTCGAGGGGGCGGACCTTGCCCGGGAGCGCCGCCTGCGCCGGGGGGTGGTCCGCGCGGACGCGGACCTGGCGCGGGGTCCGGCGCGGCTGGCGGACGCCCTCGGCATCGACCTGACCATGAACGGCGCGGCCTTGCTGGGCAACGGGACGATGCGATTGGTCCCGGGTGAGCGACCAGCGGCAGCCCGAGCCGGGCCGCGGGTGGGCGTGTCCGGGGCCGGCGGCGACGCCGTCGCGCACCCCTGGCGGTTCTGGATCCCGGACGAACCGACGGTCTCGGCGTACCGCCCGGTCGCGCCGCGACGTCGTCGGGCATCGAGGGCGGGAGGGTGAGCGCGGGGCGCGCGGCGTGCTGCCGGCCGGGACACGGCAGACTATGCCCCGTGTCGGTCGGGACCCGCCCGCGGCACCCGACGAAGGAGCAGCGGTGACCCACATCCTCGACGAGCTGGCCTGGCGCGGCCTGCTCGCCCAGATGACCGACGAGCAGGCGCTGCGCGCAGCCCTTGCCGACGGGCCGGTCACCGTCTACTGCGGCTTCGACCCGACCGCGCCGAGCCTGCACCACGGGAACCTGGTCCAGCTCATCCTGCTGCGGCACCTGCAGCTGGCCGGGCACCGCGTGATCGCGCTGGTGGGTGGGGCGACCGGGATGATCGGCGACCCCCGGATGTCGGGGGAGCGGGTGTTGAACTCGAAGGAGACGGTCGCGGAGTGGCTCGAGCGCCTGCGCGACCAGATCTCCCGGTGCCTGGACTTCGACGGCCCGAACGCCGCGATCATGGTCAACAACCTCGACTGGACGGGCGAGCTGCGCGCGCTGGACTTCCTGCGCGACGTCGGCAAGCACTTCCGACTGGGCACGATGATTGCGAAGGACACCGTCGCGCGCCGGCTCGCGTCGGAGGAGGGCATCTCGTTCACCGAGTTCAGCTACCAGATCCTGCAGGGCATGGACTACCTGGAGCTGTACCGGCGGCACGGCTGCACCCTGCAGACCGGCGGCAACGACCAGTGGGGAAACCTGCTCGCCGGTGTCGAGCTGGTGCGCAAGGCCGACCAGGCGACCGTGCACGCGCTCACGACGCCGCTGATCACCAAGACGGACGGGACCAAGTTCGGCAAGACCGAGGGCGGCTCGGTCTGGCTCGCCCCGGACATGATGTCGCCGTACGCGTTCTACCAGTTCTGGGTGAACACGGACGACGCCGACGTCGTCGCCTACCTCAGGACGTTCACCTTCCGCAGCCGGGCGGAGATCGAAGAGCTGGCGAAGCTGGTGTCGGAACGGCCGGCCGCCCGGGAGGCGCAGCGGGTGCTGGCGAGCGACGTGACTGGCCTGGTGCACGGTCCGGAAGCGACCGAGAAGGTGATCGCGGCGAGCCTGGCCCTGTTCGGCCGGGGCGACCTGGCCGACCTGGACGCTGAGACGTTCGCCGCGGCGGTGGCCGAGTTGCCCCGGGTCGAGGTGCAGTGCGACGCGCCAGAGGTGATCGACCTGCTGGTGGGGGCCGGCTTGGTGGCGGGGCGCGGCGCCGGGCGGCGCGCGATCTCCGAAGGCGGCGTGTCGGTCAACAACGAGCGCGTCGCCGACGAGGCAGCGGTGCTGCGACCCGACCAGCTGCTGCACGGGCGATGGGCGGTACTGCGGCGGGGCAAGCGAACGCTGGCGGTCGCCGAGAAGGGTCGCTGACCTGCGGATACGTCCTTCCGGCTGGGTGCCGGCGGGAACCCGGCCACGGACGACACGCCCGGGTGTCCGGCGAGTTGACGGCCCTTCAGCGACTGCGTAGTCTCCTGAGTCGCCCCAACGGGAGGAACGGACAGCCGAGCGGTAGCCCGGCGGCCGGTCCCGGGGGCTCCAACCCTGGCTCTTCTGAGCGTCCGCTACGGCGTGTGCCGGGATGTGTCAGGAGGGTCGGGAAACCGGGCCGAAGAGCAGATAAGGGCGTGGCCCCAGGGCCGCGCGATGGACTGGGCCTCGGTTGACACGGGGAACCGGTCCAGATAAAGTTGAACGGTTGCCTCCAGCCAGGTCGGAAGACCTCGGATGGATGCGCGTCCGCTCCTTGAGAACTCAACAGCGTGCCAAAAGTCGATGCCAATTGTCATCGCTTTCGAACGGCAAGCCATTACGGGGAGCCTGCAGAATTCTGATGACTTGGTTGAGACGAATGCGACAGCATTTGATCAAAGCCAGATTAACCGGCCCCTCGGGGCCACTTCGTATGTCGGTCAACCGTGCGCAAGCACGGCTTACCAGTAGACATTCACGGAGAGTTTGATCCTGGCTCAGGACGAACGCTGGCGGCGTGCTTAACACATGCAAGTCGAACGGT
>CAYGGX010000040.1:0-10415 GCA_964349585.1 uncultured Actinotalea sp.
CTCATCACTACGCGAGAACACCAGACCCTCCCAAGTGCCCTGCGCGGCGCCGTCGGCGATCGGCAACGTGCCCACCACATCCCCATGCAGGTCAACCAGCTGCACAACCCGGTCCCCGGTCAGCGTGGTGATGACCGCCAGGTCACCCTCCACCCCCGAGAAGAACCGCGTCACATCCGTGGGCAGCGTCGCGTCCTCCACGATCCACCCCGGCTCATCCGAATCCGAGGCGTAATGCGAGACCTTCGACGCCGACTCCGCCCAGGCGTCGTTCACCCACGCGGACTCGGTGTAGACCGACCGCCGCCGCAGCGGATCGAGGGCCCAGGCCACCCGTGCGACACCGGCGACCTCCTGGCCGGCCACCAGGTCGTTCACGTAGAACTTGTTGGTTACCGTCGTGGAGCCATCGGCGCCGGGCATCGACGTGATCCGGCCGAACGGGTCGTAGACCCAGCCCGCGCCGCCGAACCCGGACTGCAGTCGGTCGGCGCTGTCGTAGGTGCTCGACACGGTCGTCTGCGGCTCCGTCGGGCACTCCGCCGCCGTGCCGGTCTCGGCCTCGGCGCCCGCCGCCGAGGTGAACCCGGTCCGGTTCGAGTGGGCGTCGTAGGCGTAGGTGCGCCGAGTGCACTGGTTGAGCACCGCGAGGGTGTCGTTCACCGAGGTCAGGCGACCGAACCGGTCGTAGGTGTACTCGGCCGTGCCCGTTGTGGAGACATGGCTCACCCATTGGCCGCGGTGGTTCTCGACCACGGAGTCGCGCCAGATCACCTGGCTGTCGCTGTCGCGGGTGTAGGTCCGCGCGATCGGCACACGCGCCGCGTCGTAGGCGATCGACAGCGTGATCCCGCCCGGCAGCGTCTCGGACTCGAGCTGACCGTCCGGTCCCCAGTCCGCGCTGATGGTGCCCGCCACGGAGTCCGTGACTGCGGTCAGGTAGCCGCGCGGCTCCGCGACCGCGTCATAGGTGAAGGTGCGGGTACCGATCGTCGTCGAGCCCTGGGTCTGGGTCTCCGTGACCGGCTTGCCGAACCTGTCGTACGTGGTGTCCGTGCGACCGCCTTCGGCGTCGACGTACGACACCAAGCGCCCGAGCGCGTCGAACTCCTTGATCACCTCGGCGCTCACCGAGCCGTTGGGCGCGAGCGCCTGCACCCCGACGACCTCGCCAGAGGTCGGGGAGTACACGGTCCGCACCGTCGACACGGGCGCACCCACGCCGGTACCGGTGCCCGTGATGGACACGGTGGTGATGCGATCGGCGGCGTCGTACGTCGTCGTGCTGGTCCTCGTCTGCGCGACGACGACGCCGTCTACGGGACCGGTGGCGGATTCGGTCACCACAGTCGGCGAGCCGAACTTGTTGTAAGCCGTCACGCGTTTCACCGAGAGCTCGGTGGCCATCCGCGAGGCGTCGTGTCCCGTCACCGGCCCGGCGGCGATGGTCATGCACGGCTGCCCGGCCCACTCGGGCCGGTTGCCGCACGCAGCGTCGGCAGCGTTGGCGCCGGCCGTGTAGAAGAGCGCGCGAGTGGTCGCGGCGTCACTGCCGGAGGACCCCGGCTTGGACGACTGGATCACCCGTCCGCGGGCGTCGTAGAGCATCGTCGCGGTCAGCGGCGCGGAACCGGTGGCGTCGATCGTGATGGTCGTCGGCTGCTTGTGAACCCAGCCGGAGGTGGCCCCGAGCACGGGCGCGTCGTCGACAGGGTTGTAGCCGTTGACGGTCGCCACGGCGGCGAACGTGTCGTTGGTGGCCGGGTCGATCGCCATCGACGTCGTGGTCGTCACCAGGTGGTAGGCGACACCGTCCGGCTTGCCCTCGTCGTAGGCGTACGTGGTGAACGGCCGCAGCGTGCGGACGTCGCTGGGGTCGTCCCCGACGACCAGCTGCTGGATCGGACCCGTCTGCGTGAGGACGTCGAGGCCGTCCGAGCCGTACGTGGCCCGGGAGTCGAGAAGCTGCGAGAGCTCTCCCGACGTACGCCCCTCAAGACCCCACTGCGCGAGGGCACCTTCCCAGCCGGGCAGCTTCTTCAGAGCAAGCAGCCGGTTGGTGGCGTCCAGGGTACGGACGACGTTGCCGAAGTCGTCGTACTCGGCGGTGTCGATGTAGCCCTCGACCGGTGCGTTCAGCGGTGCCGGCGAGGCGGTGTTCACCTCACGGCCACTGGCGTTGAGGTAGTGGACCGTGGCGGTGCGGTACCCGTCTGCACCGGGGTTCGCCGAGGTTGCGGTTGTCACGGCCGGCGGGTCGGTCGGCCCGAAGACAGCCGTCGCGTCCGTCGGACCGTCGACCTGCACCCAAGAGGCCAACGCGGCCGGGCCCAAGTCGTAGGGACCGCCCGCCTGCCTCGTCAGCGGCACCCCGTACACGACTGTGGTCGTGTTGTCCGGCCCCAGGTCGTTCAGCGTCCCGGGGACCAGGGAGGACCGAGTGACCTTGAGCAACCGCCCGGTGCTGGCGTCGATCAGGTCACCGGAGCCCGTCTTGACCGGACCGGCAGAACCGTAGGTGAACCGATACGAAGGCTCGCCCTGCGGCGCCACCGAGACCACGCGGTTGCTCGCGTCGTACGCGTAGGTCGTCGTGAGCGCGGGAGAACCCGCTGCGACGATCCTTGGGTCGTGTACCTGGCGCAGGCGTCCGGAGGTGTCGTATGCGTATTGCGCAACGGGTGTCTTGACCATCGCCGAAGTCGCCGGGTCCCAGCTCCAGATGGACGCCTGGGAGACCCTGCCGGCGAAAGACCCGAACGTCGTGGTGTTCGCCGTGGTAGCTGTGGCGTAGGCGAACTCCAGCACCTCGCATCCGCGGGCGGGGGCGGCATTCGGATCCGTCGTGGTGCAGGCCTGCGCGTTGGTCGGCCAGTTGTCCACGCCGGGCTCGATCGGCGCGATGATCCTGGAGAGACGTGAGACTCCCGGCAGGCTGGTCCAGTCGTACACGTGGCGCGTTGCACCCACCGCACCGGGCGGCGACGTCGTGGTGACCGGGAAGTCCTTGGTCGCCGCGTTCTGGACGAAGTCGGTATACGTGCCGTCGAGCTCGGTCAGCCTCCAAGTGGTGGCGGACGTCGCCTTGAGGGTCAGGTCCTCCGCCCCCGGCTCCGGCCACCACTTGACGCCGTCACCAGAGGTGAACCAGACGCTGCCACCGCCGGTGAAGTGGACCTCGGCGACGTCGGGGTACGGCTTGCTGATCCGCGTGTAGGCGGTGCCTGCAGAGGCGTCAACGGTTCCGAGGGACCACTCGGGGCCGAAGGGCGACCAGAGCTCTCGTATCGAGAGGTCGTCCCAGTACACGGCCTGGCCGGAGGCGCCAGTGAAGCCGTTGTAGACCCTCAGGAAGACCTCCGATGCGCCTGCCGGAATGGTGGCGTCGAAGGTCACCTGCTGCCACGCATTGGTCACGGTCGGGCGCGGGGACGCGGCGCCTCCCGGTGCCGAGGGTTCGGAGTAGGCACCGGTGCCGACCCTGGTGAAGAGAGTCATGCGCAGCCCTCGCGGGCTGTGCGGCGTCGGCACCGTGGGACTGGTCGAAGGAACATACACCCAGGCCGAGAAGCGGTAGGTGCGGCCGGGTTGCAGGTTCAGCCGCATTCCCCCGGCGTCCCCTCCGATCGCCGCATACGTGTCGCCATTGGTGTTGCCGGCCGCAGGGACGATCTTCAGGCTCGTCGTGCCGCCGTGGTACTGGTTGGTCACAATCGAAGGTGTCGCGTTCCCGCCTGTCACGCCCGTGGCGCCCGTGAGGGCCGACATCTCCACCTGGCCGGTCAAGAGGAGCTCCCGCTGCATCTGGTAGCCGGAGTCCGGGTCGCGCGACGATGCCGTGCGGACGACGCCGAGCCCGAACTCCTCGACGTCGGTGACCGAGAGGCTGTGGTCGCCGGTCAGCAGGTTCACCGAACCAGGCCCGATTCCCGTTGTCGCCGCACCGTCGGCCTCGTTGTCGACGGTGATCGTCACCCACTGCGTGTCATAGACAGGGCTTCCCTGCGCGCTCGCCGAAACCTGCGCGCGGACCTGTACGGGACCGCCCGAGAAGCCCAGCGTCTCGCCGGCGTCCCATGTCGTGTAGCTCTTGGGACCCGGGATCGGTTCCCACTCCTGGGCCCACGGCTTCCCGGCGGACGTCGAGATGTGGGCGAGCGGGACGGGGTTGATCACGGCGGAGTCGGGTCCGCGGCGCCACTGCAGCCGCATCACTGTGGCCTCTGGGACGGCACCGACGGTCAGCCGCACGCGGCGCACCACCTGCGCACCCTCGTCGGGCGTGAGGATCCCGGCCCGGCCCACGTTGAAGGCGTACCGGGTCGCCCCCGAGACGTTGCCCGCGCGGTCGACCGACTGGACGTACAGCACATGCCGTCCGGCCGTGGTAGGCGTCACCTGGAGGGTTCCAGACGCACCCGCGGGCGCGGCGACAACCTGGTTGGGATCTGCCGCCTTGTCGAGACCCCATCGGAATCCGGTGACGGTCGAGTCGGCTGACGGCAGCGTGATGGTGAACGTGCCGGGTTGGTTCGGCTCGCTGTGCCACCTGTTGTCATCGGGGAAGTCCGTCGATGTCACCGTCGGGGCGAACGGCGCGCCCGTGTCCACCCCGAAGGTGAACCAGGGTGCCAATGCGCTGTCGGTGATGTTGTCGCTGCTGGTCGCGCTGAATTCGTACTGCTGGCCCTCCGCAAGGATTCCCGCGGGAACCTGGACCGAGCCGACGGCCCCGTTCGCAAGGTAGTTGGCCGCGCCCGTCCAGATCTGAGCTCCCGTGTCCTTGCGCCGCAGGCGGAAGTTGCCGTTGACGCTGCCGCCATCCGGGTCGCTGATCACGGCGGAGAGCGTCGGAGTGAGGGTGCTGGTCCAAGCTCCGCTGACCGTTCCGGTCGGGGAGTGAGAGACCCTCAGGCCCGTCGGGACGTTTGGCCGGGTGTTGTAGTTCACCCAGATGATTGGGCCGGCGCCTGCCTCGTTCGAGTAGAACCGCTTCCAGGCGTAGTTGTCGGCCTCGTTCTCAGCCTTGAGGCCGATGCCGAAGTTCGAGCCCGGGGCGCCCAGGGCGTTCGCCTGCATCAAGGAGGTGACGTTGGCGATGACGTCACCATCGGGGCACGACGACGAGTACCCGCGGGTTTGCGATGAGGTGCTGTAGTGCCCTACCCAGGCCGGCTGGCTGCTCCAGCGTGTGCCGGACGACGCCAGCCCGGTGGCCCACACCTGCCAGTTGCGCGCCTGGCACGACCAAGAGTGATGCTCAACCAGGTACAGGTTGGCCCCCAGGACGGTCTTGCCGGCCACGACCCCGATCCCGAAGTTGGCGAAGCTGCGCGCCTTCGTGGACCCGCTGTTCCAGGTCCCCATCAGGAGCTCGGAGTTGGCTGAGAGGTCGGCGGACGAGTTCGACTGAACGAAGGTGTCGAAGTACGCGCCGATGTTGATCGCCGGGTCGACGACCACCGGGTAGACGGTATCGGGGTCGGCGAGGAACTCGGGCTGCGGCGCGAGGTCCATTCGAACGGAGCCATGGCCGCGCCGCTCCACGTTGCGGGCGACCGCGACCTGTTCCGACATGGCGGGACGTTGCGGACCCGCTCCGTCGGGCGGGCCCTGCGTGCCCGCGTTGCCGTTGCCCCGGTTGCCGCCGTTGTCCGGGCCCTGCGCTGGCGCCCGGCCCTGGCCGCGACCACGCTCCGCGGCGCGCTCGGCAGCCCAGTCCGGCATGGGCGGGATGGCGCGGACCGCAGGATCGAGCGCGACCCAAGGCTTGGTGACCGGGTGCACCCGGTCAGCGTCCGCCGTGGCATCCCACATGGTTGGATCGGGCGACACGGCCAGCAGAGAGCCGTCCTCGGCGCGCATCTCGATGGCACCGTCGGCGAGCTGCTCGGCGGCGCCTCCGTCGGTCGCCAGCTCGACCGGAAGGGAGATGGTCTCGCCCTCGCCGGGAGCCTCGTGGAGGACGAAGAACTGCTCGACGCCGGTCGCCGTCACCTCGATGACCATGTCGATCCCCGGGCGCACCTCCGCGTAGACGGCACGGGCGCCGTCGAGCGTCGGCTCGGGGAGGGGCCCGAGCCAACTGATCGACGAGACGGTGCCGTCCGGGCCGGTCATCGAGGCGACGGCCACGCTGTCCTCAGGGCCCGCCTCAGCCGGTGTGCCACCCGAGATCTCGGGGTTGCCGACGTGCGCACCCGCCCGGATGACGCCGTCGTCGTCCATCCGCAGGGTGACGTCGATGGGTGCCCAGTCATCCGCGTTCGAGCCGTCACCGGCAACCAGGACCTGCCTTGGGCCGCTCGATATCGCGGCGGCCATGGTGCCGTCGGGGAGCGCGAAGACGGATGTGCTCTCGGTGCGCTCACTGAGCACCTCGACCGGTACGCCCTCCAGTCGGGCGATGGTCATGGCAGTGACAGCGTCCGGTGCGGTGAGCGGCTCGCCGGCCTCGGGCGCGGCAGCTGCTTCCGGAGGCACCTGCTCGAGTTGCGTCGGAGCGCCCGGGGCGCCTCCGGCGCTCGCAGCTGGTAGGTCGGCCGCCAGGAACGCGAACGCGGTGAGCGAAGCGGTCAGTCCAACCCAGCGGCTCCACGCTCCCGGACGTCCGAAGGCAGGCAGCAGAACACTCATGGCACACTCCCCTCACGCAGCGGCCCCGTTGCCGCGCAGTGCACCGGACCGGAGCAGCACTGGGACTGCTTCGGCTGACGCGAGCTACCACGCCGGTGGACCGGACGCGAGATTAGTGTTGGACCGGCCCGCAATGGTGCGTTTTTCGTCGGCCGATCTCAGTCACAGCCAAGAATCACCCGGTTGGCCTAGTGCTGTGACTCGGACGCGCCACGCCGGAGCGGTCACTCCCCGGCGTCGTCCGGCGCGCCCCCTACATTTGTGCACATGACGGACATCGAGTGGGAGCGCGAGCTCGCGCACATCGTGCTCGTCCGCGACCTCCCCGTCGACGAGCCGACGCTGTTCCACCTCCGCAACAGCCTGGTGGTGTTCCCGAGCGAGGGCTCGTTCGGGAGCCTCCAGCCGGACGAGACCGTGCCGCCGCTGTCCGTCCGCCGCGCCGGCTGAGACGCTGGCCGGCTGAGGCCCGCGCCGCGCCCGGCGCCGCCCTATCGCGCCTTGCGCCGGAAGAGCACGACGGCGACCACCCACGCGACCAGCGCCACGCCCAGCCACCAGGCGACGGCGACCCAAGGGCGAGCCGTCCCGACGCCGGTCAGCCACGCCCGGGTGGTGTCGGTCAGCGGCGTCACCGGTTGGTACCTGGCGATCACCTCGAGGACCCGGGGCATCGTCTCCGGCTGGACGAAGGCGCTCGAGATGTAGGGCAGGAACGACAGGCCGAACGACGCCCCGCTGGCCGCCTCGGGACCGGATGTCACGAGCCCGATGCAGACCGCCACCCAGGTCAGCGCGAGCACGTACAGCCCGAGCAGCGCGACGGTCGCCACCCACTCGCCGAGGTCAGCTGTCGGCCGGAACCCGGCCGCGAGCGCGACGCCCACCACGAGCAGCATCGACACGGCGTTGCGTGCCAGCCCCTCCACGACGTGCCCCGTGAGCACCGCTGAGGGGTGCATCGGCAGGGTCCGAAACCGGCTCATCAACCCCCCGGTCATGTCGCCGGCCACGACGACCGCGGTGGTCGCAGCCCCGAAGCCGGCGGCCAGCATGATGATCCCCGGCACCACGAAGTCCACGTACGCCATGCCGGTGTCGATCGCGCCGCCGAACACGAACACGAAGCTCCCCATGATCATCACCGGCAGCACGATCGCCAGGATCAGCGTGTCGAGCGTCCGCGTCGAACGCCGAAGCGATCGCCCGACGAGCGCGAGCGTGTCACGCAGCCCCCACCCGCCAGCCGGTGCGCGGTCGGGTACTACCGAGGACGACGGCGTCGTCCGAAGGGTTGTGCTCATCGGGCCACCTCCTGCAGAGAGCCGAGGGACGCGGCGTCGTCGTCCGGGTCCTCGGATGCGGGCTCCCCGGTCAGGGCGAGGAAGACGTCGTCAAGGGTCGGGGTCACGAGCCGCCAGTGCGCGACGGCGGTTCCGGCGGCGTGGATCTCGCCGAGGATGCGGTGGGCGTCCGGGACCGTGCCGTCAGTGGCGATCCGCTCGACGGCACCCGAGGCCAGCTCGAGCTCGATGTGCGCGGTGCCCACCCGCCGCTTGAGGGCCGCCGCAGTGTCGTCGGCGATGACCCGGCCGTGGTCGAGCACCACGACCCGGTCGGCGAGCGCGTCCGCCTCGTCGAGGTACTGCGTGGTGAGCAGCACGGTGGTGCCTTCCCGGACGACGCCGCGGATCACCTCCCAGAGGTCGGCGCGGCTGCGCGGGTCCAGCCCGGTAGTGGGCTCGTCCAGGAAGATCACGCTGGGGCGGGTGAGCAGGGACACCGCCAGGTCCAGCCGCCGCCGCATGCCGCCGGAGTAGGTGCGGACCAGGCGGTCGGCGGCGTCCGTGAGGTCGAAGGCCGCCAGCAGGTCATCGGTGCGCCGCCGGCCGTCGTGCCTGGGCAGGTGGGCGAGCTGCGCCATGAGGCGTAGGTTCTCCCGGCCGGTGAGCAGCTCGTCCAGCGCTACCTGCTGTCCGGTGAGGCT
Source organism: uncultured Actinotalea sp. (assembly GCA_964349585.1). GTDB lineage: Bacteria > Actinomycetota > Actinomycetes > Actinomycetales > Cellulomonadaceae > Actinotalea. The sequence goes on from CAYGGX010000040.1 coordinate 8,624, forward strand.
GAAGACCTGCCGCGCCCGGGCGGCGTCGTGCACCACGTCGTGGCCACCCACCCGGGCAGTGCCGCCGTCCGGCCGCAGCAGCGTGGTGAGGATGTTCACGATCGTGGTCTTGCCGGCGCCGTTGGGGCCGAGCAGGCCCACCACCTCACCGGCACGGGCGATCAGGTCGACGCCGTCGAGCACCGCGGTCGAGCCGAAGCTCTTCCGCAGGTCGCTGGCCACGATCATCGGCCCGAGGTGGCTATCTGTGTAGGACATACACGCAAGTGTGTACCAGGCACACAGATATGTCTACCCCGTATACAGATACTGTTGCCCCATGGTCGACGACTCGCTCCCGGAGCCGCTCGCCACGCTCTGGGGACGCCGGTCGGCTCCCCGCCGCGGGCCCCGGCCGGGACTGACCGTCGAGCAGGTCGTCGCGGCGGCGATCGCGCTCGCCGACGCCGAGGGGATCGATGGCGTCTCGATGGCGCGCGTCGCGGAGCAGCTCGGCGTCACCACAATGGCCCTGTACCGGTACGTGTCGAGCAAGGCGGAGCTGCTCGCCCTGATGGCCGACGCCGCCATCGGCAAGGGGCCGCCGATCCGGGAGTTCGCCCGGGACGGCTCCGCATGGCGCGAGGCCCTGGACACGTGGTGCCGGGTGCAGCTGGACCTGGTCCGGGTCCATCCCTGGGTGATCGGGCTCGTCTCAACCTCGCCCGCGTTCGGTCCCAACCGCGTGTGGTGGCTGGAGACCGGACTGCGTGCGCTCGCGGGGACCCCGCTCACGATCAGCGAGCGCACCGAGGTGATCGGCCGGCTCTCCCTGAACCTGCTCAGCGAGGCGAGCCTGCTGTCGGCGATCGACGAGATGGACCGCCGCGCCAGCCAGCGGGACGGCGCCCCGAGCCCCGCGACGGACCAGGCCGCGGCCGAGGCACCCCACCCCGCGCTCGTCGACTACGCCGGGATCCTTCGCCTGGTCACCGACCCGGCGGTACACCCCGAGACCGTCGCCGCACTCGAGGCGGGCGCCTTCGACGCAGACGCCGACGCAGACGCCGAGTACGACACGGACTTCGGCCTGCGGCTGATGCTCGACGGCGTCGCCGCGCTGATCGAGCGGGCCGCTCGCCGCTGAACCCGGCCGAGGGACGGCGGCGGCAAGGTGGGTCCGGGCCTGTGGATGCCAGGAGCGACGCGTCGGCGATCGCCGCTACCTTCGGCGCCATGAGGTGCTTCGGCGACGGCGACCCCCTGTATGAGCTCTACCACGACACCGAGTGGGGGGTGCCGATCAAGGACGACGCCGCCCTGTACGAGCGGCTCTGCCTTGAGGCCTTCCAGTCGGGTCTGGCCTGGATCACGATCCTACGGAAGCGCGAGGCCTTCCGAGCGGCGTTCGCGGGCTTCGACCCGGCCGCCGTGGCCGCCTTCACGGACGACGACGTCGCGCGCCTCCTCGCGGACGCGGGCATCGTCCGCAACCGCGCGAAGATCACCGCGGCCATCGACAACGCCCGCGCGGTCGTCGCGCTCCGGGACTCCGGGTCGAGCCTGACCGAGTTGGTCTGGGCGCACACCCCGGCCCCGCGCCCCCGGCCGGTCACCCATGCCGACGTCCCGTCGCAGACCCCCGAGTCGGTCGCGCTGGCGAAGGCGCTCAAGGCCGCCGGGTTCCGGTTCATCGGCCCGACCGCGGCCTACGCGACGATGCAGGCCTGCGGCCTGGTCGACGACCACCTGGTCGGCTGCGACGCGGTCAGCTGAGGTCCAGCAGCGCGCGCACGATCCGGACGTCGGCGTC
>CAYGGX010000040.1:10515-20362 GCA_964349585.1 uncultured Actinotalea sp.
CCACCGGCCGCTCAGCGACTGCGGCTTGCGTCGGCGCGCTGCGAGCAGGCGCCGCGGGTGGGACAGGTCGTCGACCACCGCCGCGGCCACCACGATCACCTTGCCGGGCATCCGTACAGCGTGGCAGATCCGCTCCGGGCGTCGATCACTCGGACCCGGTCCGGGCGTCGATCACTCGGGCAGGTGCCAGTCCCCGCGCGCCGCCGCGAGGATCTCCCCGGCGATCCGGGCCGCCGGCTCGGCGCGACGCCGCCACGGCATCGGACGTCCGGGCATCAGGTTCCCGGGCACGGGCAGCAGGTACAGGTCCACCGACCGCCCCGCGCGGGCCTCCGCGGTGATCAGCCGGTTGAGTCGACACCGCTCCTCGGCCCGCCGATTCCGGCAGTCCCGCCGCGTGATGTGCCCCAGGCCGCGTCGCATGCCCAACAGCCGCGCCACGTCGCCCGTCGAGCCCACGTAGTGCACCACCCCCTGGCTGACCAGCGCGAAGACACCCGGTGACTGGGGGAGCTCGTACTCCGGCTCGATGCGACCGAACGGCCCGAGCGCCCACGAGGGGTAGCGCTGCTCGACGGCGGCCATCCCGGCCAGCGGCGACCGCGTCAGGACAGTCCCCGACGCGTCGCGCTCTACGAGCAGGCGACCCGAGTGGGCGAGCACATGACGTGCGAGTACCACGTGGTCGGGGGCCCAGTGCTCGTCCACGGACGGCGACGCCGGACTGTCCACCGATCACCTTCGCACATGGCCAAGGCCCGAGACGGGCCGGAATGATTGCTCCGACCCTACCCGGGCCCCGGTGGTACTAGGCGTTCTCTCAGCGGAGACCGATGGCACGTGCGCACGCGACCGCGTCGGCACGGGTGGAGACGCCGAGCTTGCGGTACACGCTGCGGACCTGGGACTTGACCGTGTTGCGCGTCACGAACAGCCGCGTCGCGATCTGCTCTAGCGTCACGTCCTCATCGAGGTTCGACAGGATCACCCGCTCGCGTCGAGTCAGCGGGCCCGCGGTGCGCTGGGTGGGGACCTCGCGCAGTTCCATGTCTACCTCCTGGTGTCCGGTGGGTGCTGGAGCACCGTCACGTGCCTTACACCGGGTGAGAGCGCAGACTTCACCCGCCATGACGCGGTTTTCACCCGCAGATTCCCGCGGTTCGTGTTGCGGGCCGTCGCAGATGCCGCTAGAGGGCGCCGAATGTGAGCGTTATCGCAGGTCAGGGGCCTGGAGCGGGGGCAACCCCTTCGAGTGAAAGAATCACCCGAACGGAGTACGTCAGTCGATGGACAGGGCGGCGTACTCATCGGGACTCAGCAGTGTGCCGGTGGACTCGACCGTCACCTTGAGCAGCCAGCCGCCGCCGTACGGGTCGGCGTTGACCAGCGCCGGGTCCGCCACGGCATCGGCGTTCGCGGCGACGACGGTGCCGGTGACCGGGGAGTAGATCTCCGAGACCGACTTGGTCGACTCGATCTCCCCGCAGACGGCACCCGCGGTCAGGGCGGTACCGGGCTCCGGGAGCTCCAGGTAGACGATGTCGCCGAGCGACTCCGCCGCGGAGGCGGTGATCCCGATGGTCGCGGGATCACCCTCGCGGATCCACTCGTGCTCGGCCGTGTACTTCAGGTCGGTGGGGATGTCGCTCACTTGTTCTCCTTCGAACGGCGGTAGAAGGGCAGGGGCACGACCCGGAAGGGCTCCGCGCGACCGCGGACGTCGACGGTGAGCTCGGTACCGGGCCCGGCGACGTCCGGGGTCACGTGGGCCATCGCGATCGGGTAACCGAGCGTAGGCGAGGGGGCGCCGGAGGTGACCCGGCCGACCACCCGGTCGCCCGCGTTCACCGGATACCCGGTGCGGGCCGCGCGCTTGCCCAGTCCGCGCAGGCCCACGAGCGCCCGCTCCGGGTCGAGCTCGGCCCGGGCCGCCAGGGCATCCCGGCCCACGAAGGGCAGCGGCGAGCCGTCGTCGGCCGTCTTGTCCAGGCGGACCACGCGACCTAGCCCGGCGTCGTACGGGGTGGTCGTCCGGTCGAGCTCCTGGCCGTACAGCGGCATGCCCGCCTCCAACCGGAGGCTGTCCCGGCAGGCCAGGCCCACGGGCACCACTCCGGCGGCGCGCCCGGCGTCGAGTGCCGCCGTCCAGACCTGGGATGCGTCGTCGGCGGCAACGAACAGCTCGAAGCCGTCCTCGCCGGTGTAACCCGTCCGGGCGACCATCGCGGGGACCCCCGCCACGGACGCCGTCGTGCAGGCGTAGTACCGCAGGGCGACGACGTCGTCGCGCGCGGCCTGGTCGTCCACCAGCTCGGCGATCACGCCCTCCGCCGCGGGTCCCTGGAGTGCCACGAGGGCGGTCTTGGCGCCGACATCGGTCACGGTGACGCCGGGCAGCCCGGCGCACCGTGCTCGCAGCTCCTCGTGCACGACGGCGGCGTTCGCCGCGTTCGCGACGACCAGGTACTCCACGTCGCCCGTCCGGTAGACGACCAGGTCGTCGATCACCCCGCCGTCATCGGCGCAGATCATCGTGTAGCGGGCGCACCCCACCTCGACCTGGGACAGGTGACCCACCAGTGCGCGGTCGAGGGCGTGCCCCGCGCCGGGCCCGTGCACCGCGATCTCGCCCATGTGCGACAGGTCGAACAGGCCCGCCCGCGCGCGCACCACGCGGTGCTCGACCAGGTCCGAGGCGTAGCGCAGCGGCATCTGCCAGCCCGCGTAGGGCGTGAACGTCGCCCCCAGCGCGACGTGCTCGGCGTGCAGCGGTCCGGGCCGGGCGCTCATGCGTACTCCTCGATCGGCGGACAGGCGCAGACAAGCGTCCGGTCGCCGGCCGCCTGGTCGATCCGGCCGACCGGTGGCCAGTACTTGTCCCGGCGCAGGCTCGGCAACGGGAACGCGGCCGTCTCGCGCGAGTAGGGGCGGTCCCAGTCGTCGGCGGTCACGGCCGCCGCGGTGTGCGGGGCGCGGCGCAGCGGGGACTCCGCAGCGGGCCAGCGGCCGGTTCGCACCTGCTCGATCTCGCCCCGGATGGCGATCATCGCGGCGCAGAACCGCTCCAGCTCCGCGAGGTCCTCGCTTTCGGTCGGCTCGACCATCAGCGTGCCGGCGACCGGGAAGCTGAGGGTCGGGGCGTGGAACCCGTAGTCGATCAGCCGCTTGGCCACGTCCTCCGCGGTGACCCCGGTCGCGGCCGTCAGCGGGCGCAGGTCCAGGATGCACTCGTGGGCCACGCGCCCCCCCGGGCCGGTGTACAGAACCGGGAAGTGCTCGTTCAGCCGGGCCGCCAGGTAGTTGGCGTTCAGCACCGCGACCTCCGTGGCGCTCCGCAGCCCCTCGGCGCCCATGAGTGCAACGTACGCCCACGAGATGGACAAAATGCCCGCGGAGCCCTGCGGCGTGGCGGAGACCTGGGTGCTGCCCCGGCCCGGGAGGAAGGGCACCAGGTGCTCGGCGACCGCCACCGGGCCGACGCCCGGACCGCCGCCGCCGTGCGGGATGCAGAACGTCTTGTGCAGGTTCAGGTGCGAGACGTCGCCGCACCACTCGCCCGGGCGGGCCAGCCCCACCAGCGCGTTCAGGTTCGCGCCGTCGATGTACACCTGCCCGCCGGCGTCGTGCACCAGGCTGCAGACCTCCTGCACGTGCGACTCGAACACGCCGTGCGTCGACGGATAGGTGATCATCAGCGCGCCGACCGTCTCGCCGTGCTCGGCAAGCTTCGCGCGCAGGTCGGTGGTGTCGATGGCGCCGTCTTGAGCCGTCTTCACGACGACGACCCGCATCCCGGCCAGCACCGCCGACGCCGCGTTGGTCCCGTGGGCCGACGCCGGGATCAGGCACACCCGGCGCTCGGCCTCGCCGCGGGAGGCGTGGTAGCCGCGGATCGCCAGGAGCCCGGCCAGCTCCCCCTGGGACCCGGCGTTCGGCTGCACGCTCACCGCCGCGTACCCGGTGATCTCCGCGAGCCACCCCTCGAGGTCGCTGATGAGCTGCGCGTACCCCGCCGCCTGCTCCACCGGCACCAGCGGGTGGATGTCGGCGAACTCCGGCCACGAGATGGGCTCCATCTCGACCGCGGCGTTCAGCTTCATCGTGCAGCTGCCGAGCGGGATCATCGTCCGGTCGAGGGCCAGGTCCTTGTCCGCGAGTCGGCGCAGGTAGCGCATCATCGCGGTCTCGTTGCGGTACCGGTGGAACGTCGGGTGCGTCAGGTACTCGCTGGTCCGCCTCAGCGCCGCGGGCCAGTCCGGCGCCCCGGCCGAGTCCCGCGCGTCCGGGCGGACCCCTGTCCCGCCCTGGTCCGGCGTTCCGGCCGCACGCCCTGTCACGCCCGCGCCGCTGCGCGGCGCATGCCCGGAGCCGAGCCCTGACAGGGCGTCCGACCGGACCGCCTCGGAAGGTGCGTCGCCATCCGAGGCGCGGCCCGAGGGGCGCATGTCGGGGCTCGGCTCGGGCATAGCTGCCGAAGGCAGCTCGGGCGGGACATGGGCGCCTCGGGCCGCGCCGGAGGCCCCAAACGCGTCCAGGACTGCAGAGACGTGCGCGGGCGTCGTGGTCTCGTCGGTGGTGATGCCGACGTGGTCGTCGTCGATCGGGCGCAGGTTGATGCCGCGCTCCAGGGCCGCCGCCAGCACGCGTTCCGCGGCGCCGGGGACGCGTGCCGTGACGGTGTCGAAGAAGTGGTCGTGCAGCAGCTCGACGCCACCCGCGCGCAGGCCATCGGCGAGCGCGACCGCGCGACCGTGGACCCGTTCGGCGATCACCCGCAGGCCGTCCGGCCCGTGGTAGACGGCGTACATCGCGGCCACGACGGCGAGCAGCGCCTGCGCGGTGCAGATGTTGCTGGTCGCCTTCTCCCGCCGGATGTGCTGCTCGCGGGTCTGCAGCGCGAGGCGGTAGGCCACGGCGCCGGCGTCGTCGGTGCTCACGCCGACCAGGCGGCCCGGCAGGGTCCGCTCCAGGCCCTCGCGGACGGAGATGTAGGCGGCGTGCGGGCCGCCGTAGAACAGCGGGACGCCGAAGCGCTGGGCCGAACCGACCGCCACGTCGGCGCCGAGCTCCCCGGGCGGGGTGAGCAGCGTGAGGGCGAGCAGGTCGGCGACGACCGTGACCAGCGCGCCCCGCTCGTGCGCGGCCTCGACGAGGGGGCGGATGTCCCGGACCACCCCGGACGCGCCGGGCTGCTGCACGACCAGGCCGACGACGCCGTCGTCGGGCAGGTCCGTGGGCAGGCCGTCGGTGAGATCGGTGATCAGCAGGGGCAGGCCGATCGCCTCCGCCCGGCCGCGCAGCACGGCCCGCGACTGCGGCAGGCACTCGGAGTCGACCACGACGACGCCTTCGCGCTTGACCCCGCGGCGCATGAGCAGCACCGCCTCGACGACGGCGGTGGCCTCGTCGAGCAGCGAGGCGCCCGCCACCGGGAGGGCGGTGAGGTCGCTGATCATGGTCTGGAAGTTGAGCAGGGCCTCGAGCCGGCCCTGGCTGATCTCCGGCTGGTAGGGCGTGTAGGAGGTGTACCAGCCCGGGTTCTCCAGCACGTTGCGCCGGATCACCGCCGGCGTGCTGGTGTTGTGGTAGCCCTGCCCGATCATCGAAGTGAGCACGGAGTTGCGGTCCGCGAGCGAGCGGAGGGTGGCGCGGACCTCGTCCTCGCCGCGCGCCGGGGGCAGGTCGAGGGTGGCGCGGGTCCGGATGCTTGCCGGGACGGCCTGGTCGATCAGAGCGTCGAGGGAGGGTGCGCCGATCAGGTCGAGCATCCGGGCGACGTCGTCGGGCCTGGGACCCACGTGCCTGTCGACAAAGGCGCGGGCAGCGGGCGAACGATCCACGAGCGACTCCTCAGGCGCTTCGGTTCCTCCCGCGGGAGGTGCGCTTCGAGGATAGGCCCGGACGCATGGTCGGGGCGGGACGTGCGCGGGGGTGCCGCACCCCGCCGCCAAGCAGCGACCCGACGGCGGGGTGTCGGACTCAGGTCTCGTCGACGACGTCCGCCTTCGCCGCGTCCGACTTGATGCGCTCGATCGCGTTCTTCGCGGAGGCCTTGGCCGAGTAGCCCTCGCTGCTGGCCAGGACGTTGCCGTTCGTCGCGACGATGCCGAACCGGAACTCGCCGGCCTTGTCCTTGTAGATCGTGAACTTCATCGCTTACCCCGATCCCGATGCGCCGGGACGGGCGTCGTCCCGGTCCCGGCCAGTCTTGCCGGTCGCAGTGCCCGGCGAAAGGGCCCCAGCGGGTGGGGGTCGCGCGTGCCGATCGCGACCCGGTCAGGGCGTGCGGCGCTCCACGGCTTCGCGGACGTGGTCGACGATCCCGTCGGCGGCGGCCTCCACCTCGGCGAGCGTCAGCTCGAAGTCGGACTGGCCGCCGTACCACGGGTCGTCGACGTCGAGCAGGTGCTCGGGTCCGTCGACGGGGGCGTCCGGGTCGAAGCTCCGGTACATCCGCACCTTGCCGGGGGACCCGTCGCCACCGGCGAGGGCGCGCAGCGCGCGGGCGTGCGCGGCGGTCATGGCGAGGATCAGGTCGGTCGACGCGAGGTCGTCGCGGGTGATCCGCCGCGCACGGTGACTCGGCACCTCGTAGCCGGCGGCGGTCAGCACGCGAGCGGCCCGCCGGTCGATCGGGTTGCCGTGCTCCTCGTCGCTGATCCCGGTGGAGTCCACGACGACTGCGCCGTCGAGACCGGCGCGGTTCAGCCGGTCCCGGAGCACCACCAGGGCCATCGGCGACCGGCAGATGTTGCCCGTGCACACGGTCATCACGCGATAGGGCTGGGTCATGCGTGCCATTCTCCCCGCTCCGCCGGCCGCGCCCGACGGACCGGGCATCCTCAAGGGGCGGTGGGGGCCGACGCCGGGCATGGAACAGCCCGTGGGCTGCCTCTCGGCGGCCGCGAAGGACGAGGTCGCGGCTCCCACGGGCTGCGGTGACCGCCTTGGTCTCGCCGCCGCCGGAGCGGCTCGGGACCGGAGGCAATCCGTCCGATGCACTCGGGCGACTAGCGGGCAGTCACCTCACGCGTCCTGGAAGACTTCATCTTCTCAGACCACCTCCTCTCCCGTGTGCCTCGACGCTACGTCGCGGATCGCGGGGTGCCAAGCGGATTTCCCAGTCAGTCCGGCCACAGCCGTAATCGTGCGCCGGGGGGTCCGGTCCTTCTAGGGTGGTGTCCCCTGCCCGGCCCGGCGACGCCGACGAGGTGCTCATGCCCCCCACCCACCGCCGCACGCTCGCGCTCACCGCGTGCGGCCTGCTCCTTGCCGGCTGCACGATGTCCGCGGACCTCGACCCGGTGCAGCCCACGCCGACCCCGCCGCCCGTCTACACGGCCGAGCTCAAGCTGCCCGACGACGCAACGACGATCCTCGACGGGGACGACGACGTCACGCTCGCCGCGGCAACGAGCAGCGCGCTGTTCGGCTCCGCGCCGGTGGCGGTCGTCGCGCCCTCGGGCGACGTCGACGCCCAGCTGCGCGCCGCGTCGATCGCCGTCGCACTCGGGGCACCGCTGCTGCTGATCGACCCCGACCCGGTCTCCGACGCCGAAGGGGCCGAGACGCCCGCGCCCGAGGCAGAGCCCGAGGCACCGGCGGCCGAGCCCGGCACCGAGGAGCCGACGCCTGAGCCTTCGGGGCCGTCCCCGAACGAGCTCGCGCTCGCCGAGCTCGACCGGCTCGGCGTCCTGGCTGTCCTCACGGTCGGCGACGTCGAGGTCGATTCGCGGACGGTGCTGCTGCCCGTCCCCGACGACGACGGCGCCCTGGCGGAGCTGATCCGCGTCGCGCTCCCGGTCACCCAGCTCAATGCGGGCGACGAGGTCGGCTGGTCCGACGTCGAGGTCGTCGCCGCCCTGGACCGCGACGACCCGCACCTGCTCGACGTCCAGCTCGTCCCCGTCGCCGGCGCGACCGACCCCGCGCCGAGCGTAACCGGGTCGGCCGCGCCCACGATGACCCCACGCCCGGAGCCCACGGACCCGACGCCCGAGCCCCCGGACGGGGCGACGGCGACCGAGGACACCTCGCCACTTCCGCTCACCACCCTGGCCACGCCCGTGGACGGCGGGCTGCTGCTCACCACCGGCGACCCGATCGAGGTCGCGGCCGTCGCGACGGCCCGGGCCGCCGGTGTCCCGGTGCTCGTCGTCCCGAGCACGCACCCGGGCACCCGCAGCGAGGACATCGCCGTCATCTCGGAGCTCCAGCCGACCAGCACGCTCGCGCTCGGCGCCGCCTTCGGCCCGGCCGACGCCCTGGAGTGGAAGATCGCGACCGCGGCCACGGGCGTCGAGCTGGCCGGCGGTGGCCAGGTGCACTTCCCCGGGCGGCGGTACGTCGCCCTCTACGGCACCCCCGAGTACCCCGCGCTCGGCGTCCTCGGCGAGCAGGACCTGCCGGGCAGCATCGCCCGGGCACAGGAATTGGCGGCCGAGTACCAGGTCCACACGGACGACGTCGTCGTGCCCGCCTTCGAGATCATCGTCACCGTCGCGCACCGGTACGCCGGCGACGACGGCAACTACTCGACCGAGTTCCCGGCAGAGACGTTCGTCCCCTGGGTCGAGGCGGCGCTGGAGGACGGCGTCTACGTCGTACTCGACCTGCAGCCGGGCCGAACCGACTTCCTGACCCAGGCGAAGCTGTACGAGCAGCTGCTGCTCTACCCGAACGTCGGGCTGGCGCTGGACCCGGAGTGGCGGTTGAAGCCCAACCAGGTCCACCTGACCCAGATCGGCTCGGTGCACATCGACGAGGTCAACGCCGTGATCGACTACCTCGCCAACCTGACCCGGGAGAACCACCTGCCGCAGAAGGTGCTCATCCTGCATCAGTTCATGCTCAGGATGATCGAGGAGCGCGAGCGGGTCGACACCTCACGGGACGAGGTCGCGGTGCTGATCCACGCCGACGGGCAGGGCAGCCAGGGCGCCAAGGCGGCGACATGGGCGGCGCTGCACGTGGGCGCGCCCACGGGCGTCTGGTGGGGCTGGAAGAACTTCATCGACGAGGACGTGCCCACGCTCGGGCCGGCGGAGACGTACCAGGTGACGCCCCCACCGCACTTCGTCAGCTACCAGTAGCCTCAGCCGGCACTCAGCCTGCGCGGCGGTTCTCGCTCCGCTGCGCGGGCACCACGGCGCAGGCGTCCTCGCCGAACCGGCACACCCAGCGCTCGAGCGCCGCGGAGATGACCGACTCGTCGAAGTAGTTGTCGGTGGTCGGCATGCCGTCGTCCTGCGGCGCGGCGAACCTGCGGTTCGCTCCGGAGTGGTCGCCCATGGGGGCCATCCTTCGTTCGGTAGCCCGGCTGGCCCGATGGGTCCCGTGGCTTTGCGTCCCCGCCTTACGACGGGTTTGCCCTTTTCGCTGACAACCAGAGGCTATCCCGGGCGCCGCCGTTGGCGCCAGGCGCGATCGGGTCCCACCCGTTGGGACGAAACGATTTCACCCGCTGGGGGCCCGCAATGGTTCGACACGCCGCAGTTCACCGCATTCCGGGCGCGCCCGGCGCTGGTGGCGGAATCCCGCCGCGCGCCGTCCTCCCGCCGGGTGGTCACCGGGCGGCTGGTTGACTTGGGCCGATGAGCACCTCCAAGCACGAGATCGCGCTGCTCCGGCTGGCCGCCCAGCGCGTGGTCGCCCCGCTGCCCGGTCCCGCCGACGTGGTGGGTTGGCTGACGGCCGTCCAGGCCCAGGACGACGTCGGCGCGCTCGCCTCCATCGCGCTGCGCTCGGTCGGCCGCAGCCGGGACCAGGTCGTGGCCGCCTTCGACGCGGCGCAGATCGTCAGGTCCTGGCCGATGCGCGGGACCCTGCACTCCCCTGAGCGGCGCCG
>CAYGGX010000041.1:0-19660 GCA_964349585.1 uncultured Actinotalea sp.
TGGCGGGCCGGCGACCCCGCCGCGCCCGCCCTCGCCCTCGACGCCCTCCGGGAGGCCGCCGCCGAGCACCGGCAGGTGTGGCTGGACGTCGTCGGGCAGGACGGCGCGACGACCCGCCGCCGGGTGCGCCCCGTGCGGGTGGACGCCGGGCGGGTCCGGGTGATCGACCTCGACCGGGAGGCCGAGCTCACGATCGCCGTGCACCGGATCGCCGACGTGCACACCGAGCAGCCGACGACCCCAGAGGACTCATGACCGACGGCCCGCTGATCGTGCAGAGCGACAAGACGCTGCTGCTCGAGGTCGACCACCCGGACGCCGACGCCTGCCGTCGCGCCATCGCGCCCTTCGCCGAGCTGGAGCGCGCACCGGAGCACGTGCACACCTACCGGCTGACCCCGCTCGGCCTGTGGAACGCGCGCGCCGCCGGTCACGACGCCGAGCAGGTCGTCGCCGTGCTGCTGGCCTACTCCCGGTACCCGGTGCCGCACGCCCTGCTGATCGACGTCGCCGAGACGATGGCCCGGTACGGCCGGCTCCAGCTGGTCAACCACCCGGTGCACGGGCTGGTGCTGCACGCCCTGGACCGCGCCGTGCTCACCGAGGTGCTGCGGTCCCGGCGGACCGCCGGCCTGCTCGGGGCCCGGATCGACGACGACGACGTCGTCGTGCACCCGAGCGAAAGGGGCCGCCTGAAGCAGGTGCTGCTGAAGCTCGGCTGGCCGGCGGACGACCTGGCCGGGTACGTCGACGGCGAGGCGCACGCGATCGCGCTCCGGCAGGACGACTGGTCGCTGCGGCCCTACCAGGTGCAGGCGATCGAGAGCTTCTGGCACGGTGGGTCGGGCGTCGTCGTCCTGCCCTGCGGGGCGGGCAAGACCCTCGTCGGGGCGGGCGCGATGGCCCGGTCGCGGACCACCACGCTGATCCTGGTGACCAGCGCCGTCGCCGCCCGGCAGTGGCGCGATGAGCTGCTCCGCCGCACGTCCCTGACCGACGAGGAGATCGGCGAGTACTCCGGCGCCCGCAAGCAGGTGCGCCCCGTGACCATCGCGACGTACCAGGTGCTGACCACCCGCCGGAAGGGCGTGTACACCCACCTGGAGCTCCTGGACGCCCGGGACTGGGGACTGATCGTCTACGACGAGGTGCACCTGCTGCCCGCGCCGGTGTTCCGGATGACCGCGGACCTCCAGGCACGACGACGCCTCGGGCTCACCGCAACCCTGCTGCGGGAGGACGGCCGGGAGGACGACGTCTTCTCCCTGATCGGGCCCAAGCGGTTCGACGCCCCGTGGCGGGACATCGAGGCCCAGGGCTGGATCGCGCCCGCGGTGTGCACGGAGGTGCGCCTCACCCTGCCGGAGGCCGAGCGCCTGATGTACGCCACCGCCGAGCCCGAGGACCGCTACCGGCTCGCCGCGAGCGCGTCCGGGAAGAACCAGGTGACCGAGCGGCTGGTCGCCCTGCACGCCGACGAGCAGGTGCTGGTGATCGGCCAGTACCTCGACCAGCTCGCCGAGCTCGCCGAACACCTGGACGCCCCGCTGATCACCGGAGCGACGAGCGTGGCCGAGCGGCAGCGGCTCTTCGACGGCTTCCGCGACGGCACCGTGCGGCGCCTGGTGGTCAGCAAGGTGGCCAACTTCTCCGTCGACCTGCCGGAGGCGGCGGTCGCGATCCAGGTGAGCGGGTCGTTCGGGTCCCGCCAGGAGGAGGCGCAGCGGCTGGGCCGGATCATGCGGCCAAAGGCCGACGGCAGGACGGCGCACTTCTACGCGGTGGTCGCCCGGGACACCGTGGACCAGGACTTCGCGGCGCACCGCCAGCGGTTCCTCGCCGAGCAGGGCTACGCCTACCGGATCGTGGACGCGGAGGACGTCGGGCGTTCGGTCTAGGGCGCGAGCATTGCGACGCCCCGCCCCAGGCACGAAGATCAGTGACGTGACCCCCCAGCGCGCCGCCCACGCCGTCGTCCGCCTGATGCTCGCCGCCGTGCTGGTGGCGGGCGGCCTGACCCTGGGGGGGACCGCGCACGCCGAGCCCCCGATGGACGTGGCCGGCGAGATCACGGACAACGCCGGGGCGCTGGGCGGCCGGGCGGGCGACGTGCAGCGCGCCATCGACCGGCTGGCCCAGGACACCCCGTACCAGCTCTTCGTGGTGTTCGTGGACAGCTTCGACGGCGCCGACCCGCTGGAATGGGCCGACGAGGTGGCGCGGGTGTCCGGGATGGGTGTCGACGACATCGTGCTCGCCGTCGCCGTGCAGGATCGCCGATACGCGATCTCCGTCGACGACGCCATCTCGCTGAGCGACGCGCAGCTCGGCACGGTCCGGGCGGCGGTCGAGGACCGGCTGCGGACCAACGACTGGGCGGGTGCGGCCATCGCGGCCGCCGACGGCTACCGGAACGCCGCCGGCGGGGGCACCGGGGCGGCCAGGGCCGGCGGCTTCCCGTGGGGGCTGCTCGTCTTCGGCGGGATCGTGGCCGGCATCGTCGCGCTGATCGTGCGCGGCAGCCGGAGGTCGCGGGCGACGGGGGACCCGGCGACCCTCCCCACCGCCGAGCTCAACCGCCGGGCGAGCAGCGCGCTGATCGCGCTGGACGACGCGCTGACCACCTCCGAGCAGGAGCTCGGCTTCGCCCAGGCCCAGTTCGGCAGCGCGGCGACGGCGCCGTTCGCAAAGGCACTCGCGGATGCTAAGCAGGCGATCGCTCAGGCGTTCGCGCTCCGCCAGCAGATCGACGACGACGTCCCGGAGGCCGAGCCCCAGCGCCGGGCGATGCTGCTGCAGATCCTGCAGCTGTGCACCGACGCGGACACCGCCCTGGACGCCCAGACCACCGAGTTCGAGAAGCTGCGCGACCTGCACGCCCGGGCGCCCGAGGTGCTCCGCGAGACGGAGCGCCTGGCGACCGAGACGCACGGCCGGCTGCCGGCCGCACAGGCCACCCTGGATCGCCTCGCCGCGACGTATCCCGCCGCCGCCCTGGCGACGGTGCGGTCGAACATCGAGCAGGCCACCACCCTGCTCGACGCCGCCCGCCAGGCAGTGGCCCAGGGCCTGGCGATCGTGGACTCCGACCGGCCGGCCGCCGTCGACCTCGCCCGGACCGGCGAGGAGGCGACGGCCCAGGCGATCACCCTCCTGGCCGGGGTCGACACGGCGGGCAAGGACCTCGCCGGGGCCGGCGCAAGGATCGACGCGGGGATCGCCTCCCTGTCCTCGGACATCGCCGACGCCGAGCGGCTGGTCCCCGGCGACCAAGCCGTGGCGCCGGCCCTCAAGGTCGCGCGGGAGGCGGTGGCCGCCGCTCAGGCGGAACGCGTCACCGGCGACCCGCTGGCCCTCGTCCGCCGCCTCACCGAGACCGAGACCGCGCTGGACGCCGCGCTCGCCCCGGCCCGGGAGGCCGCCGAGCAGGCCGAGCGGGCGCGCGCCCACCTGGGCCAGCTGCTCGGTCGGCTGCGCTCGCAGATCCAGTCGGTCGGCACCTTCATCGAGACCCGGCGGGGGGCGGTCGGCACGGAGGCCCGCACCCGGCTCGCCGAGGCCGCCCGGCTCGCGGGCGAGGCCGAGCGCACTGCGGCGGCCGACCCCGTCGCGGCCCTCGCGACCGCGCAGCAGGCCGAGCAGCTCGCCCTGGCAGCGCAGCAGCTCGCCGAGTCCGACGTCGCCTCGTGGCAACGCAGCCAGGGCGGCGGCCCCGGGGCCGGCATCGGCGGCGGCAACGCCGGCGCCCTGATCCTCGGCGGCATCATCCTCGACCAGGTGCTCGGCGGCGGCCGCGGCGGCGGGTTCGGCATCCCGACCGGAGGGTCGCGCGGCGGATCCCGTGGCGGCGGCTTCGGCGGGTCGTTCGGGGGCTCGCGCGTCGGCGGGTTCGGCGGTAGCCGCGGCGGCGGGTTCGGCGGTAGCCGCGGCGGCGGATCCCGCGGCGGCGGGCGAGGGGGAGGTGGCCGCTTCTGACGAGCATCCCCGAGACCGAGCAGTCCAACACTCACCGGAAGGCACCACAGCATGGCTGAGAAGCAGACGATGATGGGCCGGATCGCCCAGCTCGCCAAGGCCAACATCAACGCACTCCTGGACCGGGCCGAGGATCCCGAGAAGATGCTCGATCAACTCGTCCGGGACTACACGAACTCCATCGCCGAGGCGGAGAACGCAGTCGCCGTGACGATCGGCAACCTGCGTCTGGCCGAGGCCGACCACCTCGAGGACGTGAAGGTGGCGGAGGACTGGGGGCGCAAGGCCGCCGCGGCCTCGGCGAAGGCCGATGCGCTGCGCGCCGAGGGCAACGAGGCCGACGCCAACCGGTTCGACGACCTGGCGAAGGTAGCCATCTCGAAGCAGATGTCCTTCGAGTCCGAGGCCCGGTCCGCCGAACCGATGATCGCCTCCCAGACCGAGGTGGTGGAGAAGCTCAAGACAGGGCTGACCCAGATGAGGGGGAAGCTCGACGAGCTGCGCAGCAAGCGCGACCAGCTGGTGGCGCGGGCCAAGACGGCCCAGGCGCAGTCGCAGGTGCAGGGCGCGATCTCGTCGATGAACGTCCTGGACCCGACCACCGAGGTCGGCCGGTTCGAGGAGAAGGTGCGCCGGGAGGAGGCGCGGGTCGCGGGGCACGCCGAGCTTGCGGCGTCGTCCCTCGACGCCCAGTTCGAGGAGCTCGAGCTCGACGCCGGAGCGGTCGAGGTCGAGGCCAGGCTGGCCGCGCTCAAGGCGCAGCGGCAGGAGGGCTGAGGGCCGTCGGGGCCGCCCTCGGGCGGCCCCGACGCCTCGGGGGCGGCATCGGGACACCCGACCCAGCACTTGTCGCCGGGCGCGACTAGGATTGCTCGTCGTTGTCCCCCGAGAGGAACTCACGCGACATGGGCGTCCACGACGCACCCCAGTGGCTGGTCCCGGCATTCGTCCGCACCTGCATCGGCGCCGGCGCCACCGCAACCCCCAAAGACATCGAGCGCATCGGTGAGGCACTGCTCGCGCGCTGGTGCGAGCCGGGTAGGCACTATCACAACGCCCGACACCTGGCCGACGTGCTGGCGCGGGTCGACGAGCTGGCCCAGGAGGCGCAGGAGGCGGACCTGGTCAGGCTCGCCGCGTGGTACCACGGAGCGGTGTTCGACGCCGCGGAGCGGGCGTCCTACGCGCATCGGGGCGGGGAGGACGAGCGTGCCAGCGCGGCGCTCGCAAGGCTTGAGCTCGGCGAGCTCGGTCTGCCCCCCGCGTCCGTCAACCGGGTGGCGGAGCTCGTGACCGCCCTCGAACGGCACAGCCCGATGACCGGCGACGCCGACTGCGCCGTGCTCTGCGACGCCGACCTGGCCATGCTCGCCGCCGAGCCCCAGCGCTACAAGGCCTACCTGGCCGAGGTCCGGGCCGAGTACGCCCACCTCCCGGTCGAGGAGTTCGTCCGGGCGCGGATCGCGATCCTGCGCCGGCTCCAGCAGCGCCCCCGCCTGTTCGCCAGCCCGTTGGGCCAGGGCTGGGAGGAACCGGCCCGGCAGAACCTGGACGCCGAGCTGCAGCGGCTGGAGCGCGAGCTGGCGAGCATCGAGGCGGCTCAGGTCCGCCAGGCGGGCCCCGGGCGCTCCTGAGCCAAGCGGCCCCGGAGTGTTCAGAGCCAAGCTGGTCCACAACCGCCCTGATCGCTCGCGCCATCCCCCGCGCGGACGCTCCCGCTGGAAGCGCGCCGCCGATCGCCGCCTAGCGTCGACCGCACCCGACGGAGGAGGAGTCATGAGGTATGAGGTCGACAGTGCACAGGTGGCGCAGGCGAGCGCCGCGGCGGGGGCTTCGGTCGCCGCCATCAGAACGGAGGTGGCCGCCCTGATGCGCCACCTGACCGACCTGCAGGCGGGCTGGCGGGGGACGGCCGCCAGCGCGTTCGGCGGGTTGCTGACGGACTGGTCCGCGACCCAGCAGCGAGTGGAGGCCAGCCTCGACCAGATCACCTCGGCCCTGTCCAGCGCGGCCCAGCACTACGCCGACGCCGAAGCGCAGGCCTCCCGGCTGTTCGCCCGCTAGCGGGAACAGCCCGGCCGGCGAGACAGTTCTCCCCGACGATGACAGTGCTCCTCGACCCGCCGCTCTGGCCGCGCCACGGAACCGTGTGGGGTCACCTGGTCAGCGACCACTCGCTGGCCGAGCTGCACGAGCTCGCCCGTCGGGCCCAGATACCCGCGCGCAGCTTCGACGGCGACCACTACGACGTGCCAAGGGAGCGCTACCCGGAGCTCATCGCGCTCGGGGCGGTCCCGGTCGACAGCCGCGAGCTGGTGCGCCGCCTGCGCGCCTCGGGGCTGCGCGTCACGGCGCGCGAACGACGGGCGGGTGCCTCCGAGGAGGCGCCCGCCCGTCGAACTGACTAGCGAGCGCGGATCAGAAGTCCATCCCGCCCATGCCGCCGTCGCCGCCACCCTGCGGCTGGTGGTGCCGCTCGGGCTTCTCGGCGATTACGACCTCGGTGGTCAGGAAGAGCGCCGCGATGGACGCCGCGTTCTGCAGCGCCGAGCGGGTGACCTTGACCGGGTCGTTGACCCCGGCTGCGAGCAGGTCCTCGTACTCGCCGGTCGCCGCGTTCAGACCGTGGCCGGCCGGGAGGTTGCGGACCTTCTCGGCCACGACCCCACCCTCGAGCCCGGCGTTGATCGCGATCTGCTTCAGCGGGGCGTCGATCGCGAACCGCACGATCTGTGCGCCGGTCGCCTCGTCGCCCTCAAGGTCCAGCTTCGCGAACGCCTGCTTGCCGGCCTGGATGAGCGCCACGCCGCCACCGGCGACGATGCCCTCCTCCACTGCCGCCTTGGCATTGCGCACCGCGTCCTCGATGCGGTGCTTGCGCTCCTTGAGCTCGACCTCGGTCGCCGCACCGGCCTTGATCACCGCAACGCCGCCGGCCAGCTTGGCCAGCCGCTCCTGCAGCTTCTCGCGGTCGTAGTCGGAGTCCGTGTTCTCGATCTCCGCACGGATCTGCGCGACCCGCCCGGCGATCTGCTCGGAGTCGCCCTGACCCTCGACGATCGTGGTCTCGTCCTTGGTGACGACCACCTTGCGCGCCTGGCCCAGCAGCTCCAGCCCGGCGTTCTCCAGCTTCAGACCGACGGTCTCGGAGATCACCTGGCCGCCGGAGAGGATCGCCATGTCCTGCAGCATCGCCTTGCGCCGGTCGCCGAAGCCCGGCGCCTTGACGGCAACGGACTTGAAGGTGCCGCGGAGCTTGTTGACCACCAGGGTCGCGAGGGCCTCACCCTCGACGTCCTCGGCCACGATCAGCAGCGGCTTGCCCGCTCCGATGACCTTCTCGAGCAGGGGCAGCAGGTCCTTGACGTTCGAGACCTTGCCCTCGACGAGCAGCACGTAGGCGTCCTCCAGGACGGCCTCCTGGCGCTCGGGGTCGGTCACGAAGTACGCGGACAGGAAGCCCTTGTCGAAGCGCATGCCCTCGGTCAGCTCGAGCTCGAGGCCGAGCGCGCTCGACTCCTCGACGGTGATGACGCCCTCGTTGCCGACCTTGTCCATCGCCTCGGCGATTAGCTCGCCGATCGCGGTGTCACCGGCCGAGATCGCTGCGGTGGCGGCGATCTCCTCCTTGGTCTCGACCTCCTTGGCGTTCGCGAGCAGCTCGGCGGTCACTGCCTCGACCGCCTTCTCGATGCCGCGCTTGAGGGCGATCGGGTTCGCTCCGGCGACCACGTTGCGCAGCCCCTCGCGCACCAGCGCCTGGGCGAGCACGGTGGCCGTGGTGGTCCCGTCACCGGCGACGTCGTCGGTCTTCTTGGCGACCTCCTTGACCAGCTCGGCGCCGATCTTCTCGAACGGGTCCTCCAGCTCGATCTCCTTGGCGATGGACACGCCATCGTTGGTGATCGTGGGGGCGCCCCACTTCCTCTCCAGGACGACGTTGCGCCCCTTCGGGCCCAGGGTGACCTTGACGGCGTCGGCCAGGGCGTTCATGCCCCGCTCCATGCCGCGGCGGGCCTCCTCGTCGTAAGCAATGATCTTGGCCATTCGGATGGATCCTCCGGTTGTGGCGGGGAACTGGCCGCGGTGCCCGCGACGGACGGCCCGGATCGGCGGCGGTCACGTCCCGTCGCCCGTCCCGAGCCTCACCTGGACCAGGTCGTGCTGTCACTCTCAGGGCGAGAGTGCTAAGTCATTATTGGCACTCGGGGCGGGTGAGTGCAAGGCGGTGTGCATGCGCGTCGGCGTCCCGCGGCGTGGAACCCCCGCGGCGGCTCGGTCAGACGGCCGTGTAGTCCCCGACCAGCACCACGATGACGGACTGAGGCGCCAGCTCCGCGGACTCCTGGACGGTCGAGATGCCCAGGGTCGACGCGATCAGCTCGGCCGTGCCGAGGTCGTCCGCGCTCGTGTAGTAGACCGCCGATGCGGGTGGATCGTCGCCCGCCCAGTTCCCCGTCGTGACCGCGGTGAAGCCAGCGGCCTCGAGGCGACCGCGCGCGTTGCTCGCCAGGCCGGAGGTCGTCGTCGCGTTGAAGATCTCGATGGCGCGGTCGAGGACCGGCGGGGGTGGTGGCGGCGGCTCGGGCTCGGCCGTCTCCGCAGGCTCGGGCTCCGCCCCGTCGTCCGCCGCGCCGTCGTCGGCGTCGTCGTCGGGCGGCGGCTGGACGACGTCGTCGCCACCCGGGAGGCCCTCCCAGTCGGAGAGGAAGGTGACGGCCGCGTAGGCGAGGGCGGGGAAGAGCACGAGCACGACGACGAAGGGCCACCACCGGCTCCACCACGACCGCTGCGCGCGATGCACCCCGCTGGGGCCGCCGGCCCGGGCTGCTGCGTCGAACTCGTCCGGCGGGTGGGTGGGGGCCTTCACGGCGATCAGGCTAGCGTGTCCGTGCGGTCAGGCGTCGATGCCCAGCCGCCGGGCGCTCCTGGCCCGCTGGCGCGAGGCGCGCATCCGCCGGAGCCGCTTGATCAGCATCGGGTCGTGCGCGAGCGCGGCCGGCGAGTCGATCAGCGCGTTCAGCACCTGGTAGTAGCGGGTCGCCGACATCCCGAACAGCTCGCGGATCGCCTGCTCCTTGGCGCCGGCGTACTTCCACCACTGACGCTCGAACGCGAGCACCTGCTCGTCACGGTCCGAGAGCGGCTGCGGGACGCCGGGCTGCACCGCAGCGATACTGGCCGCCGCCGGTCCTTCCATCCCGCCACTCCCATGCTCGTCGGTGTCCGTACCCCGTCATGCTAGCCCCGGAATCACAACGGTGTCATTCCCCGCAGGGACGCTCCGGTTGACGATCCCGGGGCTCCGGTCGTCAGTTCGGTCACCCGGAGGCGCACTCGGGATAGCGTCGGGCCGTGCCACTGCCGCTCGACGAGCTGATGGCGGCCGACTGGGCCGACGCCCTCCGGCCCGCCGAGCCCCGCCTCCGAGCCATCGGGAACGCCCTCCGGGCCGAGATCGCCGCCGGGCACCGCTACCTCCCGGCCGCCGGCGACGTCCTGCGCGCCTTCGCCCGCCCGCTCGAGCAGGTCAGGGTGCTGCTGATCGGCCAGGACCCGTACCCGACCCCCGGGCACGCGGTCGGTCTGTCGTTCTCCGTCGCGCCCCACGTCCGGCCCCTGCCGCGCTCGCTGCAGAACATCTACCGGGAGCTCACGGACGACCTGGGGTGCTGTCCGGCGTCGGGCGACCTGTCCGGCTGGTCGGACCAGGGCGTGCTCCTGCTGAACAGGGTGCTCACCGTGCGCGAGGGCGTCGCGGGGTCGCACCGGGACCTCGGCTGGCAGGAGGTCACCGACCGCGCGGTGGCCGCGCTCGTCGCGCGCGGGGGACCGCTCGTGGCCGTGCTCTGGGGGCGGGACGCCCAGCAGGTCAGACCGCTCCTCGGCGGCGTCCCCGTGGTGGCGTCGGCTCACCCCAGCCCGCTCTCGGCCGACCGTGGGTTCTTCGGCTCACGGCCGTTCTCGCGGGTCAACAGGCTCTTGGCCGAGCAGGGGGCACCGGTCATCGACTGGTGCGCCTCCCGGCCGCCGACCGGTGCCGCCCCGGAGGGCGGCACCACGTCGGCCGGCTAGCGGTCTATGCCGCCGCACTCAGGAGGACCACGCTCACCCCAGTGAGGTCCTCCACTGCCACCGGTGTTCCCACCGGCACCGCGACTCGCATCTGCTCGCCGTCAACCACTGCGGTCATCTCGGCCAGCGCAGCCCCCCCGGGCCCGCTGAGGGAAACGATTACCTCGTATCCCTGGCACCTGACATCCAGCCCCGACAGCTGGGTGGCGCTCACTCCGTAACCGCGCAGTGCGGCGTCGTACGCGACGTCGTAGTCGATAGTGATCGAGGAGGAGCCGCACTGCTCGGCAGTGCTGCTTCCCACGAAGAGCTGCTCAGGGTCCAGATCAGCTCCTGCTGCAGACGCAGTCCGCAGCCCGATGAGGGCTACCGCGACGAGGGCCACGGCTGTGGCCTTGCGGTTCTTCCTGCTGTTCAGTTTCATCTCTGTCCCCCCCTTCCATATGGCCTTGTGAGCCAAATCACCTGTCCCGCTCCGGTTTCCCGGCGATTCCGTCGTCCCGGCTGATCGCCGGTCGGACGGGTGTGCTCCCGAAGGAGCGCAGGGTCAAGCGACGGACGCGAGCGTCCGCGGTGCAGCGCACAGCGCTGCGGTGGGGGGTTGTTTGGTACTGGTCATCTCAGACCTCTTGTCGTTCGGTAACCCGGCTGACCCAGAGGGTCCCGTGGCTTTGCGTCCCCGCCTTACGACGGGTTTGCCATTTTTCGCTGACAGATTGAGCATGGACCTCCCGCGCCGATCCGTCCACCCCCTGTCGCGTTCGCCCTGTCCGGATTGGGCAGCATCGTGGGCATAGGGGCACACTGCTGGCGTGGTTTTCACCCGCTCCCCCAGTCGCTGGCGGCGTTACGTCGCGCTCGGCGACTCATTCACCGAGGGCCTGTGGGACGTGCCGGGGGGCGAGCCGCCGGCGAGGACCGATCTGGTCTCCCCCGCGCTGGAGTGCCGCGGCTGGGCCGACCTGCTCGCCGCGCACCTGGCGGAGCGGGCCGCCGACAGCGTTGACGGGCCGATGCGCTACGCGAACCTCGCGGTGCGCGGGCGGCTGCTCGGCCCGATCCTGCGTGAACAGCTGCCGGCGGCGCTGGAGCTTGGTCCCGACCTGGTGAGCCTGATCGGCGGCGGCAACGACCTGCTGCGACCATCGGCCGACCCCGACCGCCTGGCCGGCGACCTCGAGGCCGCCGTCGTCCGGCTCCGAGCCGCGGGGGCCGATGTGCTGCTCGGGACAGGCATGGACGTCAAGGACAGCCCCCTGGTGCGCCGCAGCCGCAGCCGGGTGGCGGTGATGAACTCCCATGTGTGGACGATCGCCCAGCGGCACGGCGCCCACGTGCTCGACCTGTGGGGGATGCGCTCGCTGCGCGACTGGCGGATGTGGGCGCCGGACCGGATCCACCTGACCACCGAGGGCCATCGGAGGGTCGCGCAAGGCGCCCTGGTCGCCCTTGGCCTGGAGCCCGACGACGACGCCTGGGACGACCCCCTGGTCCCGCTGCCGCCGCTGCCCCGAGCCGCTCAGACGCGGGCGAACGTGCAGTGGTGGCGGGGGCACGTGTATCCCTGGGCGACGCGGCGCCTGCGCGGCCGGTCGTCCGGCGACCTGCGCGGGCCGAAGCGCCCGGAGCTGTGGCCCGTCGAGTGACCGGTCCCCGGATCTGGCGCGCTACTTGGCGGATCTGGCCACATTGCGGAAGGTTCAGGCCGGATGGGGACCCACACCTTCCACGTAGCTGGCGTGCGGCCACGAAGCAAGGCTCCCGGAACTGCTGCCCGCCAAGATTCGACCGAGGGCACCTCACGCAGCAGACAAGCTGAAGGCCCGACCCCCGGGTCGGGCCTTCAGCAGGGGGTGAGTCTCAGGGGCAGGTGAACAGGCTGCCGGTCCCAGTGCTGAGCGGCTGAAGCCAGACGGTCCGCGAATCGCCCCTCCGGAGGAGGTGGTGTTCGCCCCAACCGGTGACTCCCGTCATCGTCAACACCGGGCGGGCCGCGCAGGTGCTCTGCCGCACCAGGCCCGTGGCGTTGGCGGCCGTCGGTACGAAGGGGTAGCCGAGACTGGAGAAGTCGATCTCGATCGTCCACGCGTAGGCATTGCTGTTTCCGATGGTCCGCGTGTCGCGGATCGTGATGTCCAGGTCGTAGCCCGTAGTCCATCCGGGGTTGGGTCGCAGGACCACATCGGCCGCGCAGGTGGCGTTCGGATGGGTCGTCCGGCAGGTGGCGACAAGGCTCACCGGGGGCGGGGTGTACGACCACGTGGTCGGGAGGTTCCAGCCGGAGACCGTCGCGCGGACGGTGTAGCCGGACTGCGCGGTGTAGGCGGCCATACCCGCGACCGTGGCCGTTGCGCCGACAACGGTGGCCTGTCCCTGCCGAACCACCGTCGTCCCGTTCAGCACTGTGACGTGCACGACCCGCCCGTTACAGGCCGTCGACGGCAGGGTCACCGTGACACCGGTGAATTGCGTTCCAGATGCGCCGGCGGGCACGGCCGTCGCGTTCCCGGGGCACGGGTGTGTGACGGTGAAGGTGGAGATCGAGGCCGCGTTGACCGTGAGGGTCGCGGCACTGCCCAGGGTGGCGGTACCGACCACCGCGACGGCAAGTAGGAGTGCGACCAGCGGGCGCCGGTACTTGTACGTCATGATCCTCACCCCTCTCGTCCTCGATGTGTGCTTGATCCTGCGTTGCTTATCCCTGTGGTGCGGGCTGGTCCGGCTCGAAACCAAGTCCAACTGGGTCCCGATCCGGGTCCTCATCGTCGGTCGATTCCTCGTCCCGCCCCGGCCAGACCACCACCGCCAACGCGATGATGAGCAGGGAGATCCAGGTCCACGGGCTGAGCAGGATGGCCGCGAACTTCCCGACCTGCGGGAGGTGTAGCACCGCCGATCCGAGGATCCGGTCCTGCTCGGGCTCCCACGGATCGAGGAAGCTGTTGTTGTCACCCTGGAGAACCCACCCGCCGGTATCTCCGCCGACAATCCGGTGGATCACCCGGGCCCCGCCCACGTCCGGCGGGTTGTAGACGACGATGTCGCCCACCTCGACCGGGCCGCACCGCGATACCACCAGGTCACCGGTTGAGTAGGTCGGCTCCATCGACTCGCCCGAGACGATCGTCAGGGTGGTGCAGCCACCCAACGAGCTGGGCCAGAGGAGCCAGCCGAGCACCAGCGCCCCAGCGAGCCACGCGACGGAGGTGAGCGCTCCGACCAGCCGGCGCGGTTTGCCCGCGCCGGCCTGGTCGGTGCTCGCCTCGACCACGGTCCCGGGGGTGACCGTCAGCCGCGTCAGCCGGAGATGACGGCCGCGACGCCGAGGATCGAGGCGGGGTTGACCGTGGCTGCGGGGGAGCTCAACGTCACGGAGCCGGTGGTCCCGGTGGCGCCGCTGAACTCGTGCAGCGATGCGCCAGCGGAGTCCGTCAGGGTGACGAGGATGCTCTTGCTGTTGCACCCCGCCGTGATGCCGGACACAGTCACAGCGGTGGTCTGGTAGGCGTTGGCTGTCCCGTTCCAGGCCGTCGTGTATGCGACGGAGACCGGGGTTGCCTGGCAGGCGACGAAGGTGGTCGATCCGGCCTGGACGCTGCTGCTCGTCAGGCTCAGGGTCGCAGCGGACGCGAGCGAGAGGCCGGCGATGCCCACAACGGCGAGGGCGATGGCGGCAGACTTGCGGCGTGTGGATGCCATGGGGGTAGTCCTTCTGTGTCGGGTGCGAGCGAGCCGGGGCTGCCCGCAATTGGGGGGTGTGACCGGTGGGGGCCGGCCGTCCCGCGGGCCTGGCCGGGGGACCAGTCCGAGCGGGACAGCACTCAGTGTGGAGCAAGGCAAGTCCCCACAACGACGTACCACGCCGACTTCACCCGCGCCGGACCGTTCCTTCACCCGTCCTCGGCACCCAAAACCGGACGATCAGGACTAATTCTCCGACCGAGGATCATCCATTCGGAGCAGCGCTGGATCCGGGTCGGATGCCATTTCGGAGCCGCCTGTCGGATTCGAACCGACGACCGTCCGCTTACAAGGCGGAAGCTCTACCACTGAGCTAAGGCGGCAGCACCCCACGGAAGCCAACCCGCGGGGGGACCCGGCCAGTTTGCCACCGGCCGGGTCATCCGGTCAGCCGCGCGCGGCCGCGATCGCCTCGGCGAGCTTGCCCTCGGTCCGCCAGTCGTACTGGGTGTCCAGGACCTCGCCGTTGATCAGGATCGTCGGGGTCGCCAGCCGGCCCAGGTCCTGGGAGGCCTGGTCGGTCGCGGCGGTCACCCACGGGACGTAGCTCTGCTCGCCCGTCAGGTACCCGCCGGACTCGATCACCGCGATCACGTCATCGCTCACCCCGGCATCCCGCGCGATCGCCGCGATCTCCGCGTCGCTGACGCTCCCGGAGGCCATGACCGTCTCCTGGTAGGCCATCACCGCGTGGTGGAAGTCCAGGAAGGCCTCGGGAGCCCGGTCGGCGATCAGCGCCGCGGCCGCCGCGAGCTGCACGTCCGGCGGCGAGTCGGGGAAGATCGCGATGATGTGGTACTCCACCACGATGTCGCCGGCCTCGCGCAGCTCGGCGAGCGTCGCCGAGTTCGTCTCCTCGAACAGCGCGCAGTAGCCGCACAGGTAGTCCGAGTACACGCTCACGACGACGGCGTCGTCGGCCGCGCCCTCCGTGGTCCCCGCGATGCCGGCGGGCCCCACCGGGATCGCACCGGAGAGCGTGGAACCGGCGGGACGCAGCGCGACCTCCTCCAGCTTGGACCTGCCCTCCTCCGCGAGGATCATGGTGACCAGGACGACGAGGATCGCGATCACGGCGACGACCGATCCGATCACGATGTTCCGCTGTCGGCGGTTCTTGCGCTCCTGCTCCGCACGCAGGCGCTCGGCGGCGGCGCGCGCCTCCTCGCGGCGGGCGGCCTTGTTGGGACGGGCTTGAGTAGCCATTGGTGTTCCTCTCCTGGAAGTCAGTCGGTAAGAGACAGTGCGCGGTCAAGGGACAGCCGGGTCCGCGGCCAGCGGACGACGAACGCTGCGCCGGCCAGGAAGACCAGGTCGCGCAGCAGGTCCCACAGATAGGTGGTCTGGTCGGGTTCAACGGGCCCGCCGCCGCCGAAGCAGCCGCAGTCGATGGCCAGCCCCCGGGCCCACGCGGAGATGAGCCCCGCGATGAAGGCGAGCATCAGGAGCCCGAAGGTCGCGGCCGTTGCCCGGGTGAACAGGCCGGCCGCGAGCAGCGCCCCGATGATGATCTCGACCATGGGCAGGCCGTTGCCGACCAGCACCGCCAGGGTCTCGGGCAGCAGCTCGTAGGCCCGGACCGCGCGGACGCTGGCCGGCAGGTCCCCGATCTTGCTCAGGCCGGCGGCCAGGGCGACGGCGGCCAGCCCGAGGCGTACCACGGTGGCGACCCACGGTTGCAGGTTCGTCCGGGTCGGCGGCGGGGCGTGGGAGTCAGACAAGGTCTCGGTGGGCATGGTGCTCCTTCGGTCGGCTGGGTGCGCGCACGTGGCGCGCCGGGTCAGACGAGCTGCGGAGCGGGCGGCCCACGCCACCAGGGGACCAGGGGAGCCTCGCGGACGACCGGCGGGCGGTAGAGGCCCGCGACCGCCACCCGGAGACCCGAGGGCAGGACGACGGCGACGTCGTCGGGCAGGGCCGCCCGAACGCCCGCCAGGAGCTCCAGCGCCGCCGCTGCGACCCGGCGGAGGTGAGCGATCGCGCCGATCCCGAGGGAGCCGATCAGGAGGTGGCCGACGAGCGCCGGCAGGGCCACGGCGAGCACGACCGCCAGCACCTGACGCTGGTCACCGCCGACCGCGAGCGTGCCGTTCGGGCAGACCGTGTCAACCCGGAGCAGAGCGAGGCGCATCCCCAGCCAGCCGAAGCCGGCGTCGGGCACGCACTGGTGCACGACGAGCCCGGCGACCCCGGACCGCCCCGTCACCCCGGCGGCGAGGAGCGCGCCCAGGGCGGGGAGTACGGTCCGCGACGCGAGCGCGCGGATGGGCCGGGCCATGGCGCAACCATACGCGTCACCGCACCGCCGCCGAAGGCCCTAGGCCACCCCGGGCGGACCGGACATCGGCCACCAGACGACGACGTCGCGGTCGACCACGGCCAGCAGGACGACGAAAGCGATGAGCGCCGCCAGGGTCACGGTCACGGCACCGACCCTGCCCGTCGGCCCGGCGAAGGCCCAGCGGGCGCCCATTCGGCTCGCCCGGCTCATCGGGCCGAACCACAGGGTCGCCAGGCCGACACCGACCACCACCGCGACGAGCGCCGTCGTGACCCACGGCGCGTTGCCCGCCAGCTCCCCAGGGACCTGGTCGGGTGCGGGCGGCGCCACCACCCAGCGTCCGCCGCCGATCAGCCACCAGCCGATCCCACCGGCGAGCAGCACGGCGCTCACCGCCACCAGCGCGGCGGGCAGCACGCCGAGCGCCGCCCGGGCCAGGTACCACGGCCAGGCCAGCAGCGCGGCGGTGGTGTCGCCGGAGCGCGGACCCCGGCGGGCGCGCCGACGCCGGACGGCCTGGACGTCCAGTCCGACGCTCCGGGCCACGACCGCCAGCCCCGTCGCCAGCGCCAGCGCGGCACCTGGACGCGTCGCGCCGAGGGTCACCAGGGCGAGGCCGACGGCGAGCACCGTTCCGGTTCGCCTCGACGGCTCGCGGAAGTACGGGTCGGGCTCGGCGGTCCACTCGTCCTCCTCCGCCCCACCCTCGAGGCTCGACCAGTCGTCCGACTCGTCCTGGGCCGACTCCCGGTCCTCGGCCGGCTCCCAGTCATCCGCGGGCGCGCTCTCGAGCACCCTCGTCCGCGGTGTCAGGTCGCCGATCTCCTCCCACAGCGGAAGCTCCGACTGGCCGACCTCGGTGTCTCCAGCGGCGGCGCGGTCGAGCTCCGCCACCACCCGGTGCGGGGAGGGCCGGCGCTGCGGGTCGAGCGCCAGCGCGCCACGCAGCGCGGCCTCGGTCCGCGGGGCCAGGCCCGCAAGGTGGACCTCGCCCGCCCTCGTGCGCGACAGGACGGCACGCGCCGGCCCCGTGCCGAAGGGTGGCCGGCCGTTGGCCGCGTACGCGATCAGTGCGGCCCAGCCCCACCAGTCGCTCTGCTCGGAGGGCTCGTCGCCGCTCAGCAGCTCCGGCGCCACGTAGCCCGGGGTGCCGGCGACGAGGCCCGCCGAGGTCACCCGGGAGTCCTCCATGCCCTGCGCGATCCCGAAGTCGATCAGCACCGGACCGGAGTCGGTGATCATCACGTTGCCTGGGGTGAGGTCGCGGTGCAGCACCCCCGCCTCGTGCACGACGGCGAGCGCCTCCCGCAGCTGATCGGCCAGGTCGGCGAGGGCGTGGGGGTCGAGCCTTCCGTGGGCGCGGACGTGCTCGGCGAGGTCCAGGCCGTCCACGAGCTCGGTGACGACGAAAGCGTCGGAGGACTCGATCTCGGCGTCCAGGACGCGGGCCACGCCTGGATGCCGGACGCGCTGGAGGCTCGCTACCTCGCGCTGCAGGCGTTCGCGGGCCTCGTCGTCCGCCCCGAGGTGGGGGTGCAGGAGCTTCAGGGCGACCTCCCGGCCGTCGCCGTCGATGGCCCGGTAGACCGCTCCCGTGCCGCCTTGACCGAGGGGCTCGAGGATCCGGTAACCCCCGATCTCCTGCGGCGCACCAGCCCTCATGCCAGCACGCTAGCCGCACCTCCCGCCCGCGTCCGGGGCACGCGCCGTGGGTCGCGGCGGATCTGCGCGGCTGGACCCCGCCCGATACCCTCGAAGGCGATCGAAGGAGGCAGGCAGGTGCCCGAGAGCGAGTTCGTAGTCGTCGCCAACCGCCTCCCTGTCGACCTGACCGTCGACGAGGACGGGTCGGCCGCCTGGCAGCGCTCCCCCGGTGGCCTGGTCAGCGCCCTGCAGCCGGTCATGCAGGCCAGCGAGGGCGCCTGGATCGGCTGGTCCGGCTCGCCCGACGTCGACGCGGACCCGTTCGACGCGGACGGGATGCACCTGGTCCCGGTGAAGCTGACCTCCGAGGAGGTGGCCGACCACTACGAGGGGTTCTCCAACGACACCCTCTGGCCGCTCTCGCACGACGTCATCAGCCCGCCCGTCTACCACCGGCGATGGTGGGACGCGTATCGCAGGGTGAACCGCAGGTTCGCCGAGGCGTCCGCGGAGGAGGCCGGGCCGGGAGCCCAGGTGTGGGTGCACGACTACCAGCTCCAGCTCGTGCCGGCGATGCTCCGCGAGCTGCGGCCGGACGTGCGGATCGGGTACTTCCACCACATCCCGTTCCCGCCGCTGGAGATCTTCGCCCAGCTGCCCTGGCGCCAGAAGGTGATCGAGGGCCTCCTCGGCGCGGACCTGCTCGGCTTCCAGCGCGCCGGGGACGCCAGCAACTTCGTCCGGGTGGTGCGCCGGTTCACCGACCTGCCCGCGCGCGGCAACGTGGTGACCGTCCCCACGGCGGACGGCAGGCACCGGCAGGTACGAGCAAGCGCCTTCCCGATCTCGATCGACTCGGTCCGGTTCGACGCGATGGCGCGGACGCCCGAGGTCAAGGCGCGGGCCGAGGAGATCCGCGCCGACCTCGGCGACCCGGACGTCCTGCTGCTCGGCGTCGACCGGCTCGACTACACCAAGGGGATCCGGCACCGGATCAAGGCGTACGGCGAGCTGCTCGCCGAGGGCCGGCTGCGCGCGCCTGAGGCGGCGCTCGTCCAGGTCGCGAGCCCGAGTCGGCAGAACGTCGAGGCCTACCAGCAGCTGCGCCAGGAGGTCGAGCTGCTGGTCGGACGGATCAACGGCGAGCACGGTCGGATCGGCGCGTCCGCCATCTACTACCTGCACCACTCGTACCCTCCGGAGGAGATGGCGGCGCTCTACCTGGCCGCCGACGTGATGCTCGTGACGGCGCTGCGCGACGGGATGAACCTGGTCGCCAAGGAGTTCGTGGCGGCGTGCACCGACGACCGGGGCGTGCTGGTGCTGTCGGAGTTCGCCGGCGCCGCGGATGAGCTGTCCGGCGCCCTGCTCATCAACCCGCACGACATCGACGGGCTGAAGGACGCGATCATGCGGGCCGTGACGATGGACCCCCGAGAGGTGCGCTCGCGGATGCGAAGACTGCGCCGCCGCGTGCTGGCGGACGACGTCCGCAAGTGGTCCGGGACGTTCCTCGACACGCTGACTGCGCCCGCCTCAACCGTGCCGGACGTGGTGCGCGCCCCAGCGATCGCACCGCCGCCGCCGTGAACCCCGCCGCGCCGGACGCCTCGGTCCCCGCCGACCTGGACGCCGCCCTGCAGCAGCTCGCCCGGACGGCCGCCGCGGCGGGGACCCTGATCGGGCTCGACTTCGACGGCGTGCTGGCCCCGCTCCGGGACGACCCGGCGGCGAGCCGCCCGCTGCCGGCCGCCGCCGACGCCCTGGCGCGCCTGGCCCGGGTGCCCGGACTGCACCTGGCGTTCGTCTCCGGCCGCGCGCTGATCGACCTCGCCGACCGGTCGACGCCCCCCGGGGGCACCTGGCTCGCCGGCAGCCACGGGGCCGAGCGCGGCCGGTGGATCGACGGGCGCCTGCATCGGATCGAGCTCGGCCTGGACCCGG
>CAYGGX010000042.1:0-6520 GCA_964349585.1 uncultured Actinotalea sp.
CCCCACCCCCCCGCCAGAGGGCCGACCGAGCGACACCGCCGAGGCCGAGAAGCGGGATCTGCCGGAGCCCCCAGCGCGCCCCGGGATGGGCCGCCACCTGCTCGCCGCCCTGCTCGGGCTCGTCCTCACCCCCTTCGCCCTCACCCTGATCGGCATCGGGACCGGCCGCCTCGCCGACATCGCCGGCACGACGGAGATGGGTACCGACCTGCTCGGGGGCACCCTGCTCTCGCTCGGCGTCGTGATGCTCGTCGTGATCGTCCTGCTCGGCGTCTGGAGCGCCGCGCTGCCGGTGGTGGGCGGACTCGTCTGGGGCGTGGGGCTCGGCCTGGCGTACCTCGTCGTGCCGACCGCGATGCGCGACGGCGCAGAAGCGATGACCGCCGACGGGGCCGTCCCGGTGGAGGTCGAGCAGCTGGCGGATGCCGGGATGAGCGGATCGCTGCTCGTGCTCGGCGCGCTCCTGGTCGCGGCCGGCCTGGCCACCTCCCTCGCGCGACGCCGAGGCCGGCGGTTCGCGGAGCGCGTCGCCGTCGCGGAGCGCGCGCGGGCGGATGCCGAGCGGGAGGACGCCCAGCGGCGGACCTGGGGGGCGACCGGCAGCCGCGCGTGATCCTCGGCGGCCCGCGCCGCGACGGGTGACCACCAGGTGATCCAGCCCAGGACTTAGGTCCTAGACAGCGTCTACGATCCGGGAATGCCCGACGTCGCGCAACAGACCGCAGTCACCACCGACGCCGCGGAGGGAACCCCGCCCGCGGCCCCGCCGCGGACGTTCCCGCCGGCTCCCGAGATGGTCGCGCACGCGAACGCGCACGCCGAGCTGTACGCGTGGGCCGCCGCGGACCGGCTGGGGTTCTGGGCCGAGCAGGCGAGCGCACTCGACTGGGAGACCCCGTTCACCGAGGTGCTGGACTGGTCCGACGCCCCGGTCGCCCGCTGGTTCGCGGACGGTCGGCTCAACGCCTGCCACAACTCCGTGGACCGGCACGTGGCGGCGGGCCACGGCGAGCGGATCGCGCTGCTGTTCGAGGGGGAGCCCGGCGACCGTCGTGCGATCACCTACGCCGAGCTCCAGGTCGAGGTGTCCCGGGCGGCGAACGCCCTGACCGCCCTCGGGATCCGGACCGGCGAGCGGGTGGCGATCTACCTCCCCCTGATCCCCGAGGCGGTGGTGGCGATGCTGGCCTGCGCCCGCATCGGCGCTGTGCACTCCGTCGTCTTCGGCGGGTTCTCCGCCGAGGCGCTGCGAGCCCGGATCGCCGATGCCGACGCCGTCGCAGTGATCACCGCCGACGGCGGCTACCGGCGAGGTTCGGCCAACGCCCTGAAGCCCGCGGTCGACGAGGCCGTCAGCGGGGCGACCTCCGTGCGCTCGGTGCTCGTGGTGCGCCGAACCGGCCAGTCCGTCGACTGGAACCCCGAGCGCGACACGTGGTGGCACGAGGCCCTGGCCGATGCGGCCGACACACACACCCCGGTGCCGGTGGCGGCCGAGCATCCGCTGTTCATCCTCTACACCTCCGGCACGACCGGGAAGCCGAAGGGAATCCTGCACACGACCGGCGGATACCTGACCCAGTGCGCGGCGACCGTCCAGACGGTGTTCGACCTGAAGCCCGAGTCCGACATCTACTGGTGCACGGCCGACGTCGGCTGGGTCACGGGACACAGCTACGTGGTCTACGGGCCGTTGCTCAACGGCGCGACCCAGGTGCTCTACGAGGGCACCCCGGACACGCCGCACAAGGGCCGGTGGTGGGAGGTCGTCGAACGTTACGGCGTGACGATCCTCTACACCGCACCCACCGCCATCCGGACGTGCATGAAGTGGGGCGAGGGCCATCCGGGGGAGCACGACCTGTCGAGCCTGCGCCTGCTGGGCAGCGTGGGCGAGCCGATCAACCCCGAGGCCTGGACCTGGTACCGGCGCGTGATCGGTGGGGACGCGACCCCGGTGGTGGACACCTGGTGGCAGACCGAGACCGGCGGCGTGATGATCTCGCCGCTGCCGGGCGTGACCGAGGCCAAGCCCGGGTGCGCGATGGGGCCGCTGCCCGGGATCGCCGCCGAGGTGGTCGATGAGCACGGCGAGCCCGTGGCGAACGGTGAGAGCGGCTACCTGATCCTCACCGCCCCCTGGCCGGCGATGGCGCGCGGCATCTGGGGCGATCGTCAGCGGTTCGTCGACACGTACTGGACTCGTTTCCCGGGGTCCTACTTCACGGGCGACGGGGCGAAGCGGGACGCCGACGGCGACATCTGGCTGCTCGGCCGGGTGGACGACGTGATGAACGTCTCGGGACACCGGCTGTCGACCGCGGAGATCGAGTCCGCGCTGGTCTCGCACCCGATGGTGGCCGAGGCCGCGGTCGTCGGCGCCAGCGATCCGACGACCGGCCAGGCAGTCGTGGCGTTCGTGATCCTCCGGGCCGAGTACACCGACCGGGTCGACGAGGTCGGCGAGGGCGAGGACGTCGCCGCCACGCTCCGCGCGCACGTCACCCAGCAGATCGGGCCGATCGCCCGGCCCCGGACCATCCTCGTGGTCGCCGAGCTGCCGAAGACGCGGTCGGGCAAGATCATGCGCCGGCTGCTCCGCGACGTCGCCGAGCACCGGGAGGTCGGGGACGTCACCACCCTGGCCGACTCGTCGGTGATGGACCTCATCGCGGAGGGACTGGCGCAGGCGCCCGACCAGCCCTGAGGCCCGGCCCGCGGAGCGGGGGCTCACGCCCGGACACGCCGCAGGAACCGGCCGGAGGGGTGACAATGGGCCCCCCTGCCCCTGATGGGAGTGACCGTGAGCAACGTCGCTCAACGCACCGGCGCGCCGCTCGACGCCCGGCTCGGTACCGACCGGCTGGCCGCGCTTGTCGCGTGCGACCCCGACGCCCCGACCCGGGATGTGCTGACCCCGGACGGCGCCGAGGTGGGTCGCATCCCGATCTGTACCGCCGACGACGTGGTTGCCGCGGCGCGACGCGCCAGGGCGGCGCAGGTGCGCTGGGCGGCCACCCCGGTCCGGCGACGCGCCGCGGTGGTGCGCCGGTTCGGCGAGCTGGTGCTCACCGAGCAGGAGCGGCTGATCGACCTGGCGTCGGCGGAGGCGGGCAAGACCCGCCGCGACGCGTTCGAGGAGACCGCCGACGTCGTCCTGTTGACTCGCTGGCTCGCCTCCGCCGGCGCGCGCCTGCTGCGCGACCGGCGGGTCGGCGGGTACCTGCCCCTCGCCACCCGGACCACCGTGCGGCGCCGGCCAAAGGGCCTGGTCGGGGTGATCAGCCCGTGGAACTACCCGCTCACCCTCGCGATGTCCGACGTCGTGCCGGCCCTGCTGGCGGGCAACGCGGTGCTCCTCAAGCCGGACTCGCAGACCCCGTTCTGCGCCCTCGCCCTGGTCGAGCTGCTGCACCGGGCGGGGCTGCCGACCGAGGTGCTGCAGGTGGTCACCGGGCCCGGCGCCGTCCTGGGCGACACGATCGTGGACAGTGTCGACGCGCTCATGTTCACCGGCTCCACGGCGACGGCCCGCAAGCTGGCGGAGCGGTGCGGGCGCCGACTCATCTCGTTCTCCGGCGAGCTGGGCGGCAAGAACGCCCTGGTCGTACTGCCTGGGGCCGACCTGACGGCCGCCGTCGAGGGCGCCGTGCGAGCGTGCTTCGCGTCGTCCGGCCAGGTGTGCGTCGGGACCGAGCGGGTCTACGTGGCCGACACGGTGCACGACGAGTTCCTCGCGAGGTTCGTGGCCCGGGTCGAGGCGTTGCGGTACGGCACCGGATGGGACGCCGACTTCGGCCCCCTGTCGAGTGCGGACCAGCTCGAGCGGGTGACCGAACACGTGCGGGACGCGGTCGGCAAGGGCGCGGCCGTGCGCGCCGGAGGCCACGCCCGGCCCGACCTCGGTCCCCTGGTGTACGAGCCGACGTTGCTGACCGGCGTGACCGACGACATGGCGGTCGCCCGGGAGGAGACGTTCGGGCCGGTCGCCGCGGTGTACCGCTTCGCCAGCCCCGACGACGCCGTCGCCGCCGTCGAGGACTCCAGGTACGGGCTGAACGCGAGCCTCTGGGGACCGGTGAGCGTCGTCCGGCGCCTCGCTGCGCGGCTAAGCGTCGGGATCGTGAACATCAACGACGGGTACGCGGCGGCGTGGGCAAGCCACGCGGCTCCGATCGGTGGCACCCGGGACAGCGGGATGGGTCGGCGGCACGGCCGCGAGGGGCTGCTCACCTGGACGGAGCCGCAGACGATCGCGGAGCAGCGATGGCTGCCGTCCACCTACCTGCGCGGGGTGGCCCCCGAGCGGTACGCCCGGTTGATGACCGTGGCGCTGCGGATCTGGCGCCGGGTGCCGGCGCGATGACCGTCGCCCACCGAGCCGCCGTCCCCGACGACCACGTCGACGTCGTCGTCGTCGGCAGCGGTTTCGGCGGCTCGGTGGCCGCGCTCCGGCTCGCCGAGAAGGGCTACCGGGTGCTCGTCCTGGAGGCCGGGCGCCGGTTCGCCGACGACGAGCTGCCCAGATCTTCCTGGGACCTGCGCAACTTCCTCTGGGCCCCGCGGCTCGGCTGGTTCGGCATCCAGCGGATCCACCTGCTGCGCAACGTGCTCATCCTCGCGGGCGCCGGCG
The DNA here is from genome assembly GCA_964349585.1 of uncultured Actinotalea sp. Classification (GTDB taxonomy): domain Bacteria; phylum Actinomycetota; class Actinomycetes; order Actinomycetales; family Cellulomonadaceae; genus Actinotalea. The sequence continues at coordinate 4,634 of CAYGGX010000042.1, forward strand.
TGGGCGGGGGCAGCCTGAACTACGCGAACACCCTCTACCGCCCGCCCGAGGCGTTCTACACCGACCCGCAGTGGGCGCACCTGACCGACTGGCAGGACGAGCTCGCCCCGCACTTCGCGACGGCCGAGCGGATGCTCGGGGTGGTGACCAACCCGACCGTCACCGCGTCCGACGTGGTGATGCGACAGGTCGCGGAGGAGATGGGGGTCGGGCACACGTTCCAGCCGTCGCAGGTGGGGGTGTTCTTCGGCCGGGACGGCACCAAGGAGCCGGACGTGACGGTTCCCGACCCGTACTTCGGGGGCGTCGGGCCCGCCCGGACCGGGTGCACGGAGTGCGGCGGCTGCATGACCGGCTGCCGGGTCGGCGCGAAGAACACCCTCGTGAAGAACTACCTGCACCTCGCCGAGGCGGCCGGCGCCCGCATCGAGCCGCTGACCAGCGTCGTGGACCTGACGCGACGGGCAGGCGGCTGGCAGGTCACCACCGAACGGACGGGCGCGTGGTCGAGGCGCACCCGGCGGGTGCTGACCGCCGACCAGGTGGTGCTCGCCGCCGGCACCTGGGGCACCCAGCAGCTGCTGCACCGCGTCGTCGCACGCGGGTCGATGCCCGGCCTGTCGCCCCGCCTGGGAACCCTGACCAGGACGAACAGCGAGGCGCTCAACGGCGCCATCACCGCGATCCGGCACCGTCGCGAGATGGACTTCTCCCGGGGCGTCGCGATCACGTCGTCCTTCTTCCCCGAGCCGCACACCCACGTCGAGCCGGTGCGCTACGCGAAGGGGTCCAACGCCATGGGCCTGCTCGCGACGATCGGCACGCCCGGCGGCCGGCTGCCGCGGCCGGTGCGCTGGCTCGCGGAGAACCTGCGCCACCCCGGCCGGATCCCGTCCCTGCTGTTCGGCATCCGGCACTGGTCCGAGCGCACGATCATCGGCCTGGTCATGCAGTCGACCGACAACTCGCTGACCCTGTACACCAGGCGCGGGTTGCTCGGCCGGAGGGTCACCTCTCGGCAGGGGCACGGCGAGCCGAACCCGACCTGGATCCCCCTGGGCTACGAGGCGGTGACCCGGGCGGCCCGGCTGATCAAGGGGTTCCCGAGCTCGAGCATCGGGGAGGTCGTCGACGTGCCGATGACCGCGCACCTGCTCGGCGGCTGCGTGATCGGTGACAGCGCCGAGACCGGCGTGGTGGACGCCTACCACCGCGCTTACGGCGAGCCTGGACTGCACGTCGTGGACGGGTCGAGCGTGTCCGCGAACCTCGGCGTGAACCCCGCGCTGACGATCACCGCCCAGGCCGAGCGGGCGATGGCGCTGTGGCCCCGGCGCGGGGAGCCGGACCGCAGGCCCATGCTGGGCGAGCCGTACCGCCGGCTGGAACCGGCCCCGTCGGGGACCTGACGGGGCTAGCCTGAGCCTCGATCGGGCCTGCGACCCGACCGGGGGAACCTGATGAGGACTCGCGCGACACTTGTGGCCGCGCTGCTCGTCGGGACGCTCGCGGCCTGCGCCGGTGAGCGCGGCCCGGCTGCGGGCGAGACCTTCGACAGCCTGCCCGACGGCGACCACTCCGGGTACGTGGTCGGCTTCGACGGGCAGGCGATCACGTTCGACCCGGCGGAGATGCTTCCCGACGACACAGCGCCCAACGGCTTCCGGATCGACGACCCGGACGACGCCGTGCTGATCCTTGCCGTCGCGCCCTCGGCGAGGGTCGCGCTCATCGACGGCTTCACCGTCCAGCACCGCGACATCAACCTGCGGACCTTCGCCGCGTTCCTCGACGGCGATCGACCGGGTTGGGCCTACGGCTCCCCGGAGCACTTCCTGGCGACGATCGAGGTGCGCGACGACCGCGTGACCGGCATCGAGGAGACCT